>NZ_JAMYQT010000059.1:0-29105 GCF_040320985.1 Mesorhizobium sp. M0571
GATGTCACCGGGCAATTTGCCCGGACCGACCCGCGACAACCAGGGCCACAATAGGCCTATGGCAACTATAATCAGACCAACGACAATCAGAGTTCTGGACATGGCGGCATCCGGCCGGGAATATAGTGGCTGACCATGAACGTTGCGATAGTGGTCATTCGTCGCCTCAAGCCGATCCGCTCAATTTGCAACTCTGCGGATTGCCGTGACAAAGCTCCCTTTCCCCCGGCTTGGAAGTGCTTAGCTGTCGTCCTTATAAGACTTGGCGGCTTCATCGATCTTACGCCAATCGTTTCCGTGCCGCCGCACAAGCTCTCGCGCCTGGGCTGGCGATACACTTTGCGTTTCGACGATGTGGTTCACTTCCGTCTCCTCGCCTTTCAGGGGACGCGAACGAGGGCTCGTTGGCCGTCTGGCCGCTGGTTTTTTTGCATCTCGTCTGGGCATGAATGGACCTCTCCTGGAGCAGAATAAACGGTCTGGCGCGGCGAAGGTTTCGCCACGCTAGCTCGTTGAGCAGTTTCACCGATCGCCTCCTTGGCTTCCCCTTGCGGCTCTGACCATACGTTCTGGTGTTCTTGGACCCAAATGAGACTTCCTGTGTCAACCACTGGCGAGCAAAGCGCGTGCGGCTGGGTGTTTTTGGGGATCGTAGGGCATAGCGTCCTACCTTCTGTTACTTGCGGACGTTTGATGTGGCGCAAAGGATCAGCAGAAGCTAAGATATTTTGTTCTTGGAGGCTGTCGTGCGTACGAGACGTTTCAGAAAGCCCGTCGTCGTTCAACCCGGCCGGATCGATCGCGACAGAGTTGTTACGTCGGTATCCGACGCGGCCGAAGTTCTGCTGAGGGATTGGCCGAGGCCGGAGGGCAAGTCGCGGCTCGCCGCAATCGAAGCATGCCTTGCCGTAATCCGTGGAGAAAAACCACCAAGGATAGCGCGCCAGGCGTTCATCGCTGCTGCCAAGGAGGCCAGGATATTGCTCGGGGAAGAAATTTAGGCTTACCCAGCACCCGTATGCCCATGCCCTTGAAGCACGGAGCGCTGCTGGATTCAGTTGCTTTGTGGCTTCGAGCAGAGCGTGATGTATCGATGTGGTGCGATTTTATCGATATGATTTGATTGTCTGTCGAGGGCGACGATATATCCGCTCGACTTGTCGATCGCACATTGATCGACCTCTCCTGCCCCCGCCAGG
Source organism: Mesorhizobium sp. M0571 (assembly GCF_040320985.1). Classification (NCBI taxonomy): domain Bacteria; kingdom Pseudomonadati; phylum Pseudomonadota; class Alphaproteobacteria; order Hyphomicrobiales; family Phyllobacteriaceae; genus Mesorhizobium; species Mesorhizobium sp. M0571. Next base: position 1,200 of record NZ_JAMYQT010000059.1, read on the forward strand.
ATGCGAGGACGTGAAGACGCAAGCCGTGCTGAAGCTTGTGTTGTGGCGAGAGCGGCGCTTACTGAACCGCGAAGCCAGGCAACTCATTCCCAGCCAGGCCATCTAGCCATCCAGACCTGATGGCATGGCCCGGACGTCGTGCACTGTCAGGCTTTGGCCTTGCGCTTTGCTGGTGCTTTCTTTGGCGGCGTTTTGGCAACCGCCTTGCGGCCGAGACCGGCAGCTTTGGCAAGCGCAGACCGCTGAGCCGCATAGCTGGGCGCTACCATAGGATAGTCCCACGCCAAACCCCACTTGGCTCTGTACTCATCAGGTGTCATGCCAAGCAAGCCCAGGTGGCGCTTCATCGACTTGAACTTGCGCCCGTTCTCAAGGCTTATAATGTATTCGGGAAAGATCGACTTCTTAGGATTTACGGCGGGCGTAAGTATTGGCGATGGCGCAGCGACCAGCTTGGCCAGGCCAGACAACGCAGAATTAACGCTCGCGATCAAATTCGGCAGATCCGCCACGGGCGTTGCGTTGCTTTGGACATAGGCGGCGACGATATCTGCTGTCATCGCTAGCAGATCAGCATTTCTTTGCCCAATTGCTTCGTCCATCAAAATCATTCCCTTGTTGACCTCCGGCGTTCCTATTTGGAAAATTCGGCTTGCGCAATTGCAAACAACGATTATTTGACGCCGGATTACTCCAAGCGCCGGCTACGGTGTACTGACGCCTGGCTAAGCAAAAAAGGAGATCGGTCGGCCCGCTCTCAACGGTCGACCCCAAGTACATCACGCACGGGCATTGCCGTGCGCTTCGAGAGTGGGCGCAGTTCAGACTCCGCGTAGACTTTCAAGATGGCGAGTTACCCTCGCTTCGCCGCGGACGGGATGGGCTGGCTACGCCGACGATCCCGGACGGCGACTCACAGCATCAATCCAGCGCGTGTAGGTAGCGGATGGGGCGGCCATCAGCAATGCGGTCGGCGGCTGTGGCGATGGAATTGGCGTCGATGCCGAAGTGGCGGTAAAGGTCACCGATCGTCCCCGACTGGCCAAAGTGCTCGACACCGAGACTGCGCGTGCGGTGGCCGTACACCGAGCCCAGCCAGCCGAGCGCCGCCGGATGACCGTCGGTGACGGAGACGATCGCGCAATGCGCTGGGAGATCGGCAAACAGCCTTTCAATATGGCTCCTTGCATGGACGAGGCCGCGTTCGCGCGCGCGACTTGCCGCTGTCCAGCCTGCGTTCAATCGGTCGGCCGAAGTCACGGCCAGAAGACCGACGTCGCGACGGTCCTCGGCCATCATGCCGACCGCCTCGATGGCTTCCGGCGCGACGGTGCCGGTGTAGGCAACGATCACTTCGGCATTCGGACCCGGACGCCGCAGCCAATAGCCGCCATCGACAATGTCCTGCTCGAGCTGTGGCGTCATGGGACGAATGATTTGCTCGACCGGGCGCGTCGAGAGCCGCAGATAGACCGAGCCGCCGGTCTCGTCGCGCAGCCAGGTGCGCTCCGACTGCACGGCGTCGCCGTCGCGCTGCATATAATGCAGCGCAAAGCGCATGATGACGCTCAACTCGTCGACGAAGGCCGGCTCGTAGGCGGCAAGTCCGTCCTGCGCCATGCCGATCAGCTGGGTGGCGATCGACTGATGCGCGCCGCCTTCCGGTGCCAGTGTGACCCCGGACGGCGTGGCGACAAGGAGGAAGCGCGCATCCTGGTAGCAGGCATAGTTGAGCGCATCGAGGCCGCGCTGGATGAACGGATCGTAGAGCGTGCCGATCGGCAGCAGCCGTTTGCCGAAGATCGAATGCGACAGCCCGAGCGCCGACAGCAGGATGAACAGATTGTTCTCGGCGATGCCCAGTTCGATGTGCTGGCCGGAGGTGCCGAATTCCCATTTCTGCGCCGAGGCGATGCGTTCGCTGCGGAAAGTGTCCGCGAGTGACTGACGCGCGAACAGGCCGCGCCGGTTGACCCAGGGGCCGAGATTGGTCGAAACCGTGACATCGGGCGATGTCGTGACGATCGCATCGGCAAGCGGCCCGCCGGCCCGCGCAATCTCGTCCAGAATTCTGCCGAAGCCGACCTGCGTGGAGACGCTCCCTTTGGCCTCCGCGACGAGACGATCAGGGATCACGATGCGCTGGGCGTGCCGGCGCCGCTGGCCCTTTGCCGCGAACGGAACGGCATCGAGGAACCGTTGCAGCTCCAAATCCCCAAACGCCAATCCCTCGAAGGCGTTCCACTCCCGCCCGTCGCCGACCGACATCGAGGCGCGAAGGACCGCCATCTGATCCTTGGTCATCAGGCCGGCGTGGTTGTCCTTATGGCCGGCGAGCGGCAGGCCGAAGCCCTTGATCGTGTATGCGATGAAGCACGTCGGCCGATCGTTGCCGCGTGCCGTCTCGAAGCTCTCGATCAGGCATGGTAGGTCGTGGCCGCCGAGATTGGTCATCAGCGCGGCGAGCTCGGCATCGGAGCGCCGGTCGAGAAGCGATTGCAGGCCCGGCTTGTCACCGATGTCGGCGATCAGGCGCTTGCGCCAAGCGGAGGCGCCCTGATAGGTCAGCGCCGAATAGAGCTGGTTCGGGCAGGCGTCGATCCAGGCCTTTAGCGCCTCGCCGCCCGGTTCGGTGAAGGAGGCTTCGAGCAGCGAGCCGTATTTCAGGATCACGACGTCCCAGCCGAAATTCCGGAAAATGTTTTCGAAGCGTTCCCAAAGGCCTTCGCGAACCACGGCATCGAGGCTCTGTCGGTTGTAGTCGACGATCCACCAGCAGTTGCGCAGGCCGTGTTTCCACCCTTCCAAAAGCGCCTCGAAGATGTTGCCTTCGTCCATCTCGGCGTCGCCGATCAGCGCCACCATCCGGCCCTCGGGCATGCTTTCGTCGCGGGCGCTGAGATAATCCTGCACAAGCGAGGCAAACAGCGTCTGCGCGACGCCGAGCCCTACGGAGCCGGTCGAGAAATCGACGTCGTCGACGTCCTTGGTCCGCGACGGATAGCTTTGCGCGCCACCGAGGGCGCGAAACTGTTCGAGCTTCTCCCTCGTCTGGTTCCCAAGGAGATACTGGATGGCGTGGAATACCGGCGAGGCATGCGGCTTCACCGCAACGCGGTCGTGTGGCCTCAGCACCGAGAAATAGAGCGCGGTCATGATCGTCACCAGCGAGGCCGAGGATGCCTGGTGCCCGCCGACCTTCAGGCCGTCGGTGCTTTCGCGCAGATGATTGGCGTTGTGGATCATCCATGCCGACAGCCAGAGCACCTTTTTCTCCAGCGTCGAAAGTGCCTCCAGCTCTTGTTTGTCCATGCCGCAAGACTCCCGATTTCGATCGCCGCAATCATAGAGCTGACCAAAAGCTGATTGTCGCTAAACTTGCATGAACTTGGCAGCTACATTAGCTGCTTTCGCCAACATCGACGACAGGAGTGACGTTTCGTGCCAAAAAGCCGACTGGACGATATCGACCGAAAGATCATTGCTGCGCTGCAGGCCGACGGCAGGATGACGGCGCAGCAGCTTGCCGAGCAAGTCGGCCTTTCGGCCTCGCCCTGCGCCCGCCGGGTCCGCCTGATGGAGGATATGGGCGTGATCACCGGCTATGCCGCCCTGATCGATCAGGACATGGTCGATTTGCCGATCTCGGTGTTTGCCTCAATCAAGCTGGAGCGCCAGCGCGAGAACGAGCTGAAGCGGTTCAACGCGGCAATCGCGCGCTGGCCGGAGGTGGTCGATTGCTATCTGATGACTGGCCAGCGCGACTATCTGCTGCGTGTGGTAGTGCGCGACCTGCACGCCTATGAGCGCTTCCTGAAGGAAAAGCTGACCCGGCTGGACGGCGTAGCCTCCATCGAATCCAGCTTCGCGCTTGCGCAGATCAAGCGATCGAACCGGCTGCCGGTCGAACCATGACGTTTGCGCGTGCGCAGGTCATTCACTACAATTCCATGGTCGCCGCACGTTCTGGGAGAGCATGATTTCAGCCGGTCGCGAGTGGCGCTGTGGAACCTTGATCAAAGTTTTGGCCGATAGAGATGGCTGCGCCCCCGCGGATGGTGTCCGGCGAGGCCAGCTGCTTGATTGCACTTTCGGTCCAAAGCACTGGCTCCGTTATCCGGTAGAATTGTCGCGTCGCCATCAAGGCTGAGGGGCCGACATCAACCATCAGGCCAATCATTGTCATATCATCGCGTTTGAGCGAAGGCCCAAGCTGCTTTGGACTCCAGCCAATCGATGCGAGGCGGTCGAACCAGTAGTCCTCACACACGATTGTCAGATTGCTGATATGTCGCTGAATACAGAATTCCAAAATTCCGCAGTAGATCACGCCGGCTGCGTGGCAAGGTCGGCCCGGCTCACGAAGATCACGCGCCACGAAGAACCTGGTCCATTCAAAGACATTCGGTCGCCGCGGAACGCCATCATCGGCGAGTTGCGGAAAGATTTCGCTCATCAGATGTGGGCGGAGGCTCGGCACCAAACGCGATCCGGCAACGACACCTCTCCCTGGCTGGATGCCGAGCAAATGAACCGCGTCCGAAGTGTCAAACGAGTCGATCTCGCGCCGGTCGGGGCGCCTCAGTTCGTGCCACCCACGTTCATCGACATAGATTTCATGTCGCAGGCGGAAATAACTGTCGAGCTCCTCTTGATAGGCAAAGCTGTTTGACGCGTCGACGACATGGACCTGAATCATTGCGGTTCCTCGCGATGGAACCCCATCCGACCACGCGACGATTGCCCGTGAAATACCCAGATCTGAGGATGGATCAAAACTCGATTTCGTGCCTGCGGAAAGCCTCGACGATCGCGTGCACGACGTTGGCACTGCTGAGCTTCTGCTTGATGTTGCGCAGGTGGGTAGTCACGGTGTTTTCCGAGATGCCAAGTATTCGCGAAACCTCCCACGCGGTCTTTCCTCCCGCGACCCACTGCAGGATTTCACGTTCTCGTTGGGAAAGCTTTTGTCTCGGCCGCCTGCGCGAGCTGCCAACGAGTCGTTCGGCAGCTGAGTAGGCATGGCGCGCAAGGGCATGGATGGTGCAGCGCACCGCCGGCGCCAAATCAATTTCGCTTCCAGCAACCGTTACACAGGCGGGATCGCCAAACGCATCCTGGATTGGGATGCAGATCCCGTCGCAAAGCCCAAACTCTCTCGCCTCACCCATCACCTTCCTGGCATTGCTGTTCGTCAAGCCGTGATGGGCATCCCTCCAAAGGAACGGCCCGATCCCACCTCGGCACAAAGCAACGCAAGGATCATGGCGATAGTGTCCGGCAGCCATGTAGCGGTCGTACCATTCCTGCGGCCAACCGTTGACAAGGATGTGTCCATCCAGCGATCCGGTGTCCTGGCGTGGCAATTCGGTGACGAGACAGGCTGCGTAGCCGTGACGTTCGATGCTCTTGCGCAGTTGCCGAATGATCTCGGCGGCGCTGGTTGCACGGTCAATCTGCGCGGTTGCTTCAAAGATTTGTATTAGCTGATCCTGTAAGACGCTCCCGTGAACCGCCGCCATTGTACGTCCTTTCAATGTACTGAGACAAAGAAAACAATAAATAACTTAGGTTCGACCGCAACCTGCGGCATGACGTTTGACTACTATAGTAGGTGGCACTAAAGGGCGCGTTCTGACTGCCTCGCCGCATGAGGCTGAGGTCAGTTTTTGCTCGCAATCTGAGGTTGCTTCGCCAGGGCACCGGCCTGTCGCAGGAGCAGCTCGCGGACCTTGCCGGCCTTGATCGCAACTATGTCGGCAAGCTCGAGCGGGAGGAAAACTCACCGACCGTCGATACCCTGGAGGTACTGGCGTTGGCATTGCAAGTTGACGTGGAGCAGCTCATCCGTCGAAACTCGCCATAATGCACCGGCTAGCAGGCCGCCGAGAGTATCAGGATTTTCCCTTGCGCCGCCCACGCGGCGCCACAGTACAATCTCCAGCTGGGGCTCGGGCGTTTTTGCCGGGCCGTTTCGTCAGCTCCTCGATGTCGACGCTCAATGCGGTGGCAAGCTTTGCGAGCGACAGGAGTGTGGGATTGCGACGGCCGGCCTCGAGACCACTCAGATAGGCGCGCGTGAATCCTGAACGGAACGACAGTTCCTCTTGAGAGAGGGCCTGTGCGCGCCGAATCCTCTGTACGTTGAGGCCGACAACCACCCGTAGGTCCATGACGGCATGGTCGTCGCTGGGCACACTTTAGGACGACACACTATAGTGCACATTCGTTGTTGACAGGCACGGCCATTGCTGCTTTTCTGATCATATTAAGGAACACCATTCCGAAATAAGGAACGCCGGTGACAGGAAATCTTTCATTGGAACGTGGCCTTGCGGTTCTCAATCTCCTCAAGGAAGCGGACGAGGCGGTCGGGGTGCGCGAACTCGCGCGCAGGCTTGAGCAAAGTGCTCCCGCCGTGCAGCGAATTCTGAACACTCTGGCAGAGCAGGGCTATGTCGAGCAGTCGCCAGACTCGCGGCGCTACCGCCTTGGACACTCTGTTCTGGCGCTCGCGCGGAAGGTCTTGGGTAGAGACCGCCTGGTTGGTTTGGCTGAAATAGAACTGCAGGCGCTGGCTGCCGAAGGTTGCTTCAACGCATTCCTCGGTATCAGGCGGGGCAGCTGCGGAATTTATCTCCTGACAGTGCAAAGCAAGAGTCCGGTCGTCATTCGTTCTTCACCTGGCGAGACCTTCCCCTTGCACTCCACCGCGTTGGGCAAGGCACTCCTGATGGAGCTGAGCGGCGAGGCGGTCATTGGGATTCTTGGACGAGGTCCACTGGAGCAGGTTGCCGTACGCACCGTCACGGATCCGCACAAGCTCGTTGCTCAAATCAGAGCATCCGAGCCCATCGGTTACACAACATCCCTGGACGAGAACTTTACCGGGCTGATTGCGGTCGGCGCACCGCTTCGCGATGCATCAGGCACAATCATCGCCGCGATAAGTGTGGCCTACCCCCGGTCAGTGGGACCGCATGTGGAGATCGCTGAGATTGGAGAGGCAGTAATGGCGGCTGCGGCGCGCATTTCCGCCGGCCTCGGCTTTGTGGAAGCAAAACAGGCTCGGGATTCCCATCATGCTGCTTAACGAAGCGCGCCTGAAACGATGCATGACGGCAGCCGGGCTTGATGCAGTTATAGCGACGGCGCCGGAAAACGTGACCTATATGAGCGGCTTCTGGGCTCTGCCGCAATGGATCCGTCGTGGTCCGCAGGCCTATGTGGTGTGGCCGGCTCCTGACAAAGGCACGCCTGAAATCATCGCCAACACTAGTACCCTCGACCTCGTTGCTGATCAGGAACTCTGGGTAAGCAAGGTGCGGCGCTATGGCGACTTTTATGCCGATGTCGGTCCGACGACCGCCGCGGATCGCGCGAATAGACAACACCTCCAGCTTCGGGCGCTGCCGAGACATAGCGATGCAATCGCGGCTTTGGTTGCCGCATTGGACGAAGCCCAGCTCGCCCGTGGGCGGATCGGCATTGACGAGGCGGGACTCGCGCCAGGATATCACGAAGCTCTCAAAGCCCATTTTCCCAATGCGTCGTGGGTACCAGCCACGGCGTTGCTTCGCGAGGTTCGTGCAGTAAAGACGACAGATGAAATCGAACGGCTTGGCCAAGTTGCCAAAATTGCCGAACGCTCCATTGAAGCAGCGCTCGCGGTTGCTCAAGAAGGTGCTACCGAAGCAGACGTGGCGCGCGCTTTTCATGTCAAAACGGTTGAGGAAGGCGCCCTGCCCGTATTGGGATGCATCGGCTTTGGCGAGCGTAGCGCGCTCATGAACGTCCAGCCTTCTGACCGCAAGTTGCGTGCTGGAGAAATCATCCGCTTCGACGTCGGGGGGCGGTTTCGGCACTACCGCGCCGACATTGCCCGCATCGCCACGCTGGGCGATCCGCCGCCGCAGGCGCATCGGCTTCAGCAAGCGCTACTGCGCGGAGTTCAGCATGCCTGCGACATTATCCGGCCGGGCATGGCAGCGGCACAGCTCTTCGAGGCGGTGGTGGGTGTCGTTCAGCGCGAAGGAATTGCTCACTACAAGCGCGATCACGTCGGTCATGGCATCGGCCTTGACGGTTATGACGCGCCAACGCTCTCGCCGCGCAGTACAGACGTCCTTGAAGAAGGAATGGTGCTGTGCGTGGAGACGCCCTACTACGAAATCGGCCGCTGGGGACTCCAAGTGGAGGACATGGTGGTTGTTCGCCATGACGGAGTGGAGCGGCTGACGGAGACGCAAGGCCCAATCACCCGGGTGCCGTCATGAGCGCGGTTGGACTTTCCTGCATTCGATGCGGCGCTTTGTTCCGGATCGATATGAAGATCGACTCACGCGGCTGCCCGAAATGTAGTGCGGAGGCGCCCGCCAATCTTAAGGTTGTCTATGATCCATCAGGAGATACATCGGCCTCTTCCGCAACGGGTGCCGCGCTGCCCTCGCTCTGGCGCTATGCCGACATGCTTCCTTGTGCGCTCAGCGATGCAATCTCTTTGGGCGAGGGGCTGACGCCGCTGTTAAGTGCCGAGACGCTGGGAAAGCAACTCGGCGTCCCCAACCTTCTTATCAAGGATGAGGGCGGAAATCCTACGTGGTCCCACAAGGACCGCTTCTCGACCGTAGCGGTGTCGATGGCACGTTTGAGCGGCGCACATGTCGTGGCGACGGCCTCGTCCGGGAACGCCGGGGCCTCACTTGCCGCTTACGCTGCACGGGCGGGCTTGAAATGCGTCGTTGTCACATTCTCCGGCACTGCCGGCGCCATGCTGGCACAAATCCGCAAATACGGCGCGAAGGTCGTGCCTCTGGCCGACAAGTCGCATCGTTGGCCATTGCTTGCCGCTGGTACCGAGCGCCTCGGATGGTTTGCAACGTCGCCGTTTCACAGCCCCGTGGTCGGCAGTCATCCTGTCGGGATCGAGGGCTACAAGACCCTGGCTTACGAAATCGTCGACCAGATGCACGGTGCCGTGCCGGACTGGTGCGCCTTGCCTGTTTGCTATGGGGACGCGCTTGCCGGGCTGTGGGCTGGATTTAAGGATCTTCTTAGCCAAGGCAAGATCGATCGGTTGCCGAGACTCGTGGCGGCGGAAGTGCATGGATCTTTGGCCAGAGCGCTTGCCGGCAAGGGAGATCTGGTTGCCGAAGTTCCCGCAAGCTTCGACACGCTTGCCATCTCGATCGGCACCACACGAAGCACGTTTCAGGCGCTCAACGCCCTGCGTGAATCTGGCGGCATGGCAATGCCGGTCGGCAATTTCGGCCTGGTAGCGATGCAGCAGCAGCTTGCGGCCACCGAGGGTGTTTTTGCCGAGCTTGCCTCCGTGACGCCATTTGCAGCTATCGAATCCTTGAGACGAGAAGGCACCATCGCGCGGTCGGACAGCGTCGTCGCCATCGTGACAGCGAGTGGCCTCAAGGACTTGGACCGTTCGACCGGTCCGGACAAAGCACAACCATCATTTCAGTCAGTTGCCGAAGCGTGGGAATACCTTGCCGAGGGCCGTGACTATTTCACGCCCTCTCATGAAAGACGCGCGACCAAGATGTCCTGAAGAGAAGATAGAGACGATCATGAACGGATGCGATTTCTGATCGATTGATGATCTCGTCCACCATTGGACGGTATTGCGACTTCCTAAAAGCTATCCAGGAGAGGCAAATTCAACCCGCTTAGCGAGCGGAACCTCGATTCAAACATGATGTAAGGGGAATGTTCATGCTTCACAAAACGCTCATCGGCTGGCTTGCAGCTATCGGTATCGGAATGGCAACGCAGACAATGGCCGAGGAAACGCTCAGAGTCGGCGTTACTCCAACCGGGGTGCCGTTCACGTTTGTCGACACCGCAACCCAAAAGCCGACAGGCGCGATGGTCGATCTGGCAAGTGCGATTGCCGCGAGCCTTGGTACGACCGCCGATTTTCAAATAAACGCCTTTCCCGCCCTTATCCCGGCATTGACGACCGACAAAATCAATCTGATCTCCGCCAGTATGTTCATAACGGACAAGCGCAAGCAGGTCATTGATTTCAGCACGCCGGTTTACGCCTACGGCGAGGCAATGTTTGTTGCTGCCGGTGACAGCAAAAACTACACACTCGAAGAGCTCAGGGGTGAAACTGTCGGCGCGCAGATCGGCTCAACCTACGCTGACGCTCTGGAAGGTCTTGGCGTATTCGGCCAAGTCAAACTCTACGACTCGATCGCTGATATGATGCGTGATGTGGTCCTGGGTCGCATCAAGGCCGGCTTTGGTGACGCCCCAATCGTCGCGTACCAGCTGTCAAAGAATCCCGAACTGGGTGTTCGCCTCGTCGACGGCTATCAGCCGATGAAAAAAGGCGAGGTCGCGTTGGCGGTTGCCAAGGAAAACCCACTGCTTCTCGAAAAGGTGAACGCTTCCATCGCGAAGTTGAAAGAAAGTGGCGAACTCAGGAGAATATTTGCCAAATATGGTCTCTGAAGGCCATCGCGCATGGACCGCGAAACGCGCGCCGGCTGGCAGGACCATAGGATCGCGTCGGAATGACCGGCTTTGTCGGCCAGGGTACGTGCCAAGAGGAATAACAGCCGGCCATGACCAAATTCATCGCGCACGCAACGGAATATCTGCCGCTTCTTCTTAACGGCGTTTGGCTGACCGTCATGATAACCCTTTTTGCGCTGTGCCTTGCGACCGCGCTCGGTCTTGTCTGGGCGTTGTTCAGAACGTCTGGGATTCGCTCTCTCGCAGTGCCGACACGGCTCCTTGTCGACTTCGTGCGCGGCATCCCGCTCCTCGTCGTTCTCTTTTATATTTACTTTGTAGCGCCCGATATCGGCATCAACCTGACTGCCCTTCAGGCTGGCACGATCGGGCTGGGGCTGGCTCACTCCTGCTATCTCGGGGAAACTTTCCGGGCTGGCATCGAGGCGGTCGATACGGGTCAGGTCGAAGCGGCAAAATCGATCGGGATGAAGCGTCCGTTGATGATGCGCCGCGTCGTGCTGCCGCAGGCATTCAAGATTATCCTGCCACCTTACGCCAACAACATGGTCATGCTGCTAAAGGACTCCTCGCTTGTGTCGGTGATTTCGGTTCAAGAGCTGACCATGCAGGGCAAGATGCTTGCGTCCTCCACATTCGACAACATGACAGTATTTACCCTGGTGGCACTGCTCTATCTGTGCCTGACGGTTCCGCTGAATCTGCTTATGCGTAAAGTGGAAATCTATCTTGGGGCGGCAGGATGATCATCTTCGACGACGTGCACAAGTCCTTCGGGGTCCACGAGGTTCTCAAGGGGATCAACGCCGAGATCGTCAAGGGACAGGTCGTGTGTTTGATTGGGCCGTCGGGTTCCGGCAAATCGACGCTTCTGCGTTGTGTGAACGGGCTTGAAAACTATCAGCGCGGTCGCATCAGTATCGATGGCACCGTGGTGGATGCCGCCTCGCCCCAGGTTCATACCATCTGCACCCGCGTCTCGATGGTCTTCCAACGCTTCAACCTGTTTCCGCACCGCACCGCCCTGGAAAATGTCATGGAAGGGCCCCTATACGTGCTGAAGGAAAATAGGAAACAGGTCCGCGAGCGGGCAATGGCACTGCTCAACCGCGTCGGCTTGGCCGACAAGACGAATGCCTATCCCGCGTCGTTGTCAGGCGGCCAGCAGCAGCGCGTGGCCATCGCCCGCGCCCTGGCGATGCGCCCACAGGCCATCCTTTTCGACGAGCCGACCTCCGCACTTGATCCGGAAATGGTCGGCGAGGTCCTGCAGGTAATGCGCGCGCTCGCAGACGAGAACATGACCATGCTCGTCGTTACGCATGAAATTCAGTTCGCCCGGGAGGTTTCCGATAGTGTCCTCTTTCTCGACGGCGGCCGGATCGTCGAGCAAGGTCCGGCCAAGGAGCTCCTTCGACACCCGAAGCACGAACGCACAAAGGATTTTCTTCACCGGGTGATGTACCCCGTCTGACTCTTGGCCGGTGCTGCCTTGTCGCGTCAAAATTCTGAATTAGACCTGTCGTTCCGCCGGGGACGAGCCGTCAAACTGTGCGAGAACGGCGTTTAGAGTTCTACGGTCCCAAGGAAACCTCGTCCATGCCGTTTCCTCGGCCGGGCGAATTTGCTTGAGAACTGTTGGCTCAAGGGGAATTGAAATTGGCCAGTCCTTCAAGCCGGCGAGCCAATCCGGGTTGTAGACTGTATCCGAATGCCGATGCCCTTCATCTGGCATTATCACGACGGTGGAGGCTTCGGGATTTTGCTTGGCGAACCATGCGCCGACCAGGGCAGCGGCGCCGCTGGTCGGGCCCATGAAAAGCCCGTGATCGCGAAAGAGCCCATGCGCCATGGCGTAAGCCGGTAAGGCGCCCACCCAGTGAATATCGTCGATCATCTCATGTCGAACATTGTCCGGCAAAACACTGTTGCCGAGCCCGCGCAGCATGCGCCTTCCGACAGGCTGGCCGAAGAGCATGCTTCTGTGGGTATCGACAGCAATCATCCTGAGATCTGGAAAGAGCTCACGAAGGAAACCTCCGGTTCCACACAACGATCCCCCTGTGCCGACGCAGCCGACGAGGCAATCGACGCGGCCGAATGAGCGAACAACGAGATCCGCCAGGCGCGCGTAGGCAAGGCGGTTTTGCGGACTGTCGTACTGTCGTGGCCAATACGTGTCCGGGCTATCTTGCAAGGTCTTCTGAAGGTACTCAAGGCGACCACGCTGATTGCCGTCTCCCTGAGGATCATCGATGGCCATCACTTTGGCACCGAGGTGTTCCAGCCGCCTCTTGAGTTTCAGGTCGATGAGGCTGGAGGCCGTGACGAGCGTAAGCCCATAGCCACGGGCGGCAGCTAGCATGGCGATGGCCAGGCCGAATGTGCCCGACGTCGTTTCAATGATGTGCCCACCGCGCTTAAGGCGTCCTGATGCTTGTGCACGGTCGACCATGAACCGGGCGGGCATCAGCTTCATGAGGGGAAAGCAGGCGGCGTTGAGGTTAGGCGCGAGCTGGGCAAATCGCGGTGTTTCATAGGCGCGTAAGTAGTCTTCACCTGCGCTCACTGGATTACTCTCGTTTCGGCGTTAAGGGCAAATGTATGAACATCTTTGAAGCCCGCGCCCCTCAACTGCCTTGCGAGTTCGACGGCGCGCATGGCTGGTCGCGGTGCGGCAGCATCCAGGAGGATGCCGATCAATGTGCCGCTGTGGGCCACTTGCACGCCGCATGCGTCATGCTCCCTGGCTATGTCCAGAACAGTGTTGAAAGCTGCCTTCGGCAGATGCCTCTGACTTATACTGGCGCTGATGGTTGCGACACGTCCCAGCAGACGGGGATCTTGTTGCTGGATTGAGCGGTACGCCAATCCGCGCAGAACACGGAAGACCCCGATTTCCTCACTATCGTAGCGTGCCCGTTGCATGCCCAGCGTATCGATGGGCGGGGCACTGCCATCCCTGAAACCCACCACCACAAAGGGCGGGAACTCGCCCCCGAAGTATTCGATTGTACGGCCTTCCCGGTGAGCGAAGAGCAGAGCTTGATCACAGTACGCGATGGCATCGCTCGCGCTTTCCGCGGCAACCGCCAGTCGCGCAACCGTTGACTGGCGCAGCACGAGGCCCGCAGCAGCCGCGACCGCGCGGATCGACGCAATGACGTCTGCCGTCGAGGAACCGTAGCCGTGCCCTATCGGTATAGTGCTTTCGATCGTCAATTCTCCCCCTCCCCCAGCTATTCCGATATGCTCGAGCGTGAGGGCCGCGGCGCGCGCTGCTTTGGTCCGGTTTGCAGGTCGCGGCCGAATGCCCTCTTGTTCATGTGGCCAGAAGGTCGCTAACGACTCTTGCGCCGTGAGCGGAAGCGTGACGAGGCCGCGACAAAGCCGTCCATTTTCCCCTTCAAAAACGCCCTGGAGGAATTCCCCGTGATGGGCGTGCGCCCGACCGACTCCTACGGACAGAGGCACCGCGACATTCTCGTCGTTGATCTTGCTCGAGTGTGTCTGGTGGCCGGATCTCGGCGTGTTCCTTTTTACCACCGCATCATCTCCTCACCCTTTGAGTTGGACGATGATGCGTACGACTGATCCTGGCTGTCACTCGCCAAATCTTGGTAGTGCTGTTCGCATGTACCCCAAGGCGCGGCCAGCTCGCTCCGTCACTTTGCTCAACAGTCACGCGCAATACTCGCCCCTAGCCTCGGATCGGTGGGGCAGACACCAGTCCTGGAGACCCGGCCCAGTGTCGCCGTTTCACAACGCGTCCGAAGAAACGATCGATATCAATGGCCGGCCAGAGATCCTGCTGGAACCTGTCTTCGTCATTGTCCTTCTTGCGAAGGAGGGCCGGACGGTCAAATGCGCCCATTTGGAAAAAGACACTCCTAGCCAATCCTCAATATGCCAAGTCTTGGCGATCTTGCCGTCCCTGAACTGGTGGATGTCGATGGCCATTATCTTGAACGGCGGGTTCTTGGAAGGGAATCCACCTGTCTGAGTTTCCTAGATCGTCGAGCGCACCACGACCATGTCGCCGGCCTTCCACGCGGCTCGCGCCCCTTCGAGATGCTGAATAAAGATGGCTGGATTTGCCAAAGTCGATGCGCTATATGACCATCTACATGGTCAGGAGCGTGACTTACATGATCGGGGGCGTGGCATGAACGCGATCAATCTGGCTGACGCCAAGGCACATCTCAGTGAACTCATAGACCGGGTCGAAGCTGGCGATTCAGTCGACATCACCCGACGCGGCAAGTTGGTCGCACGGCTTACAACCGTGGCTAAACCACGAAAGCCGATCGATAGGGCAATGCTTCAGGCGCTGAGCACAGCTATGACGCCCCAGGTACAGGACGCTGCCGATCTGGTGCGGACGATGCGGGACGGCGATCGTTACTGATGGTTTATCTCGATACGTCGATAATTGTCGCGGCGCTTTCGAACGAGGCCGCGAGCCCGCGAGCTCAGGCCTGGCTGTCAGAGCAGGATCCGGCGCAGCTGCTGATAAGCGACTGGACCGTCACCGAATTGTCCTCCGCCATGGCAATCAAGCTGCGGACTGGCCAGATCACGGTGGCGCAACGTGCCAAGGCGCTGGCGATGTTCAATAAGCTTGTCGCGGAGAGTTTCACGGTGTTGTCGGTGACGGGCGGGCATTTCCGGGCAGCGGCTAAGTTCGTCGATCAGTACGCTCTAGGGCTGCGCGCGGGCGACGCACTTCATCTCGCCACCGCGTCGGAACACGGTGCCACAGTGCATACGCTCGACCGTCGGCTCGCCGAAGCTGGCCCCGTGCTCGGCGTGCCTACCCAGCTACTGGCGACCGGGGTTTAACACAGGCTGCCTTGATCGCGCCGGTTCGCTGCCTTTGTGATTACCCTGACTTCGTATCGAAACGCATTCGGCTGAATGCCCGGTCGGTAGCCATGAATCGTGCCAGCATTGGTGCGATCAGCTTTGCTGGATCGGCGATCGTCTGGCCGCTCTCACGGCCGAGCAATTCAGCATAGGCAACGAGATCGCGATGAACGGCGCCGGGCAGTTCGACGGTGATCTTGACCGGACGGTCATCGGGAATGGCGGAGAGTTTCAGCTTGGTCATGACGGATCCTTCTGAGCACCGTACGGCACAAGAACAAGGTCGCGATTGACGATCACGCGAACCGGAAAACCGGGCCGCACCGTGAGCGTCGGCTGCACGTTGAGCTGATTGCGCACGATCTGCTGGCCGATATTGGAGGCTGAATCCTGCGCGCTTTCGCGGACGGCTTTGGCAATGTCGCTCTCATCGCCGTTGGACCCAAGCGATGCTCCAATGCCGAGCACCGTCGACAGCGCCGCGGCCCGGAACATCTGGCCCCAATGATGGTCGACCTCGTCCTCCAGCCCGGAAAAGCCTTCAGCGCCCGCGCCCTGCTGCCGCTCCAGCACGATCGAGGTGCCGTTGGGCATGATCAGCCGGTTCCAGACCAGCAGCAGGCGCGACTGACCGAAGGCCACCTGGCTGTCATACTGGCCGATCAGCCGCGCGCCCTGCGGGATCAAGAGGTATGATCCCGTCGGGCTGTCGTAGACGTTCTCGGTGACTTGAGCGGTGATCTCGCCGGGCAGGTCGGAACGGATGCCGGTGATGAGGGCTGCCGGTATGACGCTACCAGCCTGCACGACATAGGGCGAGGCCTTCTCGGCGAGCCGATCGGGGCTGACGGTGCGGCGATCCGGTCCGGCATTGATGAAAGCGAGCTTGCGGTCCTGCATGTTTTGAGCGGGGCCTGGATCGATCGGTGGCTCCCCGATCGGCGGTGTCGGGCTGGACAGTGTGTTCGCGACCGTGTTTGCATCCTGTCTTACCGGATGCGACCGCGCGTTGGTATTGGTGAACAGTTTTGCCACGCGGGCAGCCTCGATCTCGGCCAGGCGGCGCTGTTCTTCCGGATCGGCGCGCGGTCCACTGATGTTCGGCGCCCCGGTCGGCTGGCCGCGCTCCTGCGCACGCAAGATCGGCCGGCCGAGGTCGCCAGGCAGCGCGGGGCCGAGCTGCGGAATCCCGGCATAATCCTTCGGCAGGGTCTGCAGCCCGTCGGCGGTGGAGCGGTTTTCAGTGGTGAAGAGCTCGGGCGGTTGTTCGGTGCCGCGCCGTCTAGTGTCGAGCGCCCAAATCAACGTGCCGAGGATCGCAGCGCCGGCAACGCCACCAACGCCTATCAGCACCTTGCGCGACAACCGCGTGACCCTAGCCGGTTCGGGCCGCAGGCGCAGTTCGGCTCGAATGTCCTGGTTGGGTGCATTTGCAGGTTCGGTCATCGGAACAGCCCCGCGCCAGGCTGGCGTCGTTTCGCGTCCGTCCGCACGATGCGGACACGCTTTTCGCTTGTCTTGTCGCCGAGCCTCAATTCCGCGGCAGCGAACAGCCGGTCAACGATGTAATAATTCTGGCGAGCGCGGTAGTTGACCAGTTCCGAACCACCCGAAGGGCCGATCACGAACAGCGGCGGCATTTCCCCCTGCCCTACGCCCGATGGGAACTCGATGTAGACCTTTGCACCGTCGTCGAAGGCGTGAAGCGGCCGCCAGGGGGCGGCATCGCCTTCGATGCGGTAGCGGAAATTCAGTTTCTGGAGGTCGACGCCGGTCGCGACCGGCTTTGCGGCGGAAGCCTGCGCATTCTGGCGCCGCAGCGCAATCAGCTGGTCCTGCGGATACTGCCAGGAGACGGAGGCCATGTAGGTCTTTTCGGTCGAGCGGAGCTCGAGATGATAGGTGCGGCGGTCGCTGTTGATGACGAGGTTGGTCTGGAGGTCTAGCCGTGTCGGCTTCACAAGAATGTGGACCTGCTGGCGCTCCCCTGTCCCACTTTGCGTATCGCCGATGATCCAGCGCACTGTGTCACCGGCGGCGACTGGCCCGGAGCCGACAAGCTGCTCGCCGGGCTGCAAGGCGATGTCGGTGACCTGGCCGGGTGCGGCGTAGATCTGGTAGAGCGCGCCCTCACTCCAGGGATAGAGCTGGATGGCATTGACGAAACCGTCGCGAACCGGCTGCATGCGTGCGGCCTCATTGGCCTGGCTGATCCGCTGCGTCGGATCGGCTGGCTCCGGCTTCACCTTCGTGGCCTCGACCGGTTTCAACTGACCAGGCAGTGGAAGCAGTTTCGGCACTTCCACCACCCTCACCGGACCAGCCGGGTCGACCTTCCGCACGGCAGGCGCCGCATCGTCATAATTGATCTCCGGCGGAATGTATTTCTTCGACGCACAGCCGGCGAGCGCCGTTGCTGACAGCATTGCCAGGGCAAGCATACGCGCCTTGGGCGAAATGCGCATGGCCGGTCTCGCCGATGTTCTTGTTCGTGCCGCACGCATCATGAAAGCTCCTTCGACCAGTTGATGGCGTTGACATAGACGCCGAGGGGATTGGCTTTCAGCCGGTCGGCGTCGCGGGGTGGCTGGATCACGATTGTGAGGATTGCGGTCCAGCGCTCGGTTCCGGCCAGGCTGCCATTCTCGTAGCGGCGCTCGACCCAGGCGACGCGGAAGGAATCCGGCGAAGCACGGATGACGCTGGAAACCTCAATGGCGATCTGGAGTTTGCCCACTTTGGCAAAAGGGTCGTTCAAGCGAGCGTAATCATTGAGGGAAATGGCGCCGCGATCTGTGGTGTAGTCGTAGGCGCGCAGCCAGTTTTGGCGGACGATGACCGGGTCGGCCGGAATGCTTCTGACCTGTTCGATGAAGCGGGCCAGATGCCAGGCGATCTGCGGATCGGTCGGCCGATAGTCGGCAACGGCCGGAGCGACAACCTGCGCTTCGCCGAACTTGTCGACCTCCACCACCCAGGGAACCACTGAGCCGCGCGTCGACTGCCAGACCAATGCGGATGCAAAACCGCCGGCCAAGACGAGCGAGCCGAAGGCCATCAGCCGCCAGTTTTTCGCCTGGACGCGAGCCGAGCCGATGCGCTCGTCCCAAATCTGGGCTGCACGCTGATATGGCGTCTCGGGGTGAAGCGTTTTTCCGTAACGAACGAAAGGGCGTCTAAAGGGGGTCATTGGCGGTCGTCCTGGTCGAGGGAAACATTCATCGAGCCGCCGCCATCGTCGCTGGAGTGGACCGAGTGCGCGGCGACGCTGGCGCCATGGCTCATAGCCTGGCCGCGCTTCATGCGTTTTGCCCATGCGGGCGGGGAGTCGGCACTGGTTTCGGTGGTCGGCCAGTCACCGGAGGAAGCCGTTCCCGACGAGCGCTCTCCACTCGTCGCAGCCCAAGCTGCCAAGCGGCCGGCCTCGTAGCTATCGGACAGGGCTGACGCGGCGCGCGACATTGCCTGTTTGACGGGTTGAACGGCAGCGCTGGCACCAGCCCTTGCGACACCCGCCATGCCGGCGGCGATTGAGCCTGCGCCACCTCTTCCAGATGTGGCTGCGGCAAGTTCCCAGGCGGCCGAAGTGCTGCCGGCCAGATGCGCGCCACCCCGTGCGGCGGCTGCCGACATGCGCCCGCCTGCACTGAGCCCGCCTGCTGCGCCGCCTATTGCCGCGCGGGCGCCCACCGCGCCGGCTACGCCAAGGCCACCAACGGCGAGGCTCGTGCCAACGGCGGCACCTGCGCCCAGTTGCGGAGCACCAGAAACCAGCCCCGTCGCGATGCCGGGACCGAAGATCGACAGCCCCATTAGCGAGAGAGCGCCCAGGACAAGCGACAGCGCATCGGTGATCGTCGGTTGTTCGGCACCAAAGCCTTGAGTGAACTCGCCGAAGAGGCCCGAGCCGATGCCGACGATGACGGCGAGCACCAGGATTTTCACGCCGGAGGCAACGATGTTGCCGAGCACTTTTTCAGCGAGGAAGGCGGTCCGGTTGAACAGCGCAAAAGGGATCAGCACGAAGCCGGCAAGCGTCGTCAGCTTGAATTCGACCAGCGTGACGAAGATCTGCACGGCGAGAACAAAGAACGCAATCAGCACGATCGCCCAGGCGATCATCAGGACCGCAATCTGAACAAAATTCTCGAAGAACGAGACGTAGCCCATCAACTGGCTGGCGGCTTCGAGGATTGGATTACCGGCATCGACGCCGACCTGCGCGACGCGGCCCGGCTGCAGCAGTGCGGCGCCCGAAAGTGCCGAACCTCCCGCCTTCAGACCGAGCCCGGAAAAGCTCTCGAAGACGATCCCGGCCAGACGATTGAAGTTGCCGATGATGAAGGCAAAGAAGCCGATATAGACCGTCTTTTTCACCAGTCGGTGCAGGACGTCCTCATCCGCACCCCAAGCCCAGAACAGGCCGGCAATCGTGATGTCGATGACGATCAGAGTGGAGGTGAGGAATGCCACCTCGCCGCCGAGGAGCCCGAAGCCAGAGTCGATATAGCGGGTAAAGGTCTCCAGGAAGCGATCGATCACGCCGGTGTCGTTCATGGCGCCACCGCTTCGGGATGGGGCCGGTCTTCCGCGCGAGGCGGAGTTGGCGGTTGGAGCGGCAGCATTCGGCTCTGGTCCTTCTCGATCCACGGAGCCGCGTTTGGCGCGATGGGGCGGGATGGTTGCAGGAAGCGTCGGCGGCTTTGCGCCCAGGCTTTCCTGCAGGCTTTGTCATCAACGGCCGCCATGCCGATGGCCCGGCATCGCGCAAGCTCGACCCCAGCCGGCTCGCCGCCCGGATGTGCGGAGCGCGGGGAGGACGCGTCCTGCGAGCCGTCGCCGCGCAGCGCCATGGAGGCGGCGGTCATGGCGGCGCCAAGGGCAAGAACGGCTGTTATCCGGGCGGCGATCTTGAGATCCATGCGACTCTCGCCTCAGTCGTGGAACATTTTTACGGATGACGGGCTGTAGCTGCTGCCCGTCATGAAACGGCTGAACTGTTCGCGTGCCTGCTCCTGCGCGGCCGCCCGCCTCGCCTGCTCAAGGGCTTCGGCTCGTCCTTGTGCGGCCACCATCGCAGTGAGATCGGCAACTTGCTTGGCTTGCACGGCGAGGAGCTGGTTGCCGGCCTGCGTTGCCTGAAGCACGCCGACAGCGGACTGGCTGGCACCGACCAGCGCACTCGTCTGCTCTTGTGTCCCCGCGATGTTGTCGACCGCGACGGCGCCGGTTTTCAGCGAATGCTCGAAGGCCGACACCGAGGTCTGCCAGCGTTGACGCGCGCCGTCGACAAGCTGCTGGCTCGACAGATCCGAACCGAAATTTTCGTAAGCGGAGGTAAACTGGCTCTCGATGTCCTGGACGCTGTAGGCCAGCTTGTCGGCCTCGCCGAGCAGGCTCTTCATCTCGGAAAAATTGGCGTCAATCTGGCCAAGCAGCGAGGTCGGCAGCGAAGTGAGATTCTTCGCCTGGTTGATCAGCATCTGCGCTTCGTTCTGAAGCGAGGTGATCTGGTTGTGGATCTGCTCCAGGGCACGCGATGCCGAAAGCAGGTTCTCGGCGTAGTTCTTTGGGTCGAACACGATCAGTGCCGATGCTGGTGCCGATGACAGCGCCGTCGCGACGACGATTGCGCCGGCTGCCGCCATGCGACGGATACGGCGACCTGCAAGAACGGAATTCATGAGGAAAGCTCCTTTGTGGATTGGTCGATCACGTCAGTGAGATTGGGAATGAGGTCTGCCGCCCAGGAGAGACCGCGGTTCGTAAGCCAGGCCTCGAGGAAATGGTCTCGGCCGGCCTCGGCGACTATCCGGTCGATCGCGGCCTGGTCTGACTTGGATGACGCGGCGCAGAGCGCGAGCGCGAGCGGACCGAGGCCAAGCTCGAACAGGCGGTTGCCGCGGCGGCTCTGACAGTAATAGTCGCGCTTCGGTGTCGCTCGGGCGACGATCTCGATCTGGCGATCGTTAAGACCAAAGCGTCGGTAAATTTCGGTGATCTGCGGCTCGATGGCGCGCTCGTTCGGCAAGAACAGCCGCGTCGGGCAGCTTTCGACGATGGCGGGTGCGATTGGCGATCCGTCGATGTCCGAAAGCGACTGGGTGGCGAAGATGACGCTGGCGTTCTTCTTCCTAAGCGTCTTCAACCATTCGCGCAGCTGGTCAGCGAAACCGCCATCGTCGAGCGCCAGCCAGCCCTCGTCGATGAGCAGCAGTGTTGGCCGGCCGTCCATCCTCTGCTCGATGCGGTGGAACAGATAGGCAAGCACGGCGGGCGCAGCACCGGTGCCGATCAGGCCTTCGGTTTCGAACGCCTGGACCGAAGCTTCGCCCAGCCGCTCGTGCTCGGCATCGAGCAGCCCGCCATAGGGGCCACCGATGCAATAAGGACGGAGCGCCTGTTTCAACGGCGACGACTGCAGCAGCACGGCCAGGCCAGTCAGCGTCCGCTCCTGGACGGGTGCAGAGGCCAGCGACGTCAGCGCCGACCACAGATGATCCTTGACCAGCGGTGTGATGGGCACGCCTTCGCGCAGAAGAATGTCGACAAGCCAGTCGGCCGCCCAGGCTCGCTCTGGCGTATGATGGATGCGGGCGAGCGGCTGTAGCGAAACGGTGTGAGCGTCGCCCGACAGATCGGCCAAAGTGAGCAAGGGCAACGGATCGTCGGGCCCCTGCCCACTTCCGGCATTGCTTCCGAGATCATGCCAATCGCCATCCATGGCGAGCATGGCCGCGCGGATTGAGCCGCCGAAGTCGAAGGCAAAAAGCTGGCTGTGCTCGTAACGCCGGAACTGAAGGGCGATCATCGCCAACAGGACCGACTTGCCGGCACCGGTCGGGCCGATGACGAGGGTGTGGCCGACATCGCCCACGTGAAGGCTGAACCGGAACGGTGTGGCGCCTTCCGTTCTGGCGAAGAAAAGCGGCGGTGCGCCAAAATGCTCGTCCTCAGTCGGTCCAGCCCAGACCGCCGAAAGTGGAATCATGTGGGCGAGGTTCAGAGTCGAGATCGGCGGCTGGCGGACATTGGCGTAGACGTGGCCAGGGATGCTGCCGAGCCAAGCCTCGACGGCGTTGACGCCTTCGGCGATGCAAGTGAAGTCCCTGCCCAGAATGACCTTTTCGACCAGACGCAGCTTTTCGTCGGCGATTGACGGATCGGCATCCCAAACCGTTGTGGTGGCGGTGATGTAAGCCTCGCCGATCTGATCTGAACCGAGATCCTGCAGGGCCGCGTCCGCATCGGCCGCCTTATTGGCCGCGTCGGTATCAACGAGGACTGACGCCTCGTTGGTCATCACCTCCTTCAAGATTGCGGCGATCGATTTGCGTTTGGCGAACCACTGGCGACGGATCTTCGTCACCAGCTTCGTCGCGTCGGTCTTGTCGAGCATGATCGCCCGCGTCGACCAGCGATAGGGGAAAGCAAGCCGATTGAGGTCGTCGAGAATCCCCGGGAAGGTCATGGTCGGGAACCCGGTGATGGTGAGCGTGCGCAGATGCGCTTCGCCAAGCCTCGGCTCTAACCCGCCGGCCAACGGCTGATCGACCAATAGCCCATCGAGATGTATCGGCGTTTCTGGGACACGAACGCGATGCCGCTTGGTCGAAATGGTGGAGTGCAGGTAACTCAGCGTCTCGCCATCATCGAGCCAGTCAGCTTCGGGAACGAAACCTTCGATGAGGTTGAGCACGCGGTCGGTGCGATCGACAAAACTCTTCAGGAGCTCCCACGGATCGACACCGGTCTTTTCCCGGCCTTCGTAGAGCCAGCTCTCCATTCGCGACACTTCCTCGGCCGGAGGCAGCCACACGAAGGTAAGAAAGTAGCTGCTTTCAAACAGCACGCCGGACTCTTCGAACTGTTCGCGACGCTCGATTTCGAGAAGCGCCGATGCGCAATCCGGGAACCGGCTGTCGGGGTAGCCGCTGGCGGAATTGCGCTGCGCTTCGACAAAAATTGCCCAGCCGGAGCCGAGCCGGCGCAGCGCGCCGTTGAGCCGTGCGGTTGTTCCGACCAGCTCCGCCGGCGTGGCGGAGTCCAGGTCCGGCCCGCGAAAACGCGCCGTTCTTTGAAAACTGCCGTCCTTGTTGAGCACCACGCCCGGCGCCACCAGGGCGGCCCAAGGCAGATAGTCGACGAGGCTGGCGCTCTTCTTTCGATATTCCGCGAGGTTCATCATGGCGAAAAACCTCAGCAGCCGAAATGCACGGGATAGCGCAGGTGCCGGCGAACCACGTCGACGAACTGTGCATCGCGCTTTGCCGCCCAGACGGCTGCGATATGTCCGATCGCCCAGATAACGAGACCAGCGATCCACAAACGAAGTCCCAATCCGACCGCGCCGGCCAGCGTGCCGTTGGCGATGGCGACCGCACGCGGCGCGCCGCCGAGCAGGATCGGTTCGGTGAGCGCGCGATGCACCGGCGCGAAAAAGCCACGGACTTCCTCCTCCATCAGATCAGCGCTCCGCCGCCGAAGGAGAAGAAGGACAGGAAGAACGAACTTGCCGCGAAAGCGATCGACAGCCCGAACACGATCTGAATCAGCCGGCGAAATCCGCCCGACGTGTCGCCGAAGGCGAGCGAAAGGCCGGTGACGATGATGATGATCACCGCCACGATCTTGGCGACTGGCCCCTCGATCGATTCGAGGATTTGCTGAAGCGGCTCCTCCCAGGGCATGGAAGAGCCGGCAGCATGAGCAGGCGTGATCGTTATGATCGTAGCAGCTGCCGCAGCCAACGGCAGCTCCACGGCAAGTTTATGGATTGCCGATGAGGTGAAGCGGATCGGGGTCATTCTGAAGCTCCATGGGAGAGTGGAAATTCGCGGTCGATGTGGTCTCGAGATTCTTCGAGGGTGCGGTAGTCGCCGGTGGCCGGATCGAGCCCGTCGACCAAGGCGATCTCGACAAGCCGGCGCGCAGAGCCGCGGCCAGCGAGGACCGCAATCAGGTCGATGGTTTCGGCAATCAGCGTGCGCGGAACCGCAACGACGGCCTCCTGCACGAGCTGCTCCAGCCGCCGCAGTGCGCCAATGGCCGAACTGGCGTGAATCGTGCCGATGCCGCCGGGATGGCCGGTGCCCCAAGCCTTCAACAGATCGAGCGCTTCTGCGCCACGGACCTCACCGATGGGGATGCGGTCGGGCCGAAGCCGCAACGCCGACTTCACCAGATCGGAAAGCGAGGCGACACCATCCTTTGTGCGCAGCGCCACAAGATTGGGCGCTGCACACTGCAGCTCGCGCGTATCCTCGATCAGCACGACGCGCTCGGCGGTCCTGGCCACCTCCGCCAGCAACGCGTTGACCAGCGTCGTCTTGCCGGTCGACGTGCCGCCGGCCACCAGCACGTTCTTGCGTGTCCCCACGGCAAGCTGCAGGACGTCAGCCTGGCCTTCGGTCATGATGCCGGCAGCGACATAGTCTTGAAGCGTAAACACCGCGACTGCCGGCTTGCGGATGGCGAAGGTTGGCGCCGTAACGACAGGCGGCAACAGACCCTCGAACCGTTCGCCGGTGTCGGGCAGTTCGGCCGAAACACGCGGCGAGTCCGAATGCACCTCCGCGCCGACATGGTGCGCGACCAGCCTGACGATCCGCTCGCCGTCGGCCGCGATCAGGGTTTCATTGCTTGCGACTAGTCCTTCGCTAAGACGATCAACCCACAGGCGACCATCAGGATTCAGCATCACCTCGACGATGGCCGGATCGTCAAGAAAGCCTGCGATGGCCGGGCCGAGAGCGGTGCGCAGCATACGCGCGCCGCGCGATACCGCTCTCTTGCTGCCATTATGGTTGATCGCCACGATGGTCCCCGTTTCTTACCGCGAATTGGTTCGTGCCGCGGTCGGGGACAATTAGAAAAGGCAGG
The DNA here is from genome assembly GCF_040320985.1 of Mesorhizobium sp. M0571. Taxonomy (NCBI): domain Bacteria; kingdom Pseudomonadati; phylum Pseudomonadota; class Alphaproteobacteria; order Hyphomicrobiales; family Phyllobacteriaceae; genus Mesorhizobium; species Mesorhizobium sp. M0571. The sequence goes on from NZ_JAMYQT010000059.1 coordinate 26,445, forward strand.
AGCGCCGGCCTTGCAACAAGCAAAACCGGCGATCGTGGCATGACGTGCAGAGACTTGCGAAATGCGGTGCGCGACCGCGATAGCTCAGCAACCCGGTGCCTGACTGGCCATCGCCGCTCCAGCAGGCGGCTATATTCAAGGGGTGGCATCGCGACGGAGGATCAGCGGCTCGTTAGGTGCGTCTGACAGGATGAAGGGACTGCTTTCACCCTCCATGGACCGCTGCCGGAACGCCCTTTACTGCGGCCCGGTAGAGTTCCTCGCCGGCCGTTGTCGGATTGGAGTCGACAGGCAGCTTCGGGAGACTGGCGGTCGCCGCTTGGCAGGCGTCGGCCTGGCGATTGTCGTGGTCAATCCGGCGCGGGTGTAGGCGAGGCTGGCAGGTATGTTGAAGAGCCTAGAGAACTGTGGTAGAAATTGCCAGAAAGGTAGATTTTTGGAGTTTGTCGTGTCCCTGAACATCAAAAATCCAGCCACCGTTGCTCTCGCCGATGAACTCGCACGCCGCCAGGGTATCAGTAAGACAGCAGCCATTCATCAGGCCCTTAGCGAGCGCTTGCACCGCTTGGGCTTTGGAGAGACCGCTCAGGAGCGTTTGCTGGCAGAATTGCGCGCCATCCGAGAAAGAGTGGCACGATTGCCTGAACTGGATAGTCGCAGCGACGAGGAGATCATCGGGTATGACGAGCATGGAATCCCTAACTGATGGTGATCGATACCTCAGCTGTTGTAGCGATCCTTCGGAGCGAGCCTGAGGCAGCAAGGCTGGAACGAGCGCTGGTCTCCGACCCAATCCGTCTGATCCCGGCAACCTGCGTGCTCGAGGCACGCATGGTGCTGGTCAGCAGGCGCGGCGAACACGCGTTGGCCGAGATCGATCTTTGGCTGCGCAAAGTCGAGGCCGACATCATTCCTGTCGACTCCGAATTGGTTGATCTTGCGACCCAGGGTTGGCTGACCTACGGCAAGGGCCATCACCCGGCGGCGCTGAATTTTGCCGATTGCCTCTCCTATGCTTTGGCAAAGCGTGCAGACGAACCGCTGCTTTTCATCGGCAAAGACTTCTCCCAAACGGATATCGAACCGGCATGAGCACGAGACTCTAAGGCCATCGGCTGTCTCCAGCTTGAACCCTGTAATAGCGCCCAATTAGTTTCGATTCTGTCGGCTGGTCCTGCATCAAGGGTGTCATGCCAGTTGGTCCCAAAGCAGAGCAAGCTGACGTCTTTCGTCCCTCCGGCCTGGCGCTGCTGGGCCGCGTCTTCGATCGGTTGGAAGTTGAAGGCCAATCCAGCCGGCCAACTTGTGCTCAGACATTCACGGCCGCGACGCTGGTCGCGCGAATAAAGGATGGGCCTCGTCGAAAACAGCCCTTGGTCATGCTGCGCTTCCTTCCTGATGCTTGTGGCTGTTTGGACAGACCACGTTTTCTCATCAGCTCGAAGCGCAGCACCTTCTTGCATCACCGTTGAAGAAGGGGCGCAAGCCGAATACCCCACCTACCAAATTGGCGGAACAAATCACGATCATTTCTCATTTTGGTGATCATCAAGGGAGATTGAGCATGGGCGACCGGCACAACCCCAAAATCGAGGCATCGGCAAATATTGAAAAGGACCCGGAAGATTGGGTCAGCGGAGATGACCCAATGACTCCCGCACAAGCCTCCTATTTGAAAACTCTTGCCGAACAGGCCGACGACCCTGACGCCTATGCTGATGGCCTCAGCAAGGCGGAAGCTTCTAAACGCATTGATGCACTCCGGGAGAAGTTGGGCCTGTAGCGTCCGCTCGTGGCTTTTCGTCTCCAGCGAAGGACAGCCGATCGGGTCGGATTGGGGACAGTGTTGCTGTAGGTTGTGACCCGCGCAATTAATTTTTCTGAATTCAGCCCGTTGCTGCCCGACTCGCGATCGCGAAGACAAACGGCGGATGGGAGCGGCTTATGGGGTGCAGCAGCCCGGCATGCGCCCCTAAGCTCACAAGGCCTCGCGCCCGCCGATCCAATCCTGCTGTCTAAACAGATCAGGACGTCCCGACGAGGGCGATGGTCACCAGAGACACAAAAAGGACAAGAGTGCGATCGCAGCGCCCCAGAAGAGAACTTTTTCGGTGCCGCGTCGCTCTTCCTCGCGAGATATGCCTTTCGCCATTGCATACATCCTTTGCGAAGGTCAACGACTTAGCAACGTGCCGCGCCAAGGCTGAGTTCCTGCAACTATCTTGCGCCTTCGGCACTGAGAAAAAGCTCTCGGAATCAAGCCTCGTGTTGTCCAACCGTCGGTTGGTGAACGTATTGCAGCTGATGCATCTAAAATCCCTGTGATCCGCGCGCACCGGGCATGCCCGACCCCGAGCCCCCGCCGGGTGCAACAGCGCTTGATCGGCCCCGCCGCATCGAACTGTGCGGCCGGCTTTTTTACTCGCGCGATGGAACACCGGCGCGCAGGGAAAGTTCTGCGCACGCAGCAAACTCTTTCCCTCATATTTTTGCTGCCAGATCGGATAGCTCCGATCGGCCCACGTCGTTCTTTTCCTCCGGCGACGCGGGCTCGCCGTCCTCGCTATCGGTTGAGTAGCCACAGAACAAACGAAAGCACGATGCTGATCAGAATCCCAGTGCCGATCGGAGCATAAAACGTGAAGTTCTCACGTTGGATCA
>NZ_JAMYQT010000060.1:0-28501 GCF_040320985.1 Mesorhizobium sp. M0571
GCGACGGTGAGCGCCGCAACGGCCGCCCGTCACATCCGTGCGGCGGTTGCCGGGAGACAGCCCGGCATGTTCGCTCGGATGCGTGAGGCGTTCGTCGGATAAAGCCAGCGCCGTTTCGCAGCATCATTTTTGAAGCGGCTCGCATGGAAAGCCGCCGCCGTAGCGCAGGCAAGCGCTCCCCACGCGGGGAGGCTGCGTTGCATGAGGGGGTGCGGCTTTCCGCAGGAGCACGCCGATGTCCCTCCTGCATCTTTTCCATCCGAACCGGAAAGATCCCAATGCTGCCAGTACATCCGTAGTCAGCGCCGTGGTTCAAAGGCTCGAACAGAGCGACATGTGCGCCGGATAAGCGCTATACATTCGCCGTCGAAAATTCGGTGCTTCATGGTGGGTCGAAGGTCGCGGACCTATGTCGATCGGGACCGGGAAAGCCAAATCGTGCCAAATTTTCGCGAACTGTATATATCTCTCGATGCACATTCAATCAAGGCTCAATAGGTTGGTTCGTAATTGCGGATTAATATAGTCTGTTGTCGGCAAAATTAAGAGGGATGAATTACAATAAAATTGCTTATGGCTCCGCCTTTCGGACGGCCAAAAGCGCCGGTAACAACGACTGATTTACATTTCAAATATTTTCGGTTTGAGGAATTAAAAATTTGGCACTCCTATCATTCGAGTGCCAAAGGGGCTATGTTAAGTGTTGCAGTCGCTCTATGTGCGGCGGCAGAAAGAACCCCCAATGAAATTCCGACCACTCCACGACCGCGTCGTCATTCGGCGCGCGGAAGGCGATACCAAATCCAAGGGCGGGATCATTATTCCCGACACCGCCAAGGAAAAGCCTCAGGAAGGCGAAGTGATCGCCGTCGGCCCGGGCTCGCGTGACGAGAGCGGCATGCTGATCCCGCTCGACGTCAAGGCCGGCGATCTCATCCTGTTCGGCAAATGGTCCGGCACCGAGGTCAAGATCGACGGCGAGGACCTCCTGATCATGAAGGAGAGCGACATTTTGGGCATCGTCGAGAAGACCAAAGCGGCCAAGAAAGCCGCCTGACCGGGCGATTTCCGATCCCGCAATTTCAAGACTGAACTGGACGTAAAATCATGTCTGCCAAGGAAATCAAATTCGCTACCGATGCCCGCGACCGGATGCTTCGCGGCGTCGAAATTCTGAACAACGCCGTCAAGGTGACGCTCGGCCCCAAAGGCCGCAATGTCGTCATCGACAAGGCCTATGGCGCGCCGCGCATCACCAAGGATGGTGTCGCCGTCGCCAAGGAAATCGAGCTTGCCGACAAGTTCGAGAACATGGGCGCCCAGATGGTGCGCGAAGTGGCCTCGAAGACCAACGACCTCGCCGGCGACGGCACGACGACAGCCACGGTGCTGGCCGCTTCCATCCTGCGCGAAGGTGCCAAATTCGTTGCCGCGGGCATGAACCCGATGGATCTCAAGCGCGGCATCGACCTTGCTGTGGCTGCTGTGGTGAAGGACATTCAAACCAGGGCCAGGAAAGTCAAATCTTCGGACGAGATCGCCCAGGTTGGTACGATCGCCGCCAATGGCGACGCGTCGGTCGGCGCCATGATCGCCAAGGCGATGAACAAGGTCGGCAATGAGGGCGTGATCACCGTCGAAGAAGCCAAGACAGCCGAAACCGAACTCGATGTCGTCGAAGGCATGCAGTTCGACCGCGGCTATCTCTCGCCCTATTTCGTCACCAATGCCGAGAAGATGCGCGCCGAGCTGGAGGACCCTTACATCCTCATCCATGAGAAGAAGCTCGGCAATTTGCAGGCGTTGCTGCCCATCCTCGAAGCTGTGGTGCAAAGCGGTAAGCCGCTGCTGATCATCTCGGAAGACGTCGAAGGCGAGGCGCTGGCGACTCTGGTCGTCAACAAGCTGCGCGGCGGCCTCAAGGTCGCGGCCGTCAAGGCGCCTGGCTTCGGTGACCGGCGCAAGGCGATGCTGGAAGACATTGCCGTGCTCACCGCCGGCCAGATGATTTCCGAGGATCTCGGCATCAAACTCGAGAACGTCACCATCGACATGCTCGGGCGGGCTAAGCGCGTGCTCATAGAGAAGGATACGACGACGATCATCGACGGCGCCGGCGAGAAAGCCACCATCCAGGCGCGCGTCCAGCAGATCAAGTTGCAGATCGAGGAAACGACCTCGGATTACGACAAGGAGAAACTCCAGGAGCGGCTGGCGAAGCTGGCTGGCGGCGTTGCTGTCATTCGCGTCGGCGGCGCGACCGAGACGGAAGTCAAGGAAAAGAAGGACCGCATCGATGATGCGCTGAACGCCACTCGTGCAGCCGTGGAAGAAGGCATCGTTGCCGGCGGCGGTGTTGCGCTTTTGCGCGCCAAGGCAGCTTTGACTGAGCTTACTGGCGCGAATGCTGACATGACGGCGGGCATTTCGATCGTGTCGAGAGCGCTCGAAGCGCCGATCCGCCAGATTGCCGAGAATTCCGGCGTCGAAGGTTCGATCGTCGTCGGCAAGCTCGCCGACAGCAAGGATCACAATCAGGGTTTTGATGCCCAGAACGAGATCTACGTCGACATGATCAAGGCCGGTATCGTCGACCCCGCCAAGGTCGTTCGGACGGCCCTGCAGGATGCCGGCTCGATTGCCGCGCTCCTGATCACCGCTGAAGCAATGATCGCGGACATTCCGCAGAAGGATGCGTCCGCTATGGGTGGCGCAGGAGGTATGGGCGGAATGGGCGGAATGGACTACTGAGCGGCGCCTGAAACTATAGCCAGGACGACGGAAGGCCCAGCACGCGGGCACATGCGAGCCGATATCTTGGCGATCATCGGCTCGCTCGACATCGTGTTCGGGGAGATCGATCGATAGGCGCTCGTCGCTGTCGTTTTTGCTGCTAAAAATGGTCTTGGAGACAAGAACATGACCGACACTCTTGCCGAGAAAACATGTACGCCTTGTCGCGGCGGCGTCCCGCCGCTCACGCGTGATGAAGCCCAACGCTTCCAGGCACAGGCTCCTGATTGGGAGCTGGGTGACGATGCCCACCGCATCCAGCGGAGCGTTCGATGCCGCAATTTCCGGGACGCGCTCACCCTTGTTCAGGAGATCGGTGAGCTCGCCGAAACCGAGGGCCATCACCCCGACATCAGCTTCGGCTGGGGTTATGTGACGGTGTCCCTGAGCACCAAGAAGATCAAAGGACTGCACGAGAACGATTTCATCATGGCGAGCAAGATCGATCGGATGCTCGATCGCTCGGGCCGGCCCCTCGACCGCCAGCAGTGACACGGCAAATCCATCGCCAATCTAGCGAGGTTTCCATGACACAGATCCGAACCGACAACCAGCCCGTCACCCAAATCACCATCGTCGATTCTGAACCGGACAAGCAGGCCGAGGCATTGTCCGTCATGACCGAGCGGGCGCGCTTTATGGCGCGCCAGCCTGGGTTCATCTCAATCAGTCTGCATCGCAGCCTCGACGGGCGGCGCATCGTCAACTACGTCCAATGGCAGAATCGCGATCTCTTGCGATCGGCTCATCAATCGCCGGAATTCCGGAAGGAGTGGGGTCACTTCGATCAGTTGACGGACGAGATCGATCCCAATCTGTACGAGGTAGCCCAGGTGATAGATAGTGGTCAGTAGGCGTGCCGTCTACGTGACCTGAACCGCCGGGTCGAGACACCCGACATGAGCTGACAAAGTCTAAGCCATGGCTGCCATGAACCATCGCGTCGTCACCGTGTTCGGTGGAACCGGGTTTCTCGGCCGCCGCGTTGTTCGGCATCTCCGCGATGGTGAGTTTTTCGTTCGGATCGCATCAAGACATCCGGAACGGGCCAAGAAGCTGTTTGGTTCTGATGATCCGCAACTTCAATCGGTCGAAGCCAATATCCACGATGAGCGGGCGATCGCCGATGCACTTGCTGGTGCTTACGGTGTTGTAAATGCGGTCAGTCTTTATATCGAACAGGGACAGGAGACCTTTCATTCCGTACATGTCGAGTCAGCCCGGCGGGTTGCAGCTCAAGCACACCGAGCTGGCGTCGAACGGCTCGCTCACGTTTCAGGAATCGGCTCCGATGTTGCCTCGCCGTCGCTCTACATCCGCAAGCGTGGCGAAGGCGAACTGGTGGTGCGTGCCGCGTTTGCTGACGCCACTATCATCCGCCCGGCGGTGATGTTCGGACCGGATGACGCGTTTCTCACCACCATCCTCAAACTTCTCCGCCGGCTTCCAATCTATCCGATGTTCGGTCGCGGCCTGACGAGATTGCAGCCGGCCTATGTGGGCGATGTGGCAGAGGCGACCGCAAGAGCGCTGCAGGGGACGGAAACGCATGCGATCACGCGTATGAGTGCGGCGCTCCTCGCGTCTACTCTTACAAGGAATTTCTCAGAGCCGTTGCGCACGAAGCCGGTCTTAAGCCCAAACTGATTCCAATCCCATTTGCCGCTTGGCACGCGCTGGCTTGGTTCGCCGAAATGCTCCCGGGCCCGCCCGTCACTCGGAATCAAGTGGAACTGATGCAGGTCGACAACGTGTCATCGCCGAAGATGCCGGGATTTGGAGAACTTGGAATTTCGCCGTACTCGGTCGAGGAAATGCTCCAGGAGATATTGTGGGATCACTGATCAAAGAGCTTCTTCGGCTAGTGCGCTCCCGCCAAGGGGAACGACAAGGGCAGCGGCGGCGAGCGTCGATGAGGCTTCGGTCTATCGTCTGCTCAAGGCGCACGACCTGATCAACAGTCCGGCCTTCATCGTCATGAAGGCTGCCAACGAGTTCAAATTGAGTCGTATGTACCAAACCGGCACACTATATATCGATGGTCGCCTGCACCTTCCCGGCAAGCCGGCGAGTGGAAGAGACCAACGCTTTCGCCCAACAAAGGGAGAAGCGATAATGACGTTCAATGACTCAGCGGACTCAAAGCAGCTTTCAATACTGGCCACAGTGGTCGATGATTATTGCCGTCAGGCCGGGATAGCAGTGGGCGATCCGGCCAGGGAACGTCTTGGCCGTCAAATCATCGAGTTGTTCCAAAGCGGCATGGATCAGCCAGACGAGTTGTTGTTGGCCCTAAACCATCACTACGACGAGTGGCTTGGTGAGGTTGGCCTGCCGTCGTCTTGTGCCGACCAAGCTGCATCGCTGATCTCTGGCGCTGCCCCTTCTCCTGCGGATCACCCGTCGATGTCGCCGCAACGCTTCCCCCAACGAAAAACCCCGCAGGAGCGGGGCTTCTAGTATTTTTCGGCGCGGGCTTGCGCTCCACTGAAAACAGTGACGGAGCAGTTAGGCGACAGGGCCAGCGTCTGCCGTTACGGCGAGTCAGGATATCGTTGCATCATCGGCGTTCCGAGCCGCGTCGAACGCGACCGGTCGATTGATGACATTGCTGACGGCAGAACCAGCGAGTGTGCGCGTCACGGAAGCCGGAAAGCAGCGGTCGTTCAATTGCGGAATTCGGATGGAATTGTATCGACTCCGACTATCCTTACACACCCTGCGAAGCTACGCCGATGGCGCTTGCAAGGACGACAGGAAAACACCACCTATAGATTGATAGCGAACAAGCTGGAAACGTCGGTTCAAGTCCGACGGCCCCGACCAAATCGGGGTTTCGTCTAGGGTAGGACACCACACTTGGTAAACGCCGCTCCCTTCCGGTCGAGCGGCGTTTTCGTATCTTCTGTAAAAAGGCAACAAACGGCCCGTATTGTGGAAGGCTAGCCTTGTAGCGCTGGCTAGTGCGTCCGCAACTCGAACTTGATCAGGACTTGCATAAGCTGCCTGTCTGTCTCGTCACTTTCGCCATTTCCAGGTGACATCGGTGAGCGTTGCGAACTGGCTTAGCAATACCGTCTGAGCGGCAAGCGATGCGAGATTCCTCTGCTTGATAAGCGCTGACTAACAGGTTGTTTGCAATCTTTGAGGGGATGCAGAAGCCCTTGAGGCCTGCGAAGTCGGAGCCTGTCAGTGATCATGATGCACGGTGCCCAACCTCGGCAATTCTGAAGTGTCCGCATTAAGCATTTGTTGTCAGCAAACCGTGCGCGCGGTCTGAAATAAAGGAACTCGAACGCTGCACCAGTGCCGCCCGCAGCACTTGAAACCATGCCCGGGTCTTCCATGTAGCACGCAATAGCGCACAACTTTCCGAATGAGGAAGCGCCGGCAGATGAGTCTGCTCCCCACCAGCAATTCAACAGAGCATCGCCGTGCCGACCATCGTTGGCCGGCAGCGTTAACAACAGAGCGTTTTCCTCTTCGTTGTCAGACGAAGGAGATACACAATGGCAAAGGTCGTTTGCGTCCTCTATGACGATCCGGTCGACGGTTATCCGACAAAATATGCGCGGGACGGCCTGCCAAAGCTCGACCGCTATCCCGGCGGCCAGACACTTCCCACGCCGAAGGCCATCGACTTTGAACCGGGGATCCTGCTCGGCAGCGTGTCCGGCGAACTGGGTCTCCGGAAATTTCTCGAAAGCGCGGGCCACAGCCTGGTGGTGACCTCGGACAAAGACGGTCCCGCCAGCATTTTTGAACGCGAACTCGTTGATGCCGAAATCGTGATCTCGCAGCCGTTCTGGCCGGCATATCTGACCGAAGAACGAATAGCCAAGGCAAGCAGACTGAAGCTTGCGATCACCGCCGGCATCGGATCCGATCATGTCGATCTTCAGGCCGCCATGGACCGCGGCATCACGGTCGCCGAGGTGACTTACTGCAATTCGATCAGCGTGTCCGAGCATGTGGTCATGATGATCCTGGGGCTCGTGCGCAACTACATCCCGTCCTACCAGTGGGTCGTGAAAGGCGGCTGGAATATCGCCGACTGCGTCGCACGCTCCTACGATATCGAGGGAATGCAGATCGGAACCGTCGGTGCCGGCCGGATCGGCAGCGCGGTGTTGCGCCGGCTGAAGCCGTTCGACGTCAAGTTGCACTACACCGATCGCCACCGCCTGCCTGAGGCGGTCGAGAAAGAGCTTGGCGTCACCTTCCACAAGGACCCCGCATCCATGGTCGGCGTCTGCGACGTGGTGACGATCAATGCGCCTCTGCATCCGGAGACGGAAAACCTCTTTGACGAGACGATAATCGCCAGGATGAAACGCGGCGCCTATCTGGTGAACACGGCGCGCGGCAAGATCTGCAATCGTGACGCCATCGCCCGCGCGCTGGAGAGTGGCCAACTCGCTGGCTATGCCGGCGACGTCTGGTTCCCGCAGCCGGCTCCCAAGGATCATCCGTGGCGATCGATGCCGCATCACGGCATGACGCCGCACATTTCAGGATCGTCGCTCTCCGCCCAGGCGCGCTACGCCGCCGGCACCCGCGAGATTCTGGAGTGCTGGTTCGAAGGCAGGTCAATCCGCGAGGAGTATCTGATCGTCGACGGCGGCAAGCTCGCCGGCGCCGGCGCGCATTCCTACAGCGCGGGAGACGCCACGCGCGGTTCGGAAGAGGCAGCACGCTTCAAGGCCAGGAGTGATCCGCGCTAGATCGATTTCCGCTGCGCTCGACTCGGACGAGAACAAGACAAGGGTGACGTGGGGGCAGATCGACATGGGTTCTGGTGCGGTTCCGATTCCTATGCGCGCACGACAAGGAGCGGGCAGAGCGAGCGCACTCGGTTCGGCGATTCGCGGACACCACAGACATCCGGAATGTCGCCGCATGGCGACAATGATGTGGAATGTTGCCGCTGAGATGTTCGCGACGATCCGTTCGTCCAACATGCGGTCGCCGATGGGTGTCGCTGTCACTGACCTAACTGCGGTCGAGCCCCTGCCGGGTAGCTTGCCCGTTGACGCTGTGCCCGAGCCAAAATCCGTCGCGGATAGCCTGTTCGTCCAGCGTATTCCCGTACCAGCGCGATGATCCCCGCATTCCTGGGCAATTGCGTTCCGACCTGCTCCGTCGCGAGAATTTCGGCGAGAGGGTTGGCTGCGAGTGAGGGCGAAGAAGGCGAGAAGGCAGAAGGCGAGAAGGCGAAGAGGGATGGCAAGATAAAGCGAGCTGGCGCTCGCCCTCGCTTCGCTCGTAAGTGTCTGTCTGCACATTGTTTTTTCCGGCGCGTGCGGACACCGAGCGGCACGGCGCGAGGTGCGAAGGGTGCTGGTTGGTCCGTTATCCCACTGATCTGAACAGGAAAGTTTAGGTGCCGCAGCGATGTGCGATCCGCCATCCTACGCCACAGCAAGTCATTGCAGTCCATAGCATGCTCAGCGCTCCGGCCACCTTGAACCGCGAATTCTGACTCCCGATGCTGTCGTCATCGCAGATCGTGACAGCGACAGGTTCCAGGTTCGCACCGGCCGGACGCGGGATGGCGGCGCGCCGGTCAATTCGCGCACGCTGCCCTTCGTGCGCCAGGTCGAGATCGCTGTCCGCAAGCAAGGCGGCAATCCCTATCGCATCGGCGCAAGCAGCGGCGCCGGGAAGGGAGTGGCCGCTTCAACGCCCGCGGCCGCGGCGGCAAGGTGGCGTCAGCGTTGCCAAAGGACGCCGGCGGGTGGCGGCAGGACGGCAATGGCGTCCGTTTTCGCTCCCGCCGCGTCGTGGTGAAGGCGCGTGTCGTCAAGCTGCCGGGACGAGGAAAGGCGAGCGGGCGCGGCCAAAAGTTTGTGACGACGAGCAAGGCCGTTGATGCCCATCTGCGCTATCTCCAGCGCGACGGCGTCACCAGGGATGGCGAGAAGGGCAGGGTGTACTCGGCCGTTGACGACGAGGCCGACGGCAAGACCTTTGTCGAGCGCGGGCGTGGCGACCGCCATCAGTTCCGCTTCATCGTCGCGCCGGAGGATGCCGCCGAGATGGAAGACCTGCGGTCCTTCACGCGCGATCTCATGCGGCAGATGGAAGCCGATCTCGACACGCGCCTCGATTGGATTGCCGTCGACCACCACAATACCGGCCATCCGCACACCCATATCCTGGTGCGCGGCATCACCGACGACGGCAAGATCCTGAACATCGCCGGCGACTACATCGCCCATGGCATCCGCCATCGGGCAGGCGAGCTGGTGGAACGTGAGCTTGGGCTACAAAGCGAGATCGAGGTCGCCCGCAAGCTGGCCAACGAGGTCGGGGCCGAACGGCTGACCCGCCTCGACCGCATGTTGGTTGCCGAGCAGCAGGAGCATGATCTTGTCGACCTCCGTCCCAATGCCAGCGACAGCTACACCATCTCCAGCAACCGCTATCTGCTGATCGATCGGGCAAAGACACTGGCGCATTTCGGCCTGGCAAGCGAGATCGAGCCCGGCCGATGGGTGATCGCCGACGCAGCCGAAAGCACGCTGAGGGCGCTTGGCGAGCGCAACGACATCATCACGACCACGCACCGGGCGCTGGAGGAGCACGGTCTCGACCATGAGCGGGGCCCAGCGCAATACGCAATGCACCGGGGGACCATCACCGAGCCGGTCGTCGGCCGCGTGCTCGCCAAGGGTCTTGCCGGCGATGAGATGAGCGACCGGCTGTCGCTCGTCGTCGACGATGTGGACGGGCGTACTCACTATGTCGAGACCGCGGATGCTGCAAAGCTCGATGACATTCAGCGCGGCCATATCGTGGCGCTCGATCCAATCCTGCCGAAAGAGCACCCGCGTGCGGCCGACCGCAACATCGGCGTCGTAGCCGGCGAGGATGGCATCTATCGACCAAGCCAACACCTGGAGGCGATCCGCGAGACGTTTTTCGAAGAGGGCAAGGACCCGGACGCCTTCGTCCGTTTCCATGTCCGCCGTCTCGAAGCGCTGCGCCGGGCCGGCCACGTCGAGCGCATCGACGAAGACCACTGGCGCGTTCCGCAAGACCTGTCCGAGCGCGGCATCGCCTATGATGCCCGCACCCGCGGAAAGGGCTTCTCCGTCCGCGTGCTCTCGACGCTCGATCTTGACGCACAGATCGGCAGTGACGGCGCCACATGGCTCGACCGGGAGCTGACGGCCAAGAACCCTGTGCCGCTGGTCCGGTCAGGTTTTGGTCTCGACGTGGACAACGCCCTCGACAGACGGGCTGCCCAGCTCGTCAGGATGGGCCATGCCGCACGCGATGCGACGAGCGGGACGATCACCTTCTCGCGCGACCTTGTTGCCACGCTGGAGCGCCAGGAGGTCGCGCGCGCGTCGGCAAGGCAATGGCCGCTGCGCGCGGCCTCATCTTCGCGCCCGTCCAGCCCGGCAATCACGTCAGCGGCACGCTCCTCAGCCCGGTCAGTCTTGCCAGCGGGCGCTTTGCCATGCTGGACGATGGTCTCGGCTTCCGGCTCGTGCCCTGGCAGCCGATGCTGGAAGGGCGCATCGGCCAGCACATTACCGGCTTCGTGCAAAACAGCGGCGGCATCGACTGGAGCTTCGGCAGAAAACGCGGCCTGGGGATCGGGATGTGAGGGCCTGCCGCGCGCAACCCTGCAGGAGATCGCGCTGACGCCGGCTCGAGATCGTCACCAGCACGTTGGCCAGCCAGCGTTTCACGACTACCAGCTCTTTATTCCATCCTGAGTTGGCGGGAGGCCTTTTTGCTCATAGAGACCTGGCGCGAGCCATGCCGCTCGCCGCTGGTCTGGCAAGCGGCCTACGGTACAGAATGAGCCTGCGCTGCCGGGGCTGGCTGAAGCGGCGCCCGCAATCCTGCGCTCAACTGATCAACGGCCGACTACGGTCGCCGCAACCTGACGCCTGGGCGATCGCCATTGGTAAACTCCACGCCTTCGGCTTCAAGAGCGGCACGAATTTTTGCTTGGGTTTCGGCGGATACCATCAGACCGTTTTTGCCGTCGCTTTCGCAGCGCTTGATCGTTGGAATAGATACACCAGCCCGGCGAGCAAGCTCTGCCTGGGCGATACCAATCAACGCGCGCGCTGCCCGCATCTGTCCTGCTGTTACCAAGCCTATTGATCCCTTTAGATCATTCCTATATGATCCAAAGGTATCAGCGATACCCTTGGGCCGATGGTCCGAGGTGCGGCTAGGCGCGGTGTTGGCGCACCGTGCCCGGCCTGACCACAAACCAAGCTTCCGAGGAGCTCGGATCATGGGTGATTCCGACAATACCACGACTCCGCCGTTCGTCACGCGCAGGGAAGTGCTTGCGGGAGGGATGATCACGTCCACTGCTTTGGTGCTTGAGAAACGCGCGCTCGCCAGCAATCCAGCGATGACGAGTATGCCCGCCGACCCGGCGCTGGCGCTCTGGCGAGAATGGCGGAAAGCCCACAAGTTAGCCGAACGGCTTTGCCGCGCGCAGCAGCGCCTGGAGACGAGGCTCATCGCAGGCGTGGGCTTTCCTTGTGTGGCCGTTCGCCTGCCCGAGGGTGGGGACGTGACCGTCCACTCGATCGAGGCGCTCAATGAAGTGCTCGGCAAAGGGTCGGATATGGCGGTTCTCGGCGAGAAGACCGAAGCGGATTTCGCAGCGCATCAGGCACGCTGGGATGTGGCTGCCGAGGAGACCGGTTACACCGCCGCGCTCAGGGCCGAGCGCGAGGCTGGCGACCAGGCACAGGATCTGCTGGAAGCGTTCTCAACGACGCCTGCCACGACTCTCGCCGGTGTGGCAGGCAAGCTTGATGCCGTGTTGCGCGAGGGCGAGGCCTGGGAGGAATGCTCCGAGTTCCCCTGGCCGCAAATCCGCTCGGCGCTCAGCATCATGCAAGAGAATATGCCTGAATAGTTTTTTCACTGCGGGCGGTGTCCCAAGCTCCGCAAGTGGCGGGCTGGTGCTGTGCAGTCGCATAATATGCGGCGTGGAACTCAACAGAGGACCTGATCAGGTTCCTGATCGATCACAACTTGCCCACCTGGCAAATCGAGGTAGAAATCATAAGAGGCGGACCGTGAGCGGGGGTCGTTAGCGAAAGAAGGACCAGATTTGCATGTTCAGGAGCGCCGGCCGGCGGCCGACACCTCCGAAGAAGGATAATTGAGACGATTTCGGGGCAAGCCCGCGCAGGAGCCCGACCTCATCTGGCGCCAGCCGGCATCACCGAGAAGGGCAGGCGAATGGCGTCTCCAAACGGTTTGCTGCGCCTGCGTGAGTTCAATCCTTATGGATGCGAACCCTAGTTGGTCTTCAACTGGCCGACGCGGTTTTCCGCGATCCAGCGGGCGGCAAGCACCAGCGCGCCCATGCTGAAATCCTTGCCATGCTTGGCCACCATTTCTTCTGACAGTTTGGCGAGCCGGTCGAAAAATTCGTCCTTGCTCTCGTCTTCGGGGGTGGGTTCGGTTTGCATTTTCTCCTCCTCTTGCATGCGGCCTGCTTTTGCTATTTGAACATCTGCGCGGGAAAGGTGACGATCGCGGCGGTGCCGTCGACGGCGCCCACCGCTAGGTGCCGTCCATCGCCGGACCAGGCAAGCGCGGTCACCGAGCCCCCCAAAGGTCTGACGAGGAGTTCGTCTCGCGCGCCGATCTGGGCGATGGTGATCCGACCGTTGGCATAGCCGGCCGCAATCAGCTTCTTCTCCGGATGCGCCGCCACCGCCTCGACCAGGACCAGCCCGGCGCGACCTGTCTCCAACGCGCCCGAGGTTTTGCCGCCAACCGGCGGGGCGGCCATCGACCAGCCGGCGATCCGGAAGGCGCCCGAGGCAAACAGCGCATTTGCGGTTGGGCTCCAGCACACTGTCCGGACCGGCGATGGAAATCCCCCGACGATCTCAGCTCGGCCATCGTTCACGCTGACCAGAGCAAAGCCTCCGGTTTCGAGCCCAGAGGCCAGCCAGGTGCCGTCGCCACTCCAGCGGATCGATATCGGACGCGCTGAAAAGGGGATATCGCGTATCGGCGTGGCGTCGCCTTCTATCATCCAGATCGACAATCCGCCGTCCAGGCCATAGGCGAGGCGCCTTCCGCCTGACGAAAAGGCAAGCGCATCCGTGGACGGTGTCGCACCGTGTCGCAGTCTCACCGCATCGCCTTGGCCGCGTGACAGGAAAACATCCTGCCCATTGCTGACGGCTGTCATGGCCGTCCGGGGGCTGTGGTCGACGGCGACGACCGGTCCGTCGATCTTGACCAGCGTCTCCATCAGATTGCCGTCCGCGGTCAGATGCACCGCTTCGCCGGCCGCCGTTCCGACGAGGAAGCCGGACCGAAGGTAGTTGGCGAGTGGAACGTCGCCATCTCCCAACGCAGCGGTGGCTATCAATGGCAACGGCAATTTTTCCCTTGGGCGGATCGTCGTCTGGCCGAGATCGCCGCTCACCCTGATCCGCGACTCCGGCGGCTCCTGGTCCGCGACCGCGGCTATGGCGACTGTTCCATCCACGCAGGCGAAAGCGACAGTCGAGCCATCGGCGCTGAAGCGCAGATCGGCGATCGCCGACGGACGACGCCAGCTTCGCGCCAGCAGGTCGAACAAGGTCAGGTTCTGTATCGCGTGCTGGTTCATGACGATTCCCTTCGTCAGTTTCCATCCGTCGCCGCGAGGCTCCGGTCGACGTCCTCGACGTCACCTTCCGCAGCGAGATGCTGTCATCGCACGCCGCGCATTCGTGCATGATTGCCGCGGCTCTCTCCTTCGCCTCATGCAAGTCCCGCACCAGTTGCGCGCTGGCGCCGTTCCTGCCGATTTCGAGTTCCAGGCGCAGCACCTCCATCTCGATACCTGCGCGTTTCTGATTGAGCCGCAGCGCCTCGGCAGTGAGCGCGGAGACGTAGGCGACAAGATCGAGCCTGCGGGCGAGCAGCGCGTCACGCCTGGTAGTTTTCCCCATCGGATCCTCCCGTCATTTTTCGCTCCCAGCCATCGGTCCGGATGGTTTTTCGAAAGCCGACAGCAATTTGGGCAACGTGCCGGCCTGGGAATGGAACTGTTTTTCAGCCGTTTCGATGTGGCTCTTGAGCTGGTCCCAGATGTCGACGCGGATCATCGACGTCCTATCGCCGGTGAGGCGCTCGATTTCGTCGACGCGGAACTGGCGTGACAGCGAAACGCCGGAAAACACGAAGTCCCGCAACAGGATCGCATGGTTCTCGATGAACAGATGGATCATCGGATGCGTTTCCGTGGTGACGCCGCCGGCGGCTAGCTCGGCCCGGATGAAGTCCTGGAAGTGGCTCTGGAGGCGATATTGGCTCTCGCCCATGAAGCGCATGACAAAGACCAGATCCCGGGGCATCAGCCTGACAAGATCGCCGGTGACACCGTCGGCCTGGCTGGACATTGGCTCGGGCGGCCTCCGGCTGTCTTTATCGTTCGGCATGGTCTCTCTCCAGCGCGAGGCCCATCCACGGGCCGTCGCCTTCAAATAGTAGAGAAAGACGATGAATTGAACAGATAATATTGGTTTTGATATTTGCTGCACATGCTAAACTAAATATATTGCAGATGCGAATAGATGTTAAATATTACAGGCGTACGTTACAACTGTAAAATAACGTTACAGTTGGTTATTTTCTCATGTGCCGAAAGAGCAGCGATTTTGTTTTTTGCGCCAGCCATGGACATTATTTCGAGTTGGCACGGCG
Source organism: Mesorhizobium sp. M0571 (assembly GCF_040320985.1). Taxonomy (NCBI): domain Bacteria; kingdom Pseudomonadati; phylum Pseudomonadota; class Alphaproteobacteria; order Hyphomicrobiales; family Phyllobacteriaceae; genus Mesorhizobium; species Mesorhizobium sp. M0571. Next base: position 14,497 of record NZ_JAMYQT010000060.1, read on the forward strand.
CTTGCTTTGTACATTTCCACAAGAAGCCCATCGCGCTTTTGACGCGGTGCCAAAAGAACGAAGGAACGGAGGAAGCAGGCCGCTTCGATACGCCCATCGCATATGCGGTTGGCGTCGCGGATCCCTGCCAGACGCCTCCAACACCTTTGCCGCGATCCACTTGAATGGCCGGACCATGAGTCGCACCTGAATGCGCAACCCTTTGTCGTGCCGTTCGCACTCTCACTGGCGGTGCCGTGCGCCGCTTCATGCCGGGGTCAAGGGACCCGGGCTCAAACCTGGTGGAGGCTTATGACCATGACGTCTCTGACGCTCAACAAGATTACCTCGCAACGCGGAATCTCCGTCGGCGAGGCAACCAAGAAGATTGCCGATCTCGGCTGGAATCCTTCCTACGTTCAGGAAGCGATGACGTTTCCGACCGACTACAAGATCAACAAGACGCCGCGCGACCCGATGAAGCAGGTTTTGCGGTCGTACTTTCCGATGCAGGAAGAGAAGGACAACCGCGTCTATGGCGCACTCGATGCGGCATTGCGCGGCGATATGTTCCGCAACGTCGAGCCGCGCTGGGTCGAGTGGATGAAGCTCTTCCTGGCGATCATTCCCTTCCCGGAGATTTCCGCCGCCCGCTCGATGGCGATGGTCGCCCGCATCGCGCCCGGCGAGGAACTCAGGACCGGCTTCACCATGCAGATGATCGACGAGTTCCGTCACTCGACGATCCAGATGAACCTGAAGAAATGGTACATGGAGAACTACATCGATCCGGCGGGCTTCGACATCACCGAGGAAGCCTTCGGAAAATGCTACGCCACGACCATCGGCCGGCAGTTCGCGGAAGGCTTCATCACCGGCGACACGATGACCGCCGCCTGCATGTACCTGACCGTGGTGGCCGAGACCGCCTTCACCAACACGCTGTTCGTCGCCATGCCTTCGGAAGCCGCCCGTAACGGCGACTACGCGCTGCCGACCGTCTTCCTGTCGGTGCAGTCGGACGAGAGCCGGCATATCGGCAACGGCCACTCACTGCTGATGGCAGCGCTCAAGGAACCGGAAAATCACCTCTTGCTCGAGCGCGACCTGCGTTACGCCTTCTGGCAGAACCACGCGATCGTCGATGCTGCCATCGGCACCTTCATCGAATACGGCACCACCAACCGCGACAAGAACAAGGAGTCCTACGCGGAAATGTGGCACCGCTGGATCTATGAAGACTACTACCGCACCTACATGCTGCCGCTCGAGAAATACGGCATCAAGGTCCATCACGACGACGTCCAGGCAGCATGGGAACGCATCACCAAGAAGAATTACGTCCACAAAGTTGGACAATTCTTCGCGGTCGGCTGGCCGGTCAACTTCTGGCGCATCGAGGCCCAGACCGACAAGGACTTCGAGTGGTTCGAGCACAAGTATCCGGGCTGGTACGCCGAGTTCGGCGACTTCTGGAAATGGTACGCCAAGCTTAGCCACAAGGGCGAGAAGGTGCTCCTGTTCAACAGCGACGTCGGTTATGTCTACCCGCACCGCTGCTGGTCCTGCCTCGTGCCCTGCCTGATCCGCGAGGATATGGTTGTTGGCGAGATCGACGGCCAGTTGCACACCTTCGCCCATGAGCTCGACAAGTGGACCGCGACTGTGGCCTTCGCCGACGAGTATGAGGGCCGTCCGACACCCGCGATGGGCCGCTTCAGCGGCAAGCGCGAGTGGGAGACGCTCTATGATGGCTGGGATCTGGCCGATGCCATCAAGGACCTGAACTTCGTCCGCTCCGATGGCAAGACACTCGTCCCGCAGCCGCATATGCGCTTTGACGACAAGGAGATGTGGACGCTGGACGACGTGCGCGGCAACAAGCTCGGATCGCCGTTGAACGCGCTCCGTGGCATGACGCCGGAAGCACGCGCGCAGCACCTGGCGGACTACGCCAAGGGCTTCACCATCAATCCCTGCAACTGATCAGGCCAAGGGGGCGGGTCCGTCCCGCCCCCTTCCTTTTACTGGAGGTCCGTATGTCGGAAACCCACACGGTCAGGCTCAGCCCGGTCGGCGTCGAATTCGACGTCGAGGATGGCGAGACGGTGCTCAACGCCGCTTTCCGCCAAGGCATCGCCCTGCCGCACGGCTGCAAGGAAGGGCAATGCTCGGCCTGCAAGAGCGTGTTGCTCGATGGCGAAGTCGACATGCTCAAATACTCGACCTTCGCGCTGAACGACATGGAGAAGGAGAGCGGCCACGTCCTTTTATGCCGCTGCATCGCCTACTCCGATCTGGAAGTCGAGCTTCTCAACTACGACGAGGAGATTTTGGCGAAAGCGATCGCCGTGAAGACGTTCAAGGGCCGGATTGCTCTGATCGAGCACTTGACCCACGACATTCGCGGCATCGAGATCGAACTCGGCTCGCCGATAAAGTTCTGGGCGGGGCAATATGTCGACATCACGGTTACCACGCAAAAAGGGGAGACGATTACGCGCTCGTTCTCCATGGCAAATACGCCGGACCAAACCCAAAAACTCTCCTTCATCATCAAAAAATACCCTGAGGGAAAGTTCTCCGGAGAGCTCGATTCCGGGGGCATCGAGGTCGGAGCCGAAGTCACCGTCGTCGGACCCTACGGAACCTGCTTCCGCCGCGACGAACGACAAGGACCCCTGATCCTGGTCGGCGCCGGCTCGGGTATGTCGCCGATCTGGTCGATCCTCAATGACCATCTGAGGAGCGGCGAGAAACGCCCGGTCTATTTCTTCTACGGTGCTCGAACGCGCAACGACCTGTTCTACCTCGACAGGATCGCCGAGCTGATCGGTCAGCATTCGGACGTCACTTTCATTCCCGTGCTGTCGCACGCGACTGGTGACGCCGAATGGGAGGGCGAGCGTGGCTTCGTGCACCAGAGTGTCGACGCCAAGCTCAAGCAACTGGCGGTCGACGGGCAGGGCGATGTCCATGCCTGCGGCCCGCCGCCGATGATCGATGCGCTTCAGCCGGTCCTGTTCATGAATGGGTTCGAGACGGAGCGGATCTTCTTCGACAAGTTCACCACATCGGCGGGTGCAACGCCGGCCCATTGAGGGCGGCCACGCCAAGCCAACCACAACTGCAACAAGGGAGTGAAGACTATGCCAGCTATCTCGAGTTCAGTCGGATCCGGAGCCGCCGGCGCGGCGATCTTTGCCGACTCCGACAGCCGGAAATACCGGTATTTCGACCCCAAGGGCCAGCGCGCCACGCACTACGAAGACATGACGGTCGACGTACAGCCTGACCCGGAGCGTTACCTGATCCAGGACTGGATCATCTCCTTTGCCGACGGCAAGGGCGCTTATGTCAAGCAGAACACCGCCGCGCAGAGCTCCAACTGGCATGCCTTCCGCGCCCCCGACCAGGAGTGGGAACGCACGCACTACCAGCGCCAGTCGAAAATTGAGACGATGGTGCAGAGCGTCATCAACAATGCCCGCAAGTCGGGGGCGCCCAGGACCTTCGACAAGGCCTGGGTCAAGATCCTGCAGACGCAGCTCGGCGCCTGGAAACATGCCGAATTCGGGCTCGGCACCTCGCTGATGCAGGCGCAGCGTTACGGCTACACCCAGATGATCAACAACGCGACGCTGACCAACTCGTCCTACAAGCTGCGGCTGGCACAGGACATCACGCTCTACCTTGCCGAGATCGGCATGGACCTTCCCGGCTGGGACGACGAACTCGGCAAGAAGGCCTGGCTCGAGGACAAGAACTGGCAAGGAACCCGCGAAGCGGTCGAGACCATCATGGGTGCGGCCGACTATCTCGAACAGTATTTCGCCATCAACATCGTCTTCGAACCGCTGGTCGGAGAAGCATTCCGGTCTGGTTTCCTGATGCAGATCGCCGCCGCCAACCATGACTTCATCACGCCTGCGGTGATCTCGGCAGCCGAGGCCGACTACGAGCGCAACCTCGCCAACACGATCGACCTCATGCACATGCTCGCCAATGACGAGAAGCATGGCGCGGCGAACAAGAAGCTCTTCCAGGGCTGGGTCAAGAAGCACGGCGTGCTCGCCGACAAGGCAGCCATCGGCCTGCAGCCGATCTGGTCGATGCCGCATTCCAAGCCGGTCGCGTTCACTGACGTCCGCGCCAAATCCGAGGAGCGGATTGGCCAGATCCTCGGCGAACTCGGCCTCAAGCGCTGACACAGGGAGAAATCGTCATGTCAACTACAGCACGCGACGCATCGCATTCCAACATCTTCAAGGCGATGAAGGACATCACCTTCGAACAGACGATTTCGCATCAGTGCGGCGTCACCATGAACGACTCCGTGGAAGCCAGGGCCATCGCTGAATTCATGGGCCTGAAGCCGAACGTAACCGTCACCTACCAACCGGCGATGATCCGCATCGATGGCACCGGCAAGCTGATCTTCAAGATGGATGAGATCAGCGAATATCTCGGCCGCGAGATGACGGCCGAAACTTTCGAGGTCAATAGCTCCACCCACTACGGGCGGATGGTGCGCATCGACGACAACACCGTGATCCTGTTCGGCAACATGGACGACATGTTCGAATATATCGAATAGACGACAAAAAATAGGCGCGCCGCCTGGTTGCGGCGCGCCGAACCGATCAACACCCATCTTGCGGAGGGAAGAATGTTTAGGACACCGGAAGGCAAGGACATTTTCGTGGTCGATGGCCACACCCATTTCTGGGACGGCAGCCCGGAGAACCAGAAGAATATCCACGGCAAGCAGTTCATCGACTGCTTCTACGCCTATCACACGGGGCTGAGCCCCAAGGACCAGCTGTGGGAGAAGAGCAAGTTCGAAAAGTACAGCGCCGACGATCTCTATCGCGACTTGTTCATCGACGGTCCCGATGATGTGGCGATCGTCCAGTCGACCTATCTCAAGGACTTCTACAACAAAGGCTTCAACACGATCGAGCGCAACGCCGAGGTGGCCAAGCGCTATCCGGAGCGTTTCATCGTCAATGGCGCCTTCGATCCGCGCGATGGTGAGAAGGCGCTCGAGTACATTCACTTCCTCAAGGAAACCTACGACGTCAAGGGCGTGAAGATGTACACGGCCGAATGGAACGGCGCTTCCAAGGGCTGGAAGCTCACCGATCCCGATGCTTACAAATGCTTCGAACTCTGCGACAAGCTCGGCATCAGGAACATCCACGTCCACAAGGGCCCGACGATCCTGCCGCTCAGCAAGGATGCGTTCGACGTGCATGACGTCGATCACGCGGCGACGGATTTCCAGGGCCTCAACTGGATCATCGAGCATTGTGGCTTGCCGCGCCTCGACGATTTCTGCTGGATCGCGACGCAGGAAACCAACGTCTATGGGGGGCTTGCGGTGGCGCTGCCCTTCATCCATTCCCGCCCGCGCTATTTCGGCGAGGTCATCGCCGAACTGCTGTTCTGGATCGGGCCGGAGAAAATCCTGTTCGGTTCCGACTACGCGATCTGGACGCCGCGCTGGCTGGTGGAGAAATTCTGGACCTATCAGATCCCCGAGGACATCGCCGCGGAACGTGGTGTGCAGCTGACCGACGAGATCAAGGAGAAGATCCTCGGCCTCAACGCCGCGCGTCTCTACAACATCGACATCGAAGCCAAGAAGAAGGCGCTCGCCAGCGCGCCCTTCAGCATCGCGGCGGAGTAGGGGCCATGGCAACCGCCAGCGTTTCCGGCAACCGCGAGAAGGAACTCTGGCGGCGCCTTGGTGAGGTCAACGACCCGGAGCTCGACGAACCGATTACCGAGATGGGCTTCGTCGAGCGGGCGCAGGTGACGAGCGATGGCAGTGTGGGGATCGACTTCCGCCTGCCGACCTACTGGTGCTCGCCCAACTTCGCGTTCCTCATGCTGGACGGCGTCCGCAAGGCGCTCGACCAGCTCTCATGGTCGCCTGTCTATCGCGTCAAGCTGCACGATCACATGTTCGCGGAAGAGGTCAATCGCGGCATGGAAGCCGGCAAGACATTCGGCGATATTTTCGCCGGGCTCGCCGAGGATCAGGATCTCGGCGCTTTGCGCGAAACCTTTGGGATGAAGGCCTTCAAGCGGCGCCAGGAGGCGCTTCTGCGCGGCCTGCGGCAGAACGGCCTGACGGATCGGGAAATCCTCGGCATGGACCTGCCGGCATACGACGGCGCGCGGTTCGAACCGGGCGAAGCGGCCAAACAGAAGCCGAGGTACAGGGCGGCTCTGCTTGAGCGTTTTCCCGACCGCCAGCCGGATGATCCTGTCTTCGTGACCTGGGAAGGGCAACGCATACCGGCTGGCGCATTCGATGCCCATCTCGCCGAACTGCGCGGTGTCCGCGTCAATATGGAGTTCAATGGCGCGCTTTGCCGTGGGCTCAAGCAGACCAGATACAAGGAACTGGACATGGTCGACGGCGAACCGACGCTGGTCGATTTCATCATGGATCGCGTGCCGGCACGGGCCGCGCCGACCGCCTGAAGCAGAGCTGAAACAACGGCCTCCCTTGCACGAGGCCCCTAACCAACAACCCGCCCGTAAGGCGGAAGGAGGAATCATGCCCAAAATAATGCTTCACAATTCCGAAGCCCGCCGTGCTCTCGCCCGTGGTGTCTTTCGGTTGGCCGCTGCAGTCGAGCCGACACTCGGCCCCAAAGGCATGAACGCCATGATCGACCGGCCGATCGGCACGCCGATGGTGACCCGCGACGGCGTCAGCATCGCCTCCGAGATCGAACTGCACGACCGTTTCGAAAACATGGGCGCGCAGGTCGTCCGCGAAGTGTCGATGCAAACCAACGAGGTCGCCGGCGACGGCACCACGACTGCCATCGTGCTCGCCAACGCGCTCATCCAGGGTGGTGTGGAGGCGAATGAACGCGGCGCGAAATCCGTCGATCTGTGCAAGGGCATCGACCTTGCCGTGGCGGCGGTGGTGACGGCGCTCAAGGCTTCGGCCAAGCCCGCCAAGGGCAACGGCATTCTCGCTTCGGTCGCCAACATCGCGGCGACCAATGCCAAGCTTGGCGCGCTGGTAGCGGAAGCCCATCAGCGGGTAGGGGCCGAAGGCGTCATCACCACGGACTTCAGTGTGACCACCGAGACCACGCTCGATGTGGTCGAGGGCATGTCCTTCGAACGCGGCTATCTCTCGCACCACATGGTGACCGATCAGGAAAAGATGGAGGCGGTTCTCGAACGGCCTTACATCCTGATGACCGACCTCAAGATCAAGGAGCCCGGGCAGCTCGATGCGGTTCGCCGCATTGCCGACGAGGATGGTCGGCCGCTGCTGATCGTGTCCGAGGAAATGTCGCCGGAAGTGGTGGTGACGCTGCTCGGCAAGCAGGGACCGGGAAAATACCTCGTCGTTCACCCGCCGGAATATGGCCATTGGCGCAAGGCGATGATGGAGGATTTGGCCATCATCACTGGCGGCAAGGTGATCGCGCGCGATCTCGGCGGCCGGCTGGAGGACATCACCGCCGACGATCTCGGAACGGCTGACCGGGTGAAGACCAGTTCGTCCTACACCTCGATCATTCGCGGCGGCGGCGACCATGCGGCCATCGCATCGCGCCGCGCCCAGGTGCAGCGGCAGTATGAAGCCTCGCCGCCGAACATCGATCAGGACAAGCTGCGCGAACGCCTGGCCAAGCTCTCTGGCGGGACCGCGATCCTTTATGCCGGTGGTGTCACACCGGTCGAGCAGAAGCGAACCATTCAGCTCATCGAGGATTCGCTGAATGCGGTGCGCGCCGCATCCGAAGAGGGCGTCGTTGCCGGCGGCGGCTCGGCGCTTGCCCAGATCGCGCCGCTGCTCGACAAGGTGGCGGCCGGCGTCGACGGCGATGTCGCCGAGGGCGTGCGCCTGGTGCGCTCCGTGCTGACGCGGCCACTGTGGCGCATTGCTGCCAATGCCGGCGCCGATCCCGAAGCGGTGGTGGTCGAGGTCACCCGCATCAACGGCGGCTACGGCTACAACGCATCAACCGGTGCGTACCAGAACATGTTCGAGGCAGGGATCATCGATCCGGTTCGTGTCACCTACACTGCGCTCGCCAACGCAGCTTCGGTGGCAACGCTGATCCTGACCACCGAAACGCTGATTGGCCATCTCGCCGAGGATGAGGATCCGACGGCCGGACCGGCTCGCGGCGGCGGCTCTGAAAAGCTCGGCCGCGCCTGAAGCAATCCAAACAATCTCGACGTTGAAAGGATACGACGATGAAAGCTGCCAGACTGTACGAATACGATCCGCATACGAACATCCAGCTCAGGATCGAGGAGGTCAAGGCGCCGACGATCACCGCGCCCGACGAGGTGATCGTGCGGGTCGGTGCCGCCGGCCTCTGCCGCACCGACCTGCACATCATCGAAGGCGTGTGGAAGCCGACCATGGATCCTGAAGGTACGCTCTTGCCCTACATCATGGGCCACGAGAATGCCGGCTGGGTCGAGGAGGTCGGCAGCGGTGTCAGATCGGTCAGGCGCGGTGACGCGGTAATCTGCCATCCCTTCCGCTCATGCGGCATCTGCCTCAACTGCCGGCATGGCGAGGACATGTATTGCGACAATGGCCAGTTCCCCGGCCTTGGCATGAATGGCGGCTTCGCCGAATATTTCATCACCAGCGAGCGTTCGCTGATCAAGCTGAATGCCAATGTCACGCCGATCGAGGTGGCGCCGCTGGCCGATGCCGGGATCACCGCCTACCGCGCCGCCAAGCGGGCGGCGAAGCTCTTGAGGCCGGGGAGCTACTGCGTCCTGCTCGGCATTGGCGGGCTCGGCCATATCGCGCTGCAATCGCTGCACGCGATTTCGGGCTGCCGCATCATCGCCGTCGATCGCGAGCCGGCAGCACAGGTGCTGGCCAAGGATCTTGGCGCCGACTACGTCCTTGATGGCGGGCCGAACATCGTCGAGGAGGTCAGCCAGATCACCGGCGGCGGCGCCCATGTGGTGATCGATTTCGTCGGTGAACTCGGTGTCGAGAACATCTGCTGGAAGATGGTGCGCAAGGGCGGGCAACTGTTCGTCGTCGGCTATGGCGGCAATATCAACGTGCCGACCGCGCATCTCGTCATCGAGGAGATCAACATCGGCGGCAGCTTGGTCGGCAATTTCACCGAGCTTGTCGAACTGATGGAACTGAACGCCGACGGCAAGGTGAAGATGCACTACACCGAGTATAACCTCGCAAGCATCAACACCGCGCTCGACGATTTCAAGAACCGGCGGTTCACCGGACGCGGCGTCATCGTTCCCTGAAACATTTGGACCGAACGTGGCGGAACGGCTACCGCGTCCGGTTCGATCTGACTGCTTGCCTGACCCGGCAAGCCTTCCTTCTGAGCTCCGTGGCTGATGCCATGGCATTTCCGTATCGGGACGTCAGCGAAGCGCGATCCTGAAACGAGTTTCCTTGCTTCGTGGTGTGGAAAAGGGGAGGACAACATGGATCTTGTTACAGGGCTGGCCGTCGTCATCGGCATTATGGGTGGCATTGCAACGTGGGCAGCGATCACGATCGGCAACCCCTATCTGCTGATCTGGGCGGTATTTGTGGGCTGGGGGAGTTTCTATCACTGTGGCGGCAAGGCAGCCGGGTTCAAGAATTCGGCGGTTGCAAACCTCTGGGGAGCGATCTGCGCCGCCGGCGCATTGATAGCACTGACGTCCATTGGTGTTACGGCGATCATGGCCGGCATTTGCGTCGGCATTTCAATCATAGTCCTGATTCTTGCCGCCAAGCTGCCTTTGCTGAGCGCCATTCCGTCAGCGGTCTATGGCTACGCAACGACCGCCGCGCTTTTTTTGCTTGGCGCCACCGCTTACGGCGAAGGCATCAGCGGCATCACCAGGGTCGCGGCCGCCGTGGTTATCTCGCTGATCATCGGCAACATTCTCGGCTACGTCTCGGAGAAAGTGACCGGTGCTGTCGTAAAGGCCTGATCATTCCTGCGACCGCTGCCTGAAGGCAAGCTAGGCGACGAACTTCCCCAACCCCGCGGCGCGAATGCCGCGGGTTTTTTGTGTCGGCGCGATTGGGTCTAGAGGAAGCCGCGTCGGATGCCGTATTGTCCGAGCTTGCGATAGAGCGTCGGCCGCGAAATACCGAGCCTCAGCGCGACCTTGCTGAGATTGCCACCCTCTGCGGCGAGCGCGTTCTTGATGACTTGGCATTCTGCATCCTCGAATGTGCACACCGGTGCTGCGAGCATGGCAGCGGGATGATCGCCGTGCATGGTCATATTGTTGCGATTGCCCGCACTGATTTCCCCGGGAAGATCCTGAAGCTCAACGGTGCCGCCGCGCGCCAAGATGTGCAGCCGCCCAACGAGGTTCTTCAGTTCCCGCACATTGCCCGGCCAATGGTAGGCGAGCAGGGCCTCGAGCGCTTCGTGCGAGAATTCCAGCGGGTCCTCGCCTGCTGTGGCGGCGATCTGCCGGTTGAAATGTTCGATCAGCAGCAGCACATCCTCACCACGCTCGCGCAGCGGCGGGACCGTGATCGAGACCGCACCAATTCGATAATAGAGATCGCGGCGGAAGCGGCCGGCGGCAACTTCCTGCTTGAGATCGCGATTGGTCGAGGCGACCATGCGCACATCCACTGGGCGACCCCGGCTGTCGCCAATGCGGTTGACCACGCGCTCTTCCAGGACACGCAGCAGAAACGGCTGGATCTCGAGTGGCAATTCGCCGACCTCGTCGAGACTGAGGACGCCGCCGTTGGCGAGCTCGAAAACACCTGGCTTGCCTTCCCGCGAGGCGCCGGTAAAGGCGCCGGCGACATGGCCGAACAATTCGCTGCCAAAGAGATCCTTGGTGATCGCCCCGCAATTCATCGCGATGAACGGATCGTTCGCCGCGCGCCGGCTGCCTGCATGGACGAGCCGGGCAAACAGCTCCTTTCCAACTCCCGTCTCACCTTCGACCAACAACGAAGCCGCACTGTTCGATTGAGCGACACGACAGGCGATTTCAACGGCGGCCAGCAGCGCCTCACTCTTGCCAACGATCATGGCGACAGCATCCTGAAGGTGCTTGCTCGCTTCCCTACGGACCACCGTCACGCTGGAGACTGCCGGCACGGACGGGAACACCAGTGCCGCGCCGCGGAGGTCGCCGTCGAGCTTGAGTGGCGTGATGTGGCAGGATCGCAGATGTGCCGGCAGCGCCTTGGCGAGGTCGGCGTCCGACCCGGACGACGGAAGGTTCATCAGCCAACGGCCACGACCAGGTTCCATCGGACCGTCCATCATTTCTGTGGTCTCGCCGTCGGGCACGTTGTTGCAGAAGATGGCGCGGCCGCGATGGTCGACGATCACCAGCCCGTCTTTTCGGCGGTAGCTGGGAGCCGAAGAAATGAAGGCTTCGAGCAGGCGCGTGCGCTGTTCCTGCTGCTGTTCGGCCAAGGCCTTTTCGATTTGCCGGGCTGTGGCGGCAACGAGCGCGGTGTTGTGCGGCCGGAAGATCGGCGAATAGCCTGACAGGTCGACGACGCCGATGATCTTGCCGTCGAGCGGATCGCGGATCGGCGCGCCAGCGCAAGTCCAGGATTTGATGCCGGCGCAGAAATGCTCGGCCGCATGGACGAAAGTCGGCTCTCCGGTCCACAGCGCCGTGCCGATGCCGTTGGTTCCGACGGCATCCTCGTTCCATTTGCCGCCGATGGCGAGGTGGATATCCATGCCGTCATGCAGCGTCTTCTTGTCGCCGATGGCGTCGATCAGCACGCCGTCGCTGTCGGCCAGAACCAGCATCGCGCCCGTCCCATCCAGCAGCTGGCCAAGGGAGGCGAACGACCGCCGCGCCGCCGAAAGCAGTTCGGCATTGGCGCGGGTCAGATATTCGATCTCGTCGCGATCACTGCTCAGCGGCGCTTCAATACCTTGAGCGTTGATGCCGCCGGTGGCGCTGCGATACCAGGAATCGTGAATGAGGGAGCGGACGTGGTTTGGGTGGATTGGACCGCTGGCACATTTGGGCTCGTCGGCCAGAAAAGTTTCCCAGGCGCGCATGGTAGCGCGCTCGTCATAGTCAATGTTGTTCAGAACCATTTGCCCCGCGGCCGGCGACGCACGCGCCGGAAGAGCATCGATCTTCATCTGATTGGGGCCCATCTCGCGTTTCATTCAGTCATCACAGAACCTTGAGGCATGCCATTTCTGTATGCTGTCGCGTTCGTATGCTGTCGCGGATTGGACGTGCACAAGCGCGCCCAGGCGTCTGCAAGTCAGTCAATGCCAAGCTTCGCGCCGATGTCGGCGGCAAGCTGCTCTTCGGTGTAGGCGGCGGCAAGACGGGATCCATCCAGGTCGGCAAGCGCCTCGGCGACGGTTTCGTCCACCGGCGAGAAAAAGCCATTCTGCTTCGTTGCCAGGACGAAGATCTGTTCGCCACTCCGGTTGCGGATATCGCCGATGTGACGAAGCTGGCGGCCTGTGTTCTGATCCTTCGAAATTACGCGGCCGTTCATGGTGACCTGGATGGACGGCTTGGCTTCGGCCACCGGTGCAGCGCCGCCACCAACATGGATGATCAGACCTTCCGCCTTCGGTTGCTGGCGTGGCTTCCTCGAAGCCGAATAGCCGCCGCCGCTGATCTGGTCGGCAAGGCGAACGATGGTCGAGCGGTTCTGCTCGATCAGTCTTTTGACTTGTACGTCCTCGCGCCGGGGGCCATCCCGCTTGGAGATAATCTCAACCATGAATCCTCCCAGATTCGCTCAGGGTTGCCGTTCGTACGGCTCATTTCTTGTTTTGTCGTACGGCTCATTTCTTGTTTTGAGTGAACTCTACACCGCCTCGGTCAAGTTCGCCATTCATATCACATAGCGCCAAAATTCGGGTCGCTGGTAGCAGGCCGCTGCTACACGGAGTCTTCGGTAATCGGACGTTTTGACTAATGCCTGCGTGTCAGGCCGCCTTGTTCGTGAATTCCGAGGGTTCGCTTTCGAGTGATTGCCTGTCACGCAGATAGAGCGCGCACGTGGTGCGCAGCATGGAGGCAAAGTTCGGGATGTGGCCGTTGATCTCCAGCGCTTCGTCGTAAAGCGTCGAGAGGAATTTTGGCGCCGTCATCCTCTGTGCATGGGCGATCTCGTCCAACAGCGTCCAAAAAGTGGCCTCGAGCTGGATGCTCGTCGAATGGCCACCTATTCGAACTGAGCGATTGACCAGCCGATACCCTTCCGGATCCTGCTCGGCAAAGACCTTACACATGCGAAGACCTCCCGTTTGATGTTGCTTTAGGCCAAAGCGGTTTCTACGCCCATTCGCCGGATGATACCAACCCAAAGCGCATTTCCCACTCCCATTTGCAGTGACTACAATCGGATTTGGTGCGTAGACCAGCCTTAAGCCAATTTCTCGACGTGGTAACCGGCTGCCACCCATTTTTGCAACCAATGGGCCACGGTTGGCGGTATCCGAGACCGCGCGGCAGACAGGAGGCTCCTTTGGCGAAAGCAATTCATTCGATGATCCGGGTGGTGGACGAGAACCTGTCGGTCAGTTTCTACAAAAGCGCATTCGGACTCGATGTTGCGGACCGGTTGGATTTCGTCACGTTCACACTGGTTTATCTGCACAATGCGGAAGCCGATTTCGAGCTTGAACTGACGATCAACAAGGGCAGGGAAGAGCCCTACGCGCTTGGTGACGGCTATGGCCACATGGCTCTTTGCGTCGACGATATCGAGACAGAACACAAGCGCTTGGCGGCGGCAGGTTTCAATCCGCGAAAAATTGTCGAGTTCAACCACGAAGGCGAGCTGCTTGCGCGGTTCTTTTTCGTGAGCGACCCCGACGGTTACCAGATCGAAGTGCTGCAGCGCCACGGCCGCTACCAATAGGGCGTTGCGCGCCGCATGTGGCAGTGCAATCTGACTTGGCTGTCGGCCCAGGGCATGAGTGCCAGCGTGCGGCTCAGCTGGCGGCCGATCGACGCCTGGAGCTTACTGGATCGGCGTCTCGCCGCGAAACAGCGGCTGGTGCGCCCGCAT
>NZ_JAMYQT010000061.1:0-27882 GCF_040320985.1 Mesorhizobium sp. M0571
TCCGATTGCCTTGCGGAGGTAGTTGACGATCACGAAATGGTTCGACTGGCCGAGATGGGAACTCGCCAGCTTGCGGAACTCGTCGACTGAGCTGTCGGCGGCATGATGGACTTCTGCCTTGACCGGCTGCGTCGCAAGAATTCCACCGATCTGATCGAGGGTCATACCTTTCTTCGCCAAAACATCTCGGGCGAGAATGGCGTCCGTTCGTTCATCGAGGACATTGTCCTGCGTGAAAGTGCGATATGGCTCGTACTCCGGAACCGAAGGCGCCGGTACATTGAGCGCGTTCAGCACCATGACGATGCTGGCGACACCGCAATAGGACTGTGTCTTCTGCGTCAGAAAGTTGCTTGCGAGAGGGAAATAGGCCTCCCGTGCATCGCTTTCGACGAACTAGTTTTCGCCAATATCAGAACTAAAGCCGGCCAGATTGTCAGGAAGCTTCAGGGTTTCGGCGCTTGCGCTGGTGACGAACAGCCCCAATGCGACCACTGCCCCATGAACGAAGTGCTTAGACATGGCAACGTCTCCGCTGGGTGATCGTGCCACTATACCAGAAGGACGGGCGTGTATCACCATCCCCGTTCAGGGTCGAAGGTCGGGTTCGAGAGGAGGGGCCGTATCAGGCGCGCCCGGCCGACAACTTCGTTCAAAGTTCGGGATCTCCTCCTGGCCGGCTGCTCTCGCCGCCAAAACCATCCAAATCGCTCTGAACGACCGAGTTCGACCCTTTTGGCGGTCGTTCAGTTGCGAGCGTCGCATGACGCGATCTGACCCAGCGCGGACATTCCCGCAATCGAACCGGAACGTCTCGAAGGGCTGGGAAGCTGACGTTGCCCTGCTGAAGAAGCCGGTTGGCAAACATCGACTTCGCGAGGGATTTTCAGCCGCCGTCACAGCGGCAATCGGGCCGCAAATCAGGAAGACAGCGGTCTTCCGATGTGACACCAACAACGCTGCCCTATTCGCATATTTGATCCTTTTGCCCGGCGGTGTCCGGCATTATAATTAGCGATCGCTAAATTAGGACGGAGCAGATATAAAGCCAGAAAAGCGTCCGTCTTTGGGCCGGGGACTAACCATGGAGGCCAAACATGCTCAGCGCTTTATGCAAGGCCTGCGCAGTGATCCTTTTGTCAGTGAACTGCGCTTTCGCCCAATCGGATCTGATAGAGCCAAAGGCTGGAACGTGGAAGACGTGGGTGATCACGTCGGGTAAGGACTTCCGAGTCCCGCCCCCACCGGATACTTCCACAGCCGAGCTGGAGCAGCTCCGAGATATCATCGCAAAGAACGATGCGCAGGCCGCCGTGATGATCACGTTTTGGGATGCCGGCTCGCCCGGTTACCGATGGATCGACCTCGTCAACAATCGCCTTCTTACAGGCGAAAAGATCCCGCCCAATGCGCACCGCATATACACCTATTTGACGATGGCGATCTACGACGCCACCATTGCAGCATGGGAATCGAAGTACTTCTACAATCGCCCCCGCCCAAGCGAGGCGGATGCGACATTACCGACTGCGCTGCCTACGCCTCGGAGTCCCTCCTATCCATCTGAACACGCGGCAGCCGCCGGAGCCGCCGCGATGATTCTTTCCCATTTCTTTCCGGACGAGGCGTCCTCGTTCCAAGCAATGGCTGAAGAAGCAGCACAGTCGCGTGTCCTTGCCGGTGTCCAGTTCCCGAGCGACTCTTCCGCCGGGCTTGAACTGGGCCGACGAGTGGCAGAGCAGGTGATTGCGCGGGCAAAAGCCGATGGCTCCGACGCTGTCTGGACCGGCAAAGTCCCGACCGGGCCGTGCAAGTGGGTCGGAGATAAACCAGGCAATGCAACCATGCCCAACTGGAAACCGATCGTGCTGGCATCGCCCGATGAATTCAGGCCGCCGGCCCCACCCGACTGTCAGTCCGCGGCCGTGAAGGCTGAGACGGATGCTGTCCGACAATTTGAGCGAAAATTCCCCAACAGCTCCAAAGCGTTCTACTGGCAAAGTCCAGCCGGCCTGTTCACCAGCTGGTATGACTATGCCAGCAAGTGGATGTTTGAGGACAAGACAGATTCGAACGCGCCGCGCGCCGCGCGGGCTTACGCGATGCTCGCAACGATCCATTTCGATGCGTTCATTGCAAGCAACGACGGTAAGTTCGCATATTGGTACCCGCGCCCCAACATGCTTGACCCGAGTATCACTCCCTTGTTCGCGGTGCCGCCGTTTCCCAGCTATCCGTCCAACCATTCCACTCTTTCAACTGCCCGATGCGAGATCCTGGCGTACCTGTTTCCCAGCCATGCGGAATTCATCCGCAAGGTTGGCAAAGAGGCCGGCGATTCCCGCATCTGGGCCGGCATCCATTACGCGATGGACAACAAGGCCGGTGCCGCGCTCGGCAAAGCGGTCGCGGAGAAATTCATCGAGCGGGCGAGAAAGGACGGAGCAGACTAGTGGAAGGAGAGGACACCTGATCGACCCGTTCGGAACCTTCTTGCCGATCGCCGGTCGAGGTCAAAGGATAGAACGGAACTTTATTCGCCACGTATCAGAAAGGCTCCACGCGCTTTCATCTTCTGACGCTTTATGGACCTGAGACGCAACAAGGCTTCCAAGTTGCCGTTTCCCTGCGCCCGATCTATAGACCGCTTCGGAGTCCACTCGTGAACTTGGCTGCGTCCGGCGCAAACGTCAGCAGGTGGCGCTATCGACTCCTTGCTGAAGGCGCCGCCCGAGTACCGAATCCTGCTGGAGGCGAAGGAATGACCCTTGTCCGACATTCGGGCTCTCATGCAGCAAGGTACACAGACCCGAAAAGCTGTCTTTCAGGGGCGGCGGCAATGGCATCAACCTGCGACCTGCTGTAAGCTTGGAAAGCGGGTAACAATCCGCGAAGGATTGGGGATGGAACGTCATCTCGCAGCCGTCCTGATTGCCGATGTCGTCGGCTATGGCCGCTTGAGCCAGATCGACGACGAGGGTACTCCTGCCGCAGAGTGGTTGCGCCCACGGCTTAGATCGAGCCCGTTGCAACGCCATAGAGCACACCGAGGATCGAGCATGCCGCCAACACGGGGATCATGCCGATCTTGAAACGGAATACCGCGAGCAGCGCCCCGAGTGTCAGCACCAGGGATGACAGGTTGATGGAGTTGAACACCGGCACGTCCAGCGTCATGCCCAGCCAGCTGACCTCATGCAGTTCGCGGAACAGCACGTGAAGCGCGAACCACACCGCCAGGTTCAGGATCACACCGACCACCGCCGCCGTGATGGCAGACAGCGCTGCTGATAAGGCCTTGTTGCTGCGCATCGTCTCCATGAACGGCGCGCCAAGGAATATCCATAGGAAACAGGGGACGAAGGTTACCCAGGTCGTGAGCAGACCGCCGAGTGTTCCGGCGACCAGCGGGCTAAGCACTCCCGGCGCGCGGTAGGCACCCATGAAGCCGACAAACTGGGTGACCATGATCAGCGGGCCCGGCGTGGTCTCGGCCATGCCGAGGCCGTCCAGCATCTCTCCCGGCTTGAGCCAGCCATAGTGGTCCACGCCCTGCTGCGCGACATAGGCGAGTACCGCATAGGCGCCGCCGAAGGTGACCATTGCCATCTTGGAGAAGAAGATGGCGATGTCGGTGAAGACATTGCCTTGGCCAAAAAATGCTAGCAGCCCAAGGACAGGCACCAACCAGAGCGCCAGAAAGACTGCCGCGATCTTCAGCGACCAACTGACAGACGGCCGGGCGTGAGCCGGCACCCCCTCGCCGAGCGCGGTATCGGCATCGGCGACCTGCTTGCCGCCGACCTTGCCATGTCCGTTACCTGAGAGGAATGAAGCCCAGCCAGATCTCCCTCCGACGAAACCGATGATACCAGCGATCAAGATGACCAACGGAAACGGCGCATCGAAGAAAAAGAGAGCGATGAAGGCCGCCCCCGCGAGCCCGACCATGACATTGTTCCTGAGCGCCCGCCTGCCGATCCGCAACACCGCTTCCAGCACAATGGCGAGGACAGCCGCCTTCAAACCGAAGAAGAGGGCCTGAACCGCGCCGACGTTGCCGAAGATTGCATAGATCCAGCTCAACGCCATGATGGCGATCGCACCAGGCAGCACGAACAGGATACCGGCAACGAGGCCGCCTCTGGTCTTGTGCATGAGCCAGCCGATGTAGATCGCAAGCTGTTGTGCCTCCGGTCCGGGCAGCAGCGTGCAGTAATTGAGCGCATGCAGGAACCGGGTCTCGCCTATCCAGCGTTTTTCCTCGACGATGATGCGGTGCATCATGGCGATCTGACCGGCCGGACCGCCGAAGCTGAGCACGGCCACGCGAGCCCACACCCGTGTGGCCTCAGCGAACGAAATGCCATGGCCGGGCGTGTCGCTTGATCGATTTGGCGCCTTTATGGTGCTCTCTGCATTGGCCATGGTTCAGGTCACTCGCGTTTCGAACGGAAATATCGGTAGAGGTTGTCAAAAACCGAAGCGCCCTCGGCGATCCGTTGCTCGTCGCCGGCGTTCGCCATGGCGATGCCGGCGATCAGGCTGGCAATGCCGGTGGTTTCTTCGCGACTGAACTTGCCGTCCTTGAGATCGATATCGTGGACGACCTCGGCGATGGCCTGCAGCGCCGGATCGGCAATGCCGGTGCGGGCAAGCAGCACCTCGAAGCTGCAGCGGTCGCCTTCATGGGTGATTTCGCCCTCGAACATGTCGAAGCGCAATTCCCCCTCCTTCGGCACGTATCCCTTGCCCGCCACGAAGCGGATGATCGCATCGGCATCGATGAAGCGACGGATCAGCCAGCTGCAGGCGATCCGGTCGACATACACGTCCCGGCGCGTGACCCAGATCCGGCCCTTGAGCTCGCTCGGCTCGGCCGCCGTCTTCGGTTCCTTGGTCATGGCCTTGTCCTCTACAAGCTGTGCCTCGAGCTCGGCGATCAGTCCCTCGCTGGCGAGGCGACCGCTGGCGCCGAAGAAGTCGATCGTCACGACGTCCGCGAGCCGCTTGCGCAAGCGGCCGAGTTGCGAACGCGCTTCTGCATGTTTTTCCGCTGTCGCGTTGGTCTTGATCGCTGCGGCCAGATCGCGCGCTTCCTTGACAATCTCCGCATAGTCGGCGTCACGAACGGCGTCGAACAGCGCCCGGACCTGGGCGTCCGAAAGACCGTCGACAAGGCGTGCCTCGCACATCATGGCCTCGCCGCCGCCAGCGACGATCTCCTTGAGAAGCCATTCGAAATCCTCCTGCATCTCGGCATTCGCCGGCAGGGCGTAAACGGTGCTTTTGACTGCGACCGCGCCGATGCCTTGCAACCGTCGCCAGATCTTCACCCGGAAGTAGGCGGGCTTGCTCGGCAGTTGATGGATCAGGAGCAGCCAGCGCTGCTCCTGCGATTGCCCCTCACTCATAAGTGAACCGTATCACGAACAAATCCAAATGCAACACTTGTATCACTTTTCATTTGGGCATAGCTTTCGCTTCCTCACGGGATGAGCCGTGCCGCCGAGCGAGGAAACCGATGCCACACCAGAAGCATCACTCGAGAACTTGTACGCGTTTGAGGCCAGGCATGACTCGGCAACCCTCAAAAAGCCGAAAATCAACCATGTTGCCCTGGCACCATCTCCATCTCAATCCGCCCCTCGATCGCTCAAACCTTAACCATCTCAACGACGACCATGAATGCTACGCTGCGGGATCACCGTCTCTGACGAACTGTATGCCTGGCGCGCTCCCCTACTAGGTGAAACTCACACCTAACCGCCGGCCGTCCATTCTGGCGCGGCTTGATTCTACACATCACCATAGAGAGTAAGCATATGACCGACGGAATAAAACGACGCGACTTCATGCGGAATGCCGGACTCATTGTTGGCGCTGCCGCGACGGCGACGCTGATTGAGAGCCCAGCTCTGGCTCAAACATCTTCCACCTCGAGGCTCAAGCCCATGAACTATGAGATTAAACCGCTCCCGTTCGACCCCAAGGACATTAAGGGCATATCCGAGAAGGTGCTGGTGAGCCATTACGAGAACAACTACGTCGGCGCTGTAAAGCGGCTCAATGCGATCGGCACGCAATTGGCGGAACTAGATTTCGCCAAGGCGCCCGTCTTCATGATCAACGGCTTGAAACGGGAAGAGCTAATCGCCACGAACTCGATGATCCTGCACGAAGCGTATTTCCAAGGTCTCGGCGGCGGCGGTGCGCCGAAGGGGGCTCTGGCGGACGCGATCACGAAGGACTTTGGCAGCGTGGACCAGTGGCGAACCGAATTCGCGGCTATGGGCAAAGCCGAGGGCGGTGGGTCGGGCTGGGTAATCCTCGCCTATTCGCCGCGCGACAAGCGGCTGGTCAACCAATGGGCCTCCGATCATACGACGACTTTGGCGGGGGGGCGCCCTGTGCTTGTCCTCGACATGTACGAGCACGCCTATCATATGGATTACGGCGCTAAGGCCGCCTCTTATGTCGACGTCTACATGGAAGCGATCCGGTGGGAGAATGCAGCCAAGCTCTATGAGGGCTACAGTCGCGAAGGGTAACTTTCAGCGAGGGCGCAAAACACGGAAGGCACGTCATTCATGATGCGTTTGAAGACGGCGCGCGTGTGGCGCGCCCTGCTTGCTGGATTGGAAGTCGCGGGCGGAGGCATGGCTTCCGTGCCGACGCTCGCGGCCCCTCCACCTTCCGCGGACAAGTTCTTCGCGCTGGAGCGCGATGTGCCGCTCGGGCCGAAGATCGACCGCTTCGATTATCAAAGCCTCGACCCCGGCACCGGTCGTTTGTTCATCTCTGGCATGAGCATCGGCAAATTGCTGGTATTCGACAGCACCAACAAGCTGCTCACGAAGCTGAACGGGTATCCCCAGGTCACCGGCGTGCTTGCCGTTCCGGAGTTGCACAAGGTCTATGCCAGCGTGCCGGGCGACGGCATCGCTGCCTGGCATGCGATCGGCGCGCCAACTGTCCCTCTGGTGGTGAGCGAAGAAAGGATTGTGTCATGAAATGGGTTACACGCGAACGTCCGGTCATCGACCGCATTGCCTGCCCCTGGCTGATTGCGCGCTTCATCGACAAGGAACCGGAGTTTCTGTTCGTGGCGCCTGACCAGGTGATCCGTGTTGCCCGGGAAACGGGCGCGACGCCCTATGACGTGCCCGGCGTCGAATTCACCCATGTCGGTGACGGCTGCAGTTTCGACACCTTCGTTTCCAAACACGGTCTCGATCGCGATCCGGCGATCGTGACCATTGCCGCGATCGTGCGCGGCGCCGACACGGACCGGCACGATCTCACGCCACAGTCGGCAGGATTGCTCGCGATCTCCATGGGTTTGCGGGACCTGACGCCTGACGACCACGAGGTGCTGAAGCACGGCTTCGTCATTTACGACGCGCTCTACGCGTGGGCTTCGGGCCGCAGAGCGGAAACGCACAGCTGGCCACCCGTCACGAAGCCGGCGGCCTGAGCAGAGGACACGGAATGGTAGACCAATCGAATGAGGACGTCGCAGGACGTCAGCCAAGCAACCGCGTCGTTCGGTGGATCGACCACCGCTTGCCGGTTTTCACCTTCGTCAATCATGAACTGAACGACTATCCGACCCCAAGAAATCTGAACTATTTGTGGAATTTCGGTTCGCTGGCCGGGTTCATGCTGGTCGTCATGATCTTCACCGGCGTCGTGCTCGCAATGCACTACACAGCGGATTCGAACCTCGCTTTCGGCTCCGTCGAGCACATCATGCGCGACGTCAATTACGGGTGGATGATCCGCTACATCCACCTGAACGGCGCATCGTTCTTCTTCATCGCGACCTACATCCATATTTTTCGCGGCCTTTACTACGGCTCATACAAGGCGCCGCGCGAACTGTTGTGGATGCTCGGAGTCGTCATCCTGCTGCTGATGATGGCGACCGCCTTCTTTGGCTATGTCCTGCCATGGAGCCAGATGGGGTTTTGGGGCGCTACGGTGATCACCAACCTGTTCTCCGCAATTCCGGTTGTGGGAGAGAGCATCGTCACCTGGCTTTGGGGCGGGTACTCCGTCGATAATCCGACGCTGCAGCGCTTCTATGCCCTGCACTACCTCCTGCCGTTCGTCATCGTCGGCGTCGTAATGCTGCATCTCGTCGCGTTGCATCGGCAGGGTTCCAACAATCCGCTCGGCATCGACCGCAACGGGCCGGGAGATAGCATCCCCTTCCACCCCTACTACACGGTCAAAGACCTGCTCGGCTTGGCGGCTTTCCTGCTGGTGTTCGCCTTCTTCGTCTTCTACCTGCCGAACTACCTGAATTCCACCGACGCCTTCATCCCGGCCAATCCACTGCGAACGCCCGCCGAGGTCGTGCCGCAATGGTATTTCCTGCCGTTCTACGCAATCTTGCGCTCGATCCCGAACAAGCTTGCCGGCGTAATCGCCATGTTCTCGGCGGTGGGGGTCCTCTTCGTCCTACCCTGGTTGGACATATCGAAGGTCCGCAGTGCCCGCTTCCGGCCAATCTACAAATGGGTCTTCTGGCTCCTGGTCATCGACGTCATCGTTTTGGGCTGGGTCGGCGCCAATAAGCCGGAGGGCTTTTTCGTTCTCATCGGCCGCGTCGGCACGTTCTATTACTTCTTCCATTTCCTGGTCGTGATGCCGCTCCTTGGCATTTTCGAGCGACCGCTGCCGCTCCCGACCAGTATCGCCTCGGCAGTCCTGCCGAAGGGCGACGCGCATCCTGCCCCAGCGCAGGCGATGGCAGATACGCCGTAACCAATCCAGCCGTCGAATACCGCACCTGTCTCTATGCCGAAGATCACGGCCGACTGATCAATTCGCAGTGAAGAAAGAGGAATACCGCCATGACACTATCGACCCGCTTGGCAGTTCTCATTGCTGCCGCAACCCTCGTCACCCCCTCGTTCGCCGCCAATCTGGATTGGAGCCAGGTCGGAAAGGCGCTGGGAAAAGGAGGAACCACGCAGGCCGACGGCGTCTATAGAGTTGGCTTGCCACGAACCGACCTGAAAGTATCGCTCGATGGCGTATCCTTGAAGCCAGGATTTGCCCTCGGAGGCTGGATAGCGTTCGAACCAATGGGGAATCAGGCCATGGTCATGGGTGACCTCGTTCTGACGCAGGACGAGGTGAACCCGGTCATGAAGAAGCTTCAAGCAGGTGGGATCGAGATCACAGCGTTGCACAACCATTTGCTGCGCGCGGAGCCAATGACGCTGTACATGCACGTCTTTGGCCAGGGCGACCCGGCCACGCTCGCCACGGCGCTTCATGCCGGGTTGGCGCTGAGCAAGACACCGATGGAGAATGCCGCGTCCGGTGCCGAACAGCCGCAACCCGCCCCCCAGCAGATCGAGTTCGACACGGCGGCCGTCGACCAGGCTATTGGTCATAAAGGCAAGGCCAATGGCGGAGTTTATCAGTTCACTATCCCACGAGCCGAAACGATCACGGACGGCGGCATGACGGTCCCAGTGTCCATGGGTACCGCCATTGCCATCAACTTCCAGTCAACCGGAGGAGGCAAGGCGGCGATCACGGGCGATTTTGTATTGATCGCATCGGAGGTCAATCCTGTCCTCAAAGCCTTGCAAGACAGCGGCATCGAGATCACGGCACTGCATAGCCACATGATCGATGAGCAGCCGCGGCTCTTCTTCATGCATTTCTGGGCCAATGACGACGCCGCCAAGCTTGCGCGCGGCCTCAAGGCGGCTCTCGACAAGATGAACCTCGCGAACAGCTAGGATCGGGTCCAGTGCGCGCCGCCAGTGTGGCCCTTGGGCTCATCGCCACGATCCGCCTGATCGTATGCTCAGTCGGCCCGGCTGCGGCGGAGCCGCCTCTGATCCTCGAGCGAACAATCCCGCTCGAAAACGTCTCGGGCCGCATCGATCACATGGCGATCGATCGTGTTGGGAGGCGGCTGTTCGTCGCCGAACTCGGTAACGACAGCGTCGATGTTGTCGACCTTCACACCGGTAAGATCCTCCATAGGATCACCGGCCTGAAGGAGCCGCAGGGCGTCGCATATCTTGCCGATCAGGACGTGGTCGCCGTTGCCAATGGCGGCGACGGGTCCGTTCGGTTCTTTCATGCAGGAGATATGTCGTCACTGGGAAGCACTGCTCTCGGCAACGACGCGGACAATGTCCGCATCGATCCGTCTTCCGGCCATGTTTTTGTCGGATATGGTGATGGCGGATTGGCCATCCTCGATCCTGTGACCCAAGCCAAGCTTGAAGACATAAGACTGGCCGGCCATCCCGAAAGCTTTCAGCTTGACTCCAAGATGACCCGGGTGTTCGCGAATGTGCCGGACGCCGGGCAGATCGCCGTCGTCGACCTCAAATCGCGCAAGCAGGTGGCCACCTGGAAATTGCCAGGCCTGGCGGCGAATTTTCCGATGGCGCTCGACAGCGCGGGGGGCCGGCTTGCAGTTGTGTTCCGCTGTCCGGCAAAGCTTGCTCTGCTGGATCCGGCAAGTGGTGCGGTGACCGCGAGCCTCGATACATGCGGCGATGCTGACGATGTTTTCTTCGACGGCAAGCGCGATCGAATCTATGTGAGCTGCGGAGACGGCGCGATCGATGTTGTGCAGCGCAGCCCAAAAGGGCTCGGGCCGGTCGAACGTGTGGCGACTTCCAGCGGAGCCCGAACCTCGCTCTTCGCACCGGAACTCGATCGCCTCTTTGTTGCCGCGCGTGCTGGATGGCTTGGATCCCGGGCCGCTATCCTCGAATTCCGCCCTTCGCCATGATGCCGATCAGGCATCGGTCGCCCGGGTCAAATACCTCTTAGTTCGACGAGATTTGCCAAACGGCTACGCCAGCTAGAATGAGGCCGGCGATACCTTCGATGGTCCTGGATATGATATCAAACAGGCGTGGCCGGCTGTCGAAGAAATGTACCAGGCGCTCCCGAAACAGGATCGACAGCACCGCAACGCAAGACAGCGTCAGCGCCACGCCGGCCATCATGGTGATTGCGAAAAGAATGCCGGCGACCGGAACGCCTCTGGATATCGCAAAGGTCATCACGAAAAGCGTCAGCGGGCATGGGATCAGGCCGGCCATGACGCCGACGGCCTCGCCCTCATGCTTGTGGTGATGGCCGTGGCTCAATGCGCGCCAGAGCATCCAAATGCCGATCAGGCCAAGCAGGCCCCGACTGACGTCTTCCAGCAGCGGGGCGCGGCCAACACTGCCCAGGGCAATCGATACCAACGGCAACGAGAGCGCCGCGATCAGCACCGCGATCGTCACATGCGTGAAGGAAAGCGTCAGCGACACCAGAAGACCGCGCGAAACCTTTGCATCCGAACCGGCCAAATACGTGGCCAGGACGGCTTTGCTGTGACCCGGCGTCAGGGCATGCGCCGCACCGAACAGCACGCCCATCGGCAGAAAGGCCATGAAGGCCAGCCAGCCGCCGCCGGCCGAAAGCAGTTTGATCTGCTCGGCCAGCGCCAGGTAGATCGTGCGTTGGAACTCGACCAGCGTCTGGAACATGGCCATCGAACCGGCTCCGGGTCAGCTGCACGTCAATTCAAGGCGCGTCGCGAAAATCTTGCCGAGATCGGTCCCCGTCGGGTCACTGAAGAACGCGTCTGTCAGGCTCTTCTGGTTCTGCGCGATGGCCGTGTCCGGATCTGGACGCACGACGGCGCGTGAGCAGCCTTCAGGCAGGCCAGTCACAGCAATCTTTTCGTCGTCGGTAAAATCGATCGCCGTGTAGAAGGTCGGGTCGTAGACGCCGATGCTGACTTTTCCAGCAAGGGTCAGCGGGTCCTTCGGCTGCGTTTCGAACTGGACGACGAGTTGATCGTTTTCATAGCTGACGCTGAACTTCGGCGGTGGCGCCATCGTCACGTCCTTGCCGTTCAAGGTCACCATCTGAAAGTAGTTGTACTCGGCCAACGACGCATGGACGGTGAGAGCGACTTCATCGAGTTCCTTCGCATCAAGGACAAGGTCGGAATTCTTGTCGAATTCCATCAGCACGGTGCTGGAAAAGAGGTCGTCGAAACGCCAGAGATGCCGAAGCGACTTGAGCGTTCTGTCTGGACCGACGGTCAGGTCCAGCGTCGCTTCGGCAAACACATGCGGATGGGCGTTCGCTGCCGCGGCGGAAGCGAGCAACAGCGCCGCGCCTGATACCATGCCTGTCAGTTGCATTTTTCGCTCACATTTCATCGTTTCGGAATCAGGCGGAATGTCTCCCATTGCAAGCAGGCCGAAATGGGACGGGCCGAAATCCTTGCCAGCTATCTCCCTTGCTCACACGGAGGCAGCCAAAAGATCGCCCTTCACCCAATGATTGATTGCGGCGCTACTGCTACTTATCGCCATCGTCTTGGTCTTCGCCCACGATCCGAGCGCGACGAGCCTTCCGCCTTTCAGTGGGGCAGCATTGATCATTGCTGGGGTCATCGCCGGTTTCGTCATCGGAGTGGTCGCGTCACTGTTGGGCGTAGCCGGTGGGGAATTGCTTATCCCGACACTGTCCTGCTCTTTGGGATAGACATAAAACTAGCTGGCAGCATGTCGCTTGCCGTGAGCCTGCCGACGATGATCGTTGGTTTCACCCGCTATTCGCAGGATCTCCTTGGGGTGATCGCGCGCAACAGATCGTTCGTGATCCTTATAGCAATGGGATCGATCGTCGGAACGTCGATTGGCGGCATGTCGCTGGGCATCGTGCCAGAGAAAGTGCTGCTGCCGCTGTTGGCGGCAATCTTTGTCATCTCGGCTTACAAAGTGTGGCGCCATAAGTAGCGTCCTCTCAGTCCTCGGCGATCGAGCTTGCAATAGTGTGTTCGATCCCCCGTTGTCGATCGGCGATGTCAAGTGGACAAGCTGCTTACGACTGCCGGCAATCAATATGTAGAGTTTGGAAACCTGATCTCCATTCCGGTCCTCGCCGATTTTTTCGGCGTCCGTCCGGGCGAAGAAGCGCTGCTCGAATGTCGCGCGGTCGACTTCGAACAGCCTGATGGAGCAGGTCTGCACAGCCTTGCCGTTCAAGTGGCTTTGATCACCGCGATCATGGTTCCGGCAGGTAGTCGTTGCCAGTCACCTTCCACCCTTGGAAGGCATCGACGTCATCGACCGGAACAAGCGCTGCGTCACCGGATAGTGGTGTCCATCCACGCGTCTTGGCCACAGCGGCGGTTCGCTCGAAGTCGGGTCCGTGGGCGAGACAGGTCACCTAGTGCGTCGAGGGCGAGGTCTCGGCCTCCATGAAGTGCAGCCTTCATCTCCTCTCCTTCGAGAGTGCGCGCTGTGCTAACCCGCAAGTAAACCTTGCCGCCAGGCCGTGGCCAACTGGCTGGTGCTTATATCTGAGAAAGAAAAGACCTGCGTTTTCTGCCGCAATCCCGTCAGGGACCCCGAAACTGTGCGAAGCCGGTCGCGAGAGCACGTCTTCCCGTTTTGGGCACTCAAGGAGTTCGATGCGGTTCGCGACGTCATCGAGTTCCCGCGGATGGAAGCGAACAGTACGGACGGACTGTCGGCCCAACTCACCGAACAGACGACGATCCGTCGCTTGGACCTCAACAACTTTCTCCTTGGTGACGTTTGCTCGAGGTGTAACAACGGTCGTATGGAGGTCCAGCTTTGCCGCCGAAACCGCTGGCGCGCAGATGAACCCGCCCAACGCCTCGCAAAGCGCGACATGGTTGCGGTGCGCCAAGGTGGCGAACCGGCTGTTCTGGTCCATGTGATTTACCTCTGCTTTCCGGCCGTCGTCTTGGGCCAAGAATTCGCGCGCCTCGCGCAGCATGGCCCAGGCCTGAACGTACGACGCCATGGTCCGCTTGATTACATTCTCTGCCCAGCGCTCGACGGCGGGCGGTGCGATCATGCGCTCGACGAAGCGGCACAAGTTGCGAAACCGGACTTCCCGTCGATGACCTAGCCGGAGGCTCGCTCGAGCCAGCGCTCTTGCTCGGCGAACCGGCCTACCAGCATGTCGATAAACACGCGAACCTTGGCGCTCAGGTGCCGGCGATGGGGATAAAGCGCTTTTATATCAAAACTTTGCGCTCGGTAGTGGGGTAGTAGCGGCACTAGCGCTCCCGAGGCCAATAGGTCCGCCATCAGATACGGGACCGTCAACACCAGACCGATCCCGGCCGCGGCGGCGGCGCGCATCGTTTCGAGGTTGCTGGTGATCAGGTTTCCCGATACGCGCGCCACCACCGGCTTGCCGGCGGCGTCCAAGAAATGCCACTCGTCTGGAGACGGTGGTGCGTATGGGTGGCGCAGACAGTTGTGGCCGGCCAGATCGGCCGGGGATTGCGGTGCCGGATGCTTTTCGAGGTATGCGGGAGCGCCGCAGACAATTGGACTCAAACTCCCGAGGCGTCGTCCGACGAGGGTGGAGTCGGGCGGCGAGAGCGGGCTGATCCCCAAGTCGAACGCCTCCTGCACTAGGTCGATCATCCCGTATCCGATGCGAATATCCACCGACGCCTCAGGATGCCGGGTCAGGAAATCGGTGACTACCGGTGCGACGAACCGGGCGATGCTCTGGTGGCAATAGACGCGGAGCTGGCCGCGTGGGATAGCCTGCAGTGCGCCAGCCGCTTCGTCGGCCTCCTCCAGATCCTGGAGAATCTGTACGCAGCTCTCGTAATAGCCACGGCCAATCTCGGTCAGGCTAATCCGCCGGGTCGTACGGTTCAGCAGTCGCGCGCCAACGGCATTTTCTAGCGCTTGGACCTGGCCGCTGACCGTCGCCTTAGACCGGTTCAGGCGGCGGCCTGCAGCCGAGAAGCCGCCACTCTCAGCGACCCGCACAAATGCCGTGATGCTTGCGAAGCGGTCCATCGGGGTCCCTATTGTCAGGAAATTTCGGACAGCGTGTTCGGGTTGAGCGTGATTGTGTGGCCATGATCTACGCATATCTTGCTTATGAGATGCAAGACCGGCAGCGATGCTAGTCCGCGTTCGGCAATGTGCACTTTCGACCTCACCCAGGACGGCAGCGAGTAACCGAGAAAGACGCAGTGCGTCAGTACTGGCTACGTCATTTCAATTGATCACTTGAATGAAAAGGTAAAGCAGTGACCCATGAAGAAATTCGCGTCGGAATCATCGGTGCGGACACCAGATCAAGTTGGGCGAAGGTCTCGCACATTCCGGCCATCAATGGTCTTCCCGGCCTCAAGCTCGCGGCTGTGGCGACGCGCAACGAGCAGAGCGCACGCGAGGCAGCTAAGGCCTTCGGTGCGGAGCGCTGGTTTTCCGATCCCTTCGAGATGATCCGAGATGAGCGGATTGATCTCGTCACGATCGCTGTCAAGGTGCCCGCACACCGCGAGCTCGTTCTGGCGGCGCTCCATGCTGGCAAAGCGGTCTATTGCGAGGCGCCTCTCGGACGCAGCGTCGCAGAGACTGAGGAGATGGCGCGCGCGGTGGGTTCAAACCACACGGCGATCGGATTGCAAGGCCGGCACAATCCCGCCGCACGACGCGCGGCCGAGTTAGTGTCCTCTGGAAAGATCGGGCGGCCGCTAAGCGCCAGAATCGTCTCGCCAACCTTTGGATTTGGACCAGAAGTCCCCTCGGCGCATGACTTTTTTAATAAGGCATCTTCTGGCGCCAACCTGCTAACCATTTGCGGCGGGCATACGGTCGATGTGGTGGAAGCGGTCCTAGGACAGATTGTCGAGGTTGACGCCCGGACCGAGATTCGCTGGCCCATGGTCAAACTGACAGAGACGGGCGAAGAGAGCGTCCGCGAAACTGCCGACTACGTCGGCGTTATCGGAAAGACGCGCTCCGGCACCGCGTTCACGGCCGATTTCGACGGGGGTCAGGGGGAACAGGTTCGTTTCACATTCGATATCAGGGGATCGGAAGGATGGCTCAGCTTGACCAGCGATCACCCTTATGGCTTCCAGGCGGGGGACCTCAGGCTCGTCTCGAACATCCCATTCGTGGCACCCGACCGAGCCACAGTCACTGGTGGGCTGATGGGGGCGGCGGTAAACGTCGGAGAGATCTATGCTGGTCTTGCCCGTGATCTGCGTGCGGGGACCTACAGCACGCCCGGATTTGGACACGCTGTTCACAACGCCCGTCTCATCGAGGCTGTAAGGCGCGCCGCCGACCGGGGCGAGCGGCAAATCATTCCCAATCGGGAGGAATGACGGTGAATGATTTGACCGGCTGGATCGCGAGGTGACCGGCGCTGCCACATCTACAGGCCTCGGTGCAGAGATCGCCAATGGCAGCGGCCCGTGCAGCGGTCGTCGCGTACTATCGC
The DNA here is from genome assembly GCF_040320985.1 of Mesorhizobium sp. M0571. Lineage (NCBI taxonomy): Bacteria > Pseudomonadati > Pseudomonadota > Alphaproteobacteria > Hyphomicrobiales > Phyllobacteriaceae > Mesorhizobium > Mesorhizobium sp. M0571. The sequence continues at coordinate 16,294 of NZ_JAMYQT010000061.1, forward strand.
AACGCCAAGCGGTCGGCAGCACTCTCTTCGACGAAATCGTCCGTAACATGCTGAGCCCGGGCCATATAGCGACCCCAGGGCTTTCGGATTTGTTCAACCAAGAGCAGGAGGCCGCCGCCTTCCGCAACGTTCCTCTCGGCCGTCTCGGAACGCCAGACGAGATGAGCAACAATAACTTGACCCTGCCTTCTTTGACGTTTGACGAACTTGAAACTGCACACCTGACGGCCCGCGATGGCAATTTATAATAAGGGCTTGCCGCATCGAGCATGCCATCCGCATCTTTGACGACCGCCCACAAGTCGGTTGCCTTGACGATTGGCTCGAACGCCGCACGGAACAGCGCAGCCGTTTCCCCTTGATAGCTGTCGTTTTGATTCAAATCCCCTTCGAACATGACCCTAGGGACGGCCGGATCGGTCGTCCAATCCCAACTGAAATTGGCGTCTCCCGACAGTTCACGGCAGATGGCCTCGAACGAAGGCTCAAGGTAGAAGCCACGAGTTCCCATGGGGGCAATCGAGTGCATGAACAATTGGCATTCGGTACCAGTTCCGCGGATCCGACGGTGGCAAAGCCAGCATCTTTGCGATTGCCGTCTTCAGGGCCGGAACAATGTTTCCTGGAAGATTTGGGTCGAGAATGGAGTATCGAAGCCTCGTCGAGGGCGTGGCGGCTTGGGCGCTGGCGACACCGGATAGAACCGCAGCTGTAGCACCAGCCCGCAGCAGCGAACGGCGCGTTAGGGGATATCGAATGATTTCACGATGGAACTCCGCCTAGATTTGCACGAATGGCCATGGTCCGTCATAAGCTGGGGGGCTCGTCGCCAGGTCCCACCAGACAATATGCGTATAGATCTGCCCCGCGCCAAAGTCCTCGATATGCACGACCGCTTCGCCATCGGCCTCCTGCCACGTGACCAAGTAGACGCTGTGCCCAGGTCCTTTATCAGCGTTGTTACCGTTTCGGACCCGGTCTCATTGCCGCTCGAGTCAATTGACCAGTGGGTCACCGATGTTTCTGATTCTAAATAGAGATGCACATGAAACTTGCTGAAGTGGACGTCATATAGCTTCCAGTGTTCTTCGAACTCAGACATAGGGGAGGCCGCCGATCATGGAGGAGACCGATCATTGCGGGCTGCTTCCGCAGAACGCCTATGAGGCGCATCTCGCGGAAAGCTACGCCAGTCGTCCGAGGTCGAAAGGATCCTATGGTCCGTCTCTGGCGCAAGGGGTAAGATCACCGCCACCTTTGCTGAGGCGTAGCGATCGTCTGCGACATGGCGTCTCCGACAAAGGCAGGTCCGAATCTGTAGCGGCCATGGAGCGATCTATGCCAAAGAAGGGTGACGGAGCTAAGGAGGCAATTTTCGGCCTGTCTGTTGACATCGCCGAAGGCAGGAAGGCCGAAGAATGGCCCAGATTCGTGGCACAGCTGCAGGCGATTCTAAACGTGCTTCCGGCATATACCTGGTACGCGGCTCCGTCCGGTGCCCTCACTTTTGTGAACAAACGAACTGCGGATTATCTTGGTGTTCCGCAAGATCATCCCCTACGTTTCGGCATCGGCACTGACGCACGGTGGGACGACTGGATCCCGTTATTGCATCCGGACGACCACGAAGAATCACGCAAATACTGGTCAATCTGTCTGCGCACGGGCGAAGGTGGTGAGCATAGTTATCGAGTTCGTAGCGCTCAAGGAGACTACCGCTGGTTCCTCACTCGCTTCGAACCGCTTCGGGCAAGCGATGGAACTCTACTGCTATGGCTTGGGGCGACTATGGATATTGAAGAGTTCAAGCGCGCCGAGGAAGGGCTGCGGGAGAGCGAATACAAGCTCCGTCAAATCTTCGAAACGGTACCAGCCTTCCTCTGGTCAACGGATCCCGCCGGCGAACCGACGCACATGAACCAGCGCCTCCTAGATTACAGCGGGATGCGATTTGAGGGGTTCAAGCGCCTTGGCTGGGAAGTGCTTGTCCACCCGGATGACTTTCCAGAAACCGCGAGGGCTTTCTATCAAGCCATTCACGCTGGAACGCCGAACCAATGGGTGACGCGCTTACGCCGAGCGGACGGCGAGTTCCGTTGGCATCAATTCAGGATTGAGCCTCTGCGGGATCAGCAAGGCCGCATCGTCCAGTGGTACGGTGTGACGGTTGATGTCGATGAAGGCAAGAAGGCCGAAGAGCGACCCAGATTCGAGGCCCAGCTACGGACCATCCTAAATGTGCTTCCGGCGCTTACCTGGTACGCGCCTCCATCAGGCGGCCTTACCTTTGTGAGTAAACGACAAGGGGATTTCCTTGGTCTTCCGAAGGATCATCCCTTGCGTTTCGGCATCGACATCGGTGTACCGTGGGACGCCCATATCCCGTTTTTGCACCCCGACGACCAGGAAAAGGGCCGCAAATATTGGTCGAACAGTCTGCGCACGGGCGAGGGCTATGAGCACAGCTATCGTGTCCGCGACGCTCAAGGAAACTACCGCTGGCTGCTCACTCGCACCGAACCCCTTCGGGCCAGCGATGGAACGCTGCAGCTTTGGGTCGGGGCGACTCTGGATATTGAAGAGCTCATGCGCGCCGAGGAAGGATTGCGGGAGAGCGAGGCGAAGTTCCGCGACTACGCCGAGACCGCCTCCGATTGGTTTTGGGAAATCGGTCCTGACTACAAGTTCACGCTGCTGACCGAGAATGCGTTTGGTTCGTACGCGGCTGACCGAATGGGCACGGGATGCTGGGATCACGCGCTCGATCTTGAAACGGAGCCGGAGAAGTGGCGGCTTATCCAGGCAACTCTCGATTCACGCAAACCGTTCCGCGACTTCGTATATAGCTCCGCTCGCCGTAACGGCTCTCCCATCTATGTGAAAGCCAGCGGCAAGCCAGTGTTTGACGCCGAGGGAGAATTCCGTGGCTATCGCGGCACCGGCACCGACGTGACAGCACTCATGCGCGCCCAGGCAGAGCGCGAGAGGCTGCGTCAGCTGGAGTCAGATCTCGCGCACATGAACCGCCTGAGCGTAATGGGAGAACTGACTGCTTCGCTGGCTCACGAAATCACGCAGCCGGTTGCCGCGGCACGCAACAACGCCCGTGCGGCCATGCACTTTCTGGACAGAAATCCACCGGATCTGGGCGAAATCCGGGAAGCGCTCGCCTCTATCGTGGGCGACGCCGATCGAGCGGGAAACATCGTCGACAGGATCCGTGATCAAATCAAGAAAGCGCCTCCGCGAAAGCATCTTTTTGATCTCAATGAAGCGATCAACGAGTTGATTCTGTTGGCGGGAAGTGCGGTCACCGAGAATGGAGTCTCGGTCCGAACCCGCCTCGCGGAGGGGCTGTCTCCCGTCGAGGGGGATCGTGTTCAACTGCAGCAAGTCGTGCTGAACCTGATCCTGAACGCTGTCGAAGCCATGAGTACGCTCCAGGCCGGGCTACGGGAGATGTCGATCAGCACGGAGCAAGCGCAGACCGGTGGCGTTCTCGTGTCTGTGCGCGATTCAGGTCCGGGCATTGATCCGGACCATCTCGATACAGTTTTCGAGGCTTTCTACACCACGAAGTCCAGCGGCGTCGGGATGGGGCTGTCGATCTGCCGGTCGATCATTGATGCCCATAGGGGCCACCTATGGGCCGATACGAATGAGCCTCGCGGCGCTGTTTTTCAGTTCATCTTGCCAACCGCGGAACAGGAAGTCACAAATTCTTTTCCGGAAGCTCAGCAGGCAAGAGAGCGGCACGAGGACACCGTATAGTATCGTGCTTTTATTCGGGGTGGTAGGTCGCACCCAGAAAGCATCGGGATATCAAACAAAAAATCGGATGGCGGGCTGGAACCCGCCACCCCTTTGAGCCCCGATCGAGGACTATTGCATTTTGTGCAGGGCATTCACGACCGGGCAGAACTCTTCGAGACGCGTGGAGGGGTCATTGCAAAGCCTGACCACTTCCTCCTCCTTTTCCTTGGGCATCGACTTGCCGCCTTCAATTCAAGCATTGGCCTCAACGTCTTCAGATTCGAATCATGTAAAACGGCGCAGTGGTGGCAGATTCATCGAGCGCGCCGGCGAGTGCGGCGCTGCCAATAGCAGAAAAAGCAAATGCAGCAGCAAGGCTGATGGCTTTGGAGTTCGTGGTCTGGTCCTTCTCTCTCGGGTTAAGCGGTCATCCCATCGACGGCCGCGCTGGTAATTGGGTGATCGCTCGCCTGCCGGATCGACACCCTCTGGTTCGACGGTGAAGGCCAGCATTGAGAGGCAATCCTGTGGCACCATCACGGCGGTGTGGCGCCATAGGCGGTGAGCTAGCCTAGGCTGCCCGCTCAAAGGGTCAGTAGTGCATTTGCATATCCATCGGGCCGGCAGGCGGCATCATTGAGCCGTTCAGGTTGGCCATGATCACAAGGGAACCGGCCATCACCAGGAACACGATGAGCACGCCAAAGGCGAGCGCGAGCACGTTGTTGGTGTTGTCCGGGCCGGTCGTGAGGTGCAGGAAGAACACCAGGTGGACACCCATCTGGGCAATCGCGAGGACGGCAAGGCCGAGAGGAATTCCGGCTGCCCAGAGCAGTGATGTGTTGGCCACCCAGAACGACAGGCCTGTCAGTATCACCGCCAGAAGCAGGCCAATGGTGTAGACGAGCACCCCGGAGGAGATTGGCTCATCCTTGTCGGTCAATATCGACCGGTCGCCGGGAGCGCGATCGTAACGTGTTGCAGTCATGGAGCGATTCCCATCAAATAGACCACCGTGAACAGCCCAATCCAGATGATGTCGAGCGCATGCCAGAAGAGTGAAAAGCACTGCAGCCGACGCAGTACGGGTGCCTGAAGCCCTTTCACCGCGACCTGCGCCATCATCACCCCCAGCCAGATCAGACCGGCGGCGACATGAATTCCGTGACAGCCAACGAGGGCGAAGAACGATGAGAGAAATGCGCTGCGTTGGGGGCTCGCGCCATGTGCGATCATGTCGGCGAATTCGCGCATCTCCAGAGCGAGGAACGCAGCGCCGAGCGCGAAGGTGAGCAAGGCAGCCAGATATGTGCCGTGGCGGCGTCGCGAGTTGACCGCCAATGCCATCAGCCCGCATGTGTAGCTGGACGCCAGAAGACAAGCGGTTTCGATGGCGACCCTACCCTGACTGAATAACTCGGCGCCGGTCGGTCCGCCCGCGGTGGCATGCCGCAACACTGCGTAGCCGGCAAAGAGCGCCGAGAACATGACGATGTCGCTCAGCAGGAAGATCCAGAAGCCGTAAGCAACGACAACGCGCTTTGGCGCCGGGCCGGCTTCGCTCGCGCTCGGCAAAGGTTTACCAGCCTCAACGGCAACGGTGACGTTCATATCGCCACCCCCGCCCGGTAAAGCCGATCGAATTGGGCGAGCTGCATTGCCGGCACCTCGGTTTCGTCCCCATCGCGAAAGGCGAAGATGAGTATCGTCAGGAACGTGCCGAATAGTCCCAGCCCGGCCATCCACCAGATGTGCCAGATCAGGGCGAAACCTATGACGACGGCAAAGAAGGCGTTGACGAACCCGACTGGGCTGTTCTTTGGCATTTCAATCGGCTCGTACTGGGGCGGTGGCTCGGGTTGAGCCTGCTGTTCGCCGGCGCGTTGTTTCGTGACCCAGTAGGTGTCCCGCTCGGCCACCTGCGGCAGGACCGCAAAGTTCCAGGCCGGCGGCGGCGAGGCCGTGGACCATTCCAGCGTGCGGCCATTCCAAGGATCGCCGGTCACGCGAAGCAGGTCGCGGTCGCGGATCGAGACAACCAGCTGCACGATCTGGCAGGCAATCCCGCCCAGAATGATCACGGTGCCGATCGTCGCCACGACCAGCCATGGCTGCCAGGCGACATTGTCATAGTGCTGCATGCGCCGGGTCATGCCCATCAGGCCCAGCACGTAGAGCGGCATGAAGGCGACGTAGAAGCCGATCAGCCAACACCAGAACGATGCCCTGCCCCAGCGCTCGTCGAGCTTGAAGCCGAATGCCTTGGGGAACCAATAATTGTAGCCCGCCATGACGCCGAACACGACGCCGCCGATAATGACGTTGTGGAAATGCGCGACTAGGAAGAGACTGTTGTGGAGCTGGAAATCGGCCGGAGGCACTGCCATCAACACGCCGGTCATGCCGCCAATGACGAAGGTCACCATAAATCCCACCGACCACAGGATCGGCACCTCGAAGCGGATGCGCCCGCCGTACATCGTGAACAGCCAGTTGAAGACTTTCACGCCTGTCGGCACGGCGATGATCATGGTCATGACGCCGAAGAAGCCGTTGACGTCGGCGCTCGCGCCCATCGTGAAAAAGTGATGCAGCCAGACGAGGAAGGAGAGGATGCAAATCGCCATTGTAGCAGCCACCATGGAGCGATAGCCGAACAGCGGCTTGCCCGAGAAAGTTGCGACGACTTCCGAAAAGATGCCGAACGGCGGAAGGATCAGGATGTAGACTTCCGGATGACCCCAGACCCAGAACAGGTTGACGTACATCATCGCATTGCCCTGTCCGTCGACCGTGAAGAAGTGGAAGCCGAGATACCGGTCGAGCAGCAGCATCGCCAACGTGGCGGTCAGAACCGGAAAGGCCGCGACAATGAGAAAGTTGGCCGCAAGCGAAGTCCAGCAGAAGACGGGCATGCGCATGTAGCCCATTCCCGGTGCCCGCAGTTTCAGGATTGTGGTGACGAAATTGATCCCGGTCAGGAGAGTGCCGACGCCCGAGATCTGCAGCGACCACAGATAGTAATCGACGCCGACGCCGGGCGAGAATTGCAGCTCGCTGAGTGGCGGATAGGCGATCCATCCCGTCTTGGCGAATTCACCGACAACCAGGGAGACGTTGATCAGCAGGACGCCCGAGGCGGTCAACCAGAAGCTCACCGAGTTCAGCGTCGGAAAAGCAACATCGCGGACGCCAAGCTGCAGCGGCAGGACGAAGTTCATCAGGCCAATGACGAACGGCATCGCCACGAAGAAGATCATGATGGTGCCGTGTGCCGAGAAGACCTGATCGAAATGCTCCGGCGGCAGATACCCTTGGGAGCCGCCGGCAGCGACGGCCTGCTGCGCCCGCATCATAATCGCGTCGGAAAATCCGCGCAGCAGCATGACCAGCGCCAGCAGGAAGTACATGACGCCAATCCGCTTGTGGTCGACGGACGTGATCCATTCGCGCCACAGATAGGGGACATATCCTTTCAGCGTGACCCATGACAGGATGCCGACGATGGCCAGGACCATGAAGGCCCCTGCCCCCATGATGATCGGCTGGTCGAATGGGATGGCGCTCCAGTCGAGCTTGCCGAGCAGGTTCATTTGTCTGTCCTCTGTGACGTCAGAACTGCGAGCCGCGCCGGATCATTCGGCTGCGCAGCAAAGCTCTGGATGTGATTGAACAGGTCGGGAGCGACGTCGCGGTAGGTGAAAGGCGATACGGCTTCGCTTGGCCTGGCCAGATCGGCATAGGCTTGTGCCTCGAGCATCGGGCCGGCGTCGCGCGTTGCGTTCACCCACTGCGAGAAGGCCGCGGCTGGCACCGCATCAACGGCAAACCGCATGTCGGCGAAACCCTCGCCGCTATACTGGGCCGACAGCCCTCGATAGGTTCCAGGATGGTCGGCCTGCAAGTGAAGATGCGTTGCCATTCCCGCCATGGTGTAGATTTGGCCGCCGAGCTGCGGGACGAAGAAGCTGTTCATCACGCCCGAGGAGGTCAGTTCGAAGCTGACCGGAGTACCAGCCGGGATGGTCAATCGATTGACGCTTGCGATGCCCTGGTCGGGATAGATGAACAGCCATTTCCAGTCGAGCGAGACCACCTGAACCCTGACAGGGTCGACGGCGGAAGCAATTGGCTTGCGCGGATCGAGGTCATGCGCGCCGACCCAGGCAACGCCACCAACCAGCAGCACCGTCATGGCAGGGATCGACCAGACGAGCAGTTCGAGACGACCCGAATACTCGAAATCGGGCAAGTAGCGAGCGCGCCCATTCGAGGACCGAAACCAAAAGGCGACACCGAGTGTGGCGAGGATCGTTGGGATCACGATCGCCAGCATGATGCCGAGCGAGTTGAACAGAACCAGTCGTTCGGCGGCGGCAACAGGTCCTTGCGGACTGAGAACACCTTCCGAACAGCCCGCGAGCGTCACTACACCGATCAAGCTGGTAGCGAGCAACCTGAGCCGCATATCAAACCTCATCTGTGCCGGTGGTGATTGAAATGCCTGCGGCTCGGGCTGCATTGGGCAGAGCTTCGGCGTGGACAGTCCGGGAACTGAACACAGGCGTGGAGCGCTGCGGCTGATCGGCGTGGTCGATCAGGACCGCTGCAAACAACACGAACAAATAGAAAATGGAGAAAGCGAACAGACGGCGTGGAGCGCGGCGGTCGGCCTCGTCGCTTATGCGCAACTGGATCGCGAGCACGACAAGTTTTGCTCCGCATCCGATGGCTGCCGCAGCGTAGATTGGGCCGGCAAACCCGAGCGCCCAGGGCAGCACGGAAGCCGCAGACAAGAGCGCGCAGTAGATCAGGATCTGCCGCGTCGTTGCGGCGCGCCCTGCAACGACGGGCAGCATTGGTACGCCGGCACCGGCATACTCATCCGTGCGGTTGAGGGCCAGTGCCCAGAAATGGGGCGGCGTCCAGAGGAAGATGATGAGGAACAGGACCAGCGGCTCGATCCCGATTTGGCCAGTCGCAGCTGCCCAGCCAATGACCGGCGGAAGTGCGCCGGCAGCGCCGCCGATGACGATATTCTGTGGCGTGAGCCGCTTCAGCCACGCCGTGTACACAATGACGTAGAAGAGGATTGCGAGCGCGAGCAGTGTGCCCGCTGCGACGTTGGTCGCCAGGGCAAGTACCGCGATCGCAGCCATCGCAAGAACAATCCCGAATACGAGAGCTTCGATCGGCAACACCTTGCCGCGTGGGATTGGCCGCTTCGCAGTACGCGCCATGACGGCGTCAATATCGGCGTCGTACCACATATTGAGCACTGCGGCGGCGCCGGCCCCCGCAGCGATCGCGAGAACTGCGACGAACGCGTTGAGGGGATGCAGGTCAACCGGGGCGATAACCAATCCAACGAACGCGGTGAAGACAGCAAGCACCATCACTCGTGGCTTCATGAGCATGCAGAAATCAATTGCACGGGTGTGCAATAGACCGGCCTCGCCCCGAGTCTGGCTAAACTGATAAGCAATGGTCTTGACGCTCATTTCTGCTGCTCCGAGTTCATTCGAATAAAGGCCATTGAAGCGTCGTCATCGAGGTCGTCACTATTCCTCGAGCTTGCATCTTCTAGGGGAGTTATGCTTGTACGGTGCTGCTGAACCGGTACCGATCATGCTCAAAGATTGGGTTGCAATTCTGCCTTACCCCTCAGAGAGGTGAATTCCTCAGCAAGACAGGCGCATCCAATTCACGTCTCGGGGAAGCCTCCTCGCTTCGGTCATACGGGTCAGCACGATCACGATCCGAGCGGACACTGACGTGAAGCCCTACGCGCAGTTCGATAAATGGTTGGCCTGGCGACAGCATCGCCTGCAGCCGCAGGGCCGCATTTGCCTGTTCGACACGACGATGCCGGGTCACAGGAAGTTTTCCCTCACCATTTCCCAAACATCCCCTCCCCGACCGTGCAAAACGGCGCGAGCTGAATAAAGCGCCATGCCAACTGCTGGTGCCGCGGCCATGAATGGTGGCATGACCAGCTGCAATGGACTGACGTGCACGTGCAGCAGCGCGGGCCCCGGTTGCGCAAGCCAGTCTTTGACGCTCGCTTCAAGGTCGTCGGCCTTGGAAACCGTTTGGCCCCAGAGGCCCAACGCTCGCCCAACTTCGGCAAAGTTCGGGTTTTTTAGCCGCGTGAATGTATCGAGCATCCCCTCGGCCTTCTGCTCGATCTCCACGAAGCCGAGCTTGCCGTTGTCATACACCGCAATCTTGATCGGCAATTCCTCCTGCACCACGGTCATCAGGTCCCCGAAAAGCATTGAGAGCCCGCCATCGCCGGCCAGACAGATGACCTGGCGGCCTGGCTGAGACTTCTGCAGCCCAAGGGCCGATGGCAAACCGCCAGCCATAGTTCCATGCAGCAGACTGGCGAACGTGCGGCGCCGACCATTGGTTTCGATGTAGCGAACAAGCCAAGCGGCCGGTGTGCCATCGTCCGCAGAAAATACCGCGTCCTTCGCGGCATGGCGGTTGATCGCCTCGGTGAGGTAGGTTCCAGGAATACACCCACCGTGACCCGCGACAGCCTTTGTCTTTTCCGATTGCCTGGCTTTGGCATAGCGCCGCACGTATTGGTCACGGAAGGAGGCGTCAGTGCGTTCCCCCAGCTTCGGCAGCAACGCTTCCAGGGTTGTTTTCACGTCGCCGACAACACCTTTTGTGACCGGATGCCGTCGGCCGAGATGTGTCGGGTCGATATCGACTTGCACAATCTTCGCCTTGTCGGGATAGAATTGCCGCCACGCAAAATCGGCCCCCAGAAGCAGCAGCGTGTCGCAGTTGAGCAAGGCGTGATAGCCGGCCTCATTGCCAAGCATCCCGGTCATGCCGATGTTGTAGGGATTGTCGAACTCCAGGAAGTCCTTCCCGCGCGAGGTATGAGCGATCGGGGCCTTCAGCCTCTCGGCAACGGCGAGGATTTCCTGATGCGCCCCCTGGCAGCCGGATCCGCCATAAATGGCAAGGTTCCCGCTTTTGTTGAGTATCCCTGCGATTTCGTCGAGATCAGCATCACTCGGACGAACAACGGGCTCTGAAACGTGAACTGCGTACGGAATGTCATCGTGCACCGTTGAGGCGGAAACGTCCGCCGGGACGATGAGAACGGCGACACCCCGCTTCGACAAGGCGGTTTGGCAGGCGATAACGGTTTTGCGTCGCGCCTGCTCCGCCGTGTAGATCATGTCACAGAAGACGCTGCAGCTTTTGTAGATCTGCTTGAAATCGACCTCCTGGACGAAATCGAAGCCCAACTCATCGCGAATGATCTGGCTTGCGATGAGAATGACCGGCGCGCGGTTTCGGTTTGCTTCAAAAATCCCGTTGATGAAATGCAGGCTGCCAGGGCCGCAACTTCCGGCGACAGCCGTCAAGTGACCCGTAAGTTGTGCTTCGGCCTGTGCCGCGAAAGCCCCGGCCTCCTCGTGTCTCACTGACACCCACTCGATCTTGCTTCGCTCGAGCGAACGCGCGATCAGATTGAGCGTGTCGCCCACGATGCCGTAACAATGTTCGACGCCTGCGCTCTGCAGCGTTTCAACGATGATATCTGCTACCTGCTTGCTCATGCCGCCTAACACCTAGATCGTTTCAGGGTCTCAACATGTGGCTTCCCTGCTGGCTGATCTTGGTTGGGACTGCGAGGACTTGTATCGGATTGCCGCGATAGTTCGGCGAATTGTCCCCGCTCGTCCCTTCATCATCTTTCTCGTGAAATTACAGCGGAGGCGTTCGCCCGCTGAGAAAACCCCAGCCTCGCGAGCCCGGCCCGGATCTCCGGACAGCTCATGAACAGTTGCCACAGGAGCCCGCTCCGGT
>NZ_JAMYQT010000062.1:0-27432 GCF_040320985.1 Mesorhizobium sp. M0571
CCAGAACCTCGAGCCGGCCTGCGTAGCCAGCTGTTGGGACGTCCAAATCGACGTCCATTTTGCCGTCTGCTCCCACGTAGGCCCTCCGTCTCTCGCGATCGGGGGGATTCTTCGCACAGTCACCTCATGCCCCGCACGAGGGGAGCGGCGTGGCGCTTACCGCTCAGCTGCTGGAGGCGCTCTTTGACCCGCGGATCAGGATCGTGACTTTGACAGTCACCGAGAAGGGCTACACGGTCATCTCGGGCGGCGGCTCCGGCCACGAGCCGGCCCATGCCGGTTTTGACGGTACGACGGCTTCACTGTTGCCGGCAGCCGTCCGGTAGTTTGTTCGCGTCTGCTTGGCGAGCCTGCGTCACGCCCCGCCGTCCAGTGGGCTATCGAGTTCGTGCCTTCAAGACGCGTTAACTAGAAGCTGAACGTCTGCACGACGCGTGCCTGACATTTAGTCAAGGAACGAACACTGTCCGGTTCTGTGTAGGTTTTCGGATGCCGTTCGGCGATAGAGATAGCTCTCGGAAAGGCCGAGGCGGCGGCACGACTGGACGGCTGGTGATGAATGAAGCACGGTGCTGTCGCAGATTGCAGCCGTCGTCTTCACAACAACACGCTCCCACGACTTCAAGGTCCAGCGGTCGCCGAGTTCCAACCGCTTGCGGACCCATTGGGGTAGGATCTCGACGGCCGCCTTCAGAAGCGGCCGCTGAAGGGGTCGAGCAACTCCCGGCAAGGCGGGAACTTCTTCCATGATCTCCAGGAACTCCGACACGATCGGCGACGCGACGAGTCTTTGCCTCATTACGTCGAACAGCGCGTAAAGCTCGGCCTGAGACGTGGGCGCGCCGACCGCACCATAGAGAAGCGCCACGGGGCGAGCCTCAGCAAACATCGCGTCCCGTTCGAAAAAATGCAGACGATGCACATAGATGTGATAGGCCTCCATGAAACCAAACTCGGCCGTCGCTTGCACCCAGTCCAGCAGCTCCGGGTCGGTGGCGTGGTATGGCTCGCCTTCGCTGGTTCGACCCGAAACGCGCCCATGCATCCTGACCACATCTTCAATCATGGCCTTAGCCTTGGATCGGGGGCCATAGACCGTGACCAAAGCAGCGAGGCCCGTACGCTGCAATCGTCGGAGCGCGAGGGAGCGGAAACTGCTGTGCTGCCAAATGGCGTCGCGAACCCGCGGCTCTGCCAATTCGAGCAGCACCGCCGTTACCCCGCCGATGAACAGCGCAACAGGGTTCTTAAAAATGCGCCAGGTTACGGAATTGGGTGGTAACAGCGCCGGCTCGCCTTCCGGAGTCGAGAAGTCCATCTGAGATCCGAGCCGCTGGCGCATGAACGACTGGGCAAGAGTGTCCACACGACGCTCAAGCGGGCGAGGCAGAGAAATGATGCCCGAGTTGCGAAACATGATACGCCTCGGACTACTGAGAATAGCAAGCGTTAGACCTGTGGCTAGCGGATGCAATATGCACGAACGTCTTTGGTCTTCCCGTCGTTCCAAATCATCCTCGCGCGAAGCTGATGAACCCTGCTTGATCTGCCCTGTTGCCGATGATGATGGAGCAAGGCTCGGGCGTGGTCATCCATGTCACCTCGATCCAGCGCGAGCTTCCGCTCCCGGCATCAACCACCGGGCCGCAGCGAAGGCGGCGCTTTCGACTTGCAGCAAGAGCCTTTTCCAAGGAGGTCACGCCAAAGGGGATCCGTGTGGTGCGGGTCTCGCCCGGATGGATCGAAACGGAGCCCTGCATTTGCGGCATCCAAGCCCGGCGCCGCAAATCCAGTCCCAAACAACCTGAACTGGCGTGCGCCCCTGTTGGGCACTCTGCGAGTCCATCTGGATCAATCGTTGTCGTCCCGTGCGGACTATGTCGCGTCAAAGTTATGAGTGACGACGGTCCGAGCCGGAAATCGCTACGGAACCGCAGCTTTGGGTCAGCTCTCTGAATGGCCGCAACTGGCGAAAGCACGACAACGCTGAATGTCGTTTCGGTTCCTCGTAAGAAGGGCCACTTACCTAGTGGCTAGGTCCGCGTCGTGCGATACGGACTGAGATACAAATCGCTATGGAATTCTAGAAAAGTCCTTCAAAATCAACTCGCGAGGCGGTGCGGCGTTGCATCTCGTGAGACTCGTGTTCAACTATAATAGATTGAGATCATTCGGTCATTATTTTGCAGGTGCGGAACATCTCTCAATGCCCATGGATATATTGGTCCGAGTCTACATGTTGCGGCTTCTCTTTGCCGCCACGCGCTTTTTGCCGGGACTATTGGCGGATGGCGAACGAGATCGGTGCCCTCTGTTTGTTCATCGGGGTAGGAGCGGCCGCACTACTCCTTCGAATTCACCAGCGTTGCGGGGGCAGCCAGCGCCGCAGGGTCAATACCGTGTCATCGCTCGAGAGCGGCAGGAGAGGGGCCACTCCGTGCTACTTTGTCGATGTCGTGGGTTCACCGAAAAAAACTTTTGTCTCTCGAACGGCGAATTACCGCTTCGCGCAGCCTGTCGGCCGTAGAAGTCGATCTTGCCATTGCCCTGGAGCAGACGTCGCCCGAAGCGGGAGCGATCGTGATTGCGCGACATCTCGAGCACAGACTATCTATAGTGGAGCGTTACGGCGACCCAGCAGCAGAGCGATGCCCAACGCCGGAAGCGTCGCCGTCGCGACGGCGAAGAAGACGAATTGCAGGCCGGCCGACGCGGCGACCAAGCCGAGCGCCGGACTGCCGAAGCCAAGCGCCACGTCGAGGAAGACGGTGTAGAGTCCCATGGCCAGGCCGCGGCTGCGTGGCGGAAGATGACTTACGGCCTCGGCACCGAAACCGGGATAGACCAGCGAGTAGCCAAGGCCAGTCAGGCCCGCTCCGATGGCGGCGAGAACGGGCCCGGGCGCAAGCCAGATCAGCATCAGCCCTGTCGCCTCGACCGCCACGAAGATCACGGCGACGCGCGCGCCCCCTAACCTGTCAGGCAGGTGGCCGAAGCACAGCCTTGCCGCGATCAGCGACGCAGCATAAGCGGTGAAGGGAAGCCAGACCGGCTGCCAGCCGCGTTCGGCAAAGAGCAGCGCGCCAAAGGACAGGATCGCGCCATAGCCAAGGCTGCTGAAAGCAGCTCCGACGCCGGGAAGCCAGACCGCTTGCGCCACGCTCGTCCATGACTGTCGCGCGGCGCTCGCGGCGAGGCTGGTGCCACGCATAGGCAGGATGGCAAGCAGCGTCGCAAGCGGCAGGCCGACCGTCGCGAGCGCGATCGCGGCGAAGCCGCTCGCCGCGTAAAGCGCAGATCCGATCGGCGCGCCTAGCGCGAGCGCCGCGAACATCGCCGTGCCCACCCAGGCTATGACCTTTCCGGAGTTCTGTCCGCCCGCAAGGGAGAGGCCCCAGGCGACGCCGCCGGTGATGATGAAGCTCTCAGACGCGCCCAGTACCGCCCGGCCGGCGAAGAGCGCCGATGCGGACGCTACCGGGCGGTCGAGTAATGCCAGCGAGCCGAGGTAAATGAACCCCGCCAGGGCAGCGGCAATGAGGCCGACGATGACGGCCCGCTTGCCGCCGCGCCCATCGGCATAATTTCCGGCTCCAATGCGCGACAGCATCGAGGCGACGAACTGGCTGCCCGTCACCAGCCCGACTGCGAAGGGGCCGAAGCCGAGCTGCTGGTGAAGATGCAGCGGCAGGACGGGTAGCGCCAAGCCGATCAGGAGGAAGCCGGCGAAGACAGCCGCCATGATTGGCACCAGTTCCGCTATCGCGCCATTTCGGTCTGAAGTCCGCGCCATTGTGGCCACCGATAACGTTGACAGTGGGGCTGTTCCGATCAGTAACGTTCGTAGGTCACGCGCCAGCCTTCGGCCGGATTGTCCGGCGTGAGGACCAGTTTATTGTCCGAGACTTCGAATTTGCGTTTCATGCTCTTCCCGACAAGATTGCGGACCAGGGAGGACCCGATCGTGATGACGAAGGTCTTGTCCTGGTCGTTGATGGCGACCGGCCCGTAATAGGCTTCGTAGCCATTCGCCGTGTAAGGCGTGTCCGGCGCCTTAGCGTCGGGGTTCTGGGCCTGCACCGAGAGGGTGCCGGCCTCGGTGAAGATGACCTGGCCGGAATATGGCACGGGCTTGAGGTTTCCCTCGGCACCGGCCTCGAGCGACCTCATGCGCCATGCGCCGATGATCGGGGACTCTTGGGAGAAAGCCGGCGCGGCGACCGAAAGCGCAAGCGCAAGGGCGGCGATCTTCAATCTCATCGTCATATGTCGTTGTTCCTTTTCTGATTTGTGGGTGCGGACAGGCCGTCCGCCCAATCTTCGTTCACACCGAAAGCATGACCTTGATGGCGCGCCGCTCGTCCATGGCGCGGTAGCCTTCCGCGACCTCGGCCAACGGCAGCTTGAGGTCGAAGACCTTGCCGGGCTTGATCCTGCCCTTGAGCACACGGTCCATAAGGTCGGGCAGGAAGCGGCGCACCGGCGCGGGGCCGCCCAGCATGCGCTTCTGGCCGAAGAAGAGATTCTGGCCATCGAAGCTCACGCCATGCGGCACGCCGACATAGCCGATGGTGCCGCCGGGGCGAGAGCAGGCCAGCGCCTGGTCGAAGGATTCCGCCGTGCCGACGCATTCCAGCACCGAGTCCGCGCCGACGTCCTTAGTGAGCTCTTTGATCCGGGCCACACCTTCCTCGCCGCGCTCAGCGACGATGTCGGTCGCGCCGAACTCGCGGGCGAGTTTTTGGCGGCTGGCGTGCCGGCTCATGGCGATGATGCGCTCAGCGCCCATCTCCTTGGCCGCAAGCACGCCCATCAGGCCGACCGCACCGTCGCCGACCACCACTACCGTCGATCCTTCTCGGACCTCGGCTGCGTCGGCCGCATACCAGCCGGTGCCGAGCACATCGGACACAGCCAGCAGGTCGGGGATGAGTTCGGCCGGCGGCACCTCGGCGGTGGCGACCAGTGTACCATCCGCCAACGGCACGCTCACCGTCGACGTGGACAGTGCAGGCGCCGCACTGCCCATGATCGCAGCCTTTTTTCGTGCCGGGCAGGTTGGCATCCTCGCGTAGTGGGTCTAGCAAGGTCACGCGCACGTCGAGATTGAACTGGTGGCAGCGGCTGTTGATGTCCAAGGCTAGCTGTCGGGGCTGTGACATGTCGTCTCCTCGAGTGGCGGGCGGGATTAGGACTTCTCGCGAAGTTGATCGGACCGGCGAAGCCTGCGGCATCAGTCAGAAAGGGAACGTCTATTCCGAAGGCCGGTCGTTGGCCGGTTGCCTAAGGGTCAACCCTCAGCAGAGCACGGACATGACATTCGGATTAGCCACCAGAATTCGCATGAGCCTATCAATGGCGCTCATAAATAGACCTGCGACAATGGCAGTGCTGGACTTGACGGTCAGCTGTCGAAGGCCAGTGAGCTGGATACCTCCTCATGGGCGTCGACTTGTTGCTGCAGCAGAGCGAGTTTCTGCCTGACCATGCCAAGAGCATCGGCGCCGGCGATAAACCGACGGGGCAGCTCCGGCTTGTCGACCAAAGTGATCAACGCCTGCGCAAGTTTGGCCGGGTCGCCGACTTGCCGACCGTTCGCGGCTTTCCAGCCCGTTATCTGCTGGGCGCGACGTTCGCTGTAGTCGCTAACGGATGACGGAGCATATTGAGTGGATTCGTCCGTCAGTAGCTCTGTGCGGAAAAACCCGGGGTTCACGATCATAGTTTCAATGCCAAACGGCGCCACCTCGGCTTGCAGCGACTCGATCCAGCCATCCACGCCGAATTTTGCCGCAGCGTACGCAGAACAGAACTCGAAGCCAACCAGACCTGCCGTCGATGAGATTGCAATGACCTTGCCAGAACCCTGCGCGCGCATCACTGGCAGGACTGCACGGGTGACATTCATGGCCCCGGTCAGGGTGGACGCGAGCTGAAAGTCGATATGGGCCGGAGTCAGGTCCTCGAAATAGCCCGCATAGAAGCCCGCGGCATTGTTGACGAGCACGTCGAGGCGACCAAAGCGGTCGAGGGTTGCCTTCACCACAGCGTCGGCGTCGGCCGGCTTGGTCACGTCCAATGTCACGACCAAAAGATTGTCCGACTGCCCGATCGCCTTGGCGACCCGATCGGGGTTACGACCGGTCGCAACGACCTTATCGCCGATGGCCAAGACCGCCTTGGCAAAGTCGAGGCCCATGCCTCGCCCAGCGCCGGTAATCATCCATACTCTACTCATAGCCGTATCCTTCCTAGCAGTATCTTTTCAATTTATGCGGCGTTGGCTTTTGGCACGTCCGTCTCAGCGATGATCTTGAACCACCCGGTGGCGGACTGAATCACACCCCATAGTTTCGCTGGAATATCGATACCCAGAACGCTCGACGGCCGGATTTCGGTCTCGATCAAATCCTCGCGTCCGCTCTTTGCTAGCTCGACCCACTCCGGGTTCATCACCAGTCCCTGCCCAACCGCGACGAGCGTGAGGCCTCTGTGCAGGGCGAGTTCGGCCTGAAAAGGCGTCCTGACCTGGCCCGCGGCAACGACCGGGACCCGCCCGCTGGCTCGGCGAGTGATCAGGCCAGCGATGGTGTCGCCCTCGGGCGCCTCTATAGGCTTTGCCTCGAGAACGCTCGTCAGCGATGCGTGGAGGTAGTCCACACCTTCATCGATAAGACATTCAATCAGCTCGTATGTGTCAGCGATACGCAAGCCACCTGACTCGGGTTCCTCGGGTGACACCCGGTAGCCCACGAGGAAGGGGCGGTTCGCGTGTGCCGCGACCACTCGCTTTACCTCACGCACTACGGCAATTGGGAAACGCATCCGATTTTCGAGGGTGCCGCCCCATTCATCGCCACGCTGATTGTAGAGAGGCGAGAAGAAGTTCTGGATCAGAAATCCGTGAGCACCATGCAGTTCGATGCCATCGAAGCCTGCCTCAATGGCCCGTCGTGTCGCCTCGCCAAAAGCGGTAATGATCGCGAGGATTTCGTCATTCGTCAGTGCACGTGTCTTCACACCGCCCGGATTGAAGGGGCCGGGCTGGACTTCGAGCGCACTGGCGCTGACGACGTCGCCGCGGGGTATAAGCGCCGGCACGGCCTTACTCCCGGCGTGGAAGATTTGCAGGACGGCCTTGGCCCCGCCGCTTTTGGCCGCTGACGCCAGCCTAGAGAGGCTTGGGGTGAAACGGTCGTCGTAGGAGGCGAATTCGCCCGCAAAGCCGATGCCGTCGGGCAAGACATGGGTGCAGCCTGTGAGCACAAGTCCGACGCCAGTTGCCCGACGTCGGTAGTAGGTGATCTCCGCATCAGAGACCGTTCCGTCGTCGTTGGCCGACCAGGTGGTCATCGGCGCCATGACAATCCTGTTGTCGACGCTTAACCCGTTCGGAAATTGGAACGGCTGGAATATCTGTCGTGAGGTGTCCACAGCGTTTCCCTTTCGACGCGCGTTTCGTTGTCTCTGAGGGTGAAATAGCGAATAGGACTCGATATGATTAGCCGTTACAATCCGCATGAAGTTAGAAATGGGGTTGATAAATGAGGCGCGGAGATTTCAGCGAGCTGGCAGTCTTCATCGCCGTAGCAGAGGCAGGCAGCTTCACACGCGCCGCAGCAAAGCTCGGCCTATCGCAGTCGGCGCTCAGTTACGCTGTTAGGACGCTGGAACAGCGCCTGGGAGTCCGGCTGATCTCACGCACCACACGCAGCCTGTCCGTGACGGTAGCTGGAGAGCGCTTGCTGCGAAGCCTACGACCGGCCTTCGATCACATCGAAAGCGAGATCGCCGCCGTCACCGCCCTGCGCGACAAGCCCACTGGCCTAATTCGCCTGACGACATTCCGGTATGCTGCCAAATCAGTACTGTGGCCCGTCATCGCCAAACTCCTTCTGGAGTATCCGGATATCGAAGTGGAATTGAGCCTGGACGAGGGCCTGGTTGACATCGTTGCAGGCAGATTCGACGCCGGTATCCGGATCGGTGAGCAGGTCCAGAAGGACATGGTGGCAATAAGGATCGGCCCGGACCTGCGCATGGCGGTAGTCGGATCACCGTCGTATTTTGCAAACCGAACGGTTCCAAAGACACCGCGCGAACTTGGGGAACACAGAGGCATCAGCTACCGTCAGACGACCGGCGGCGGGCTCTTTGCCTGGGAGTTCGAGAAAGGCGGTGAGGAACTTGAAGTCAGGATGAATGGCCCACTCGTCATCAATGACGGTGAAATGCTCGAAGCTGCGGCCCTTGACGGGCTCGGTTTAGCATACACGTTTGAATGCCAGGTTGCTCCGTTCATCGCAGAAGGACGCCTTATCCGGGTACTAGAAGACTGGTGCCAACCCTTCTCGGGCTATCACCTTTATTACCCCAGCCGACGCCAACACACCGCAGCCTTCGCTCTACTTGTCGAGGCACTCCGTCTCAAGGCGTGACAGGGGAAAAACGCACTCAAACATGCCGCTCTAACTTGGCGTAGTGTGAGTTACCCTTTCCTCATATGCACAACCTCGCGGGACGTCGACAATCGGGTTCCCCCCCGCTCAGGCGGAACAGGCGCGCCTTGGCAACTCGCCCTAGAAAAAGTCTCAACTTACCCTGACGGACTGCGTCGCGGTGAACGTCCGATTCCAGAATTCAGAGCCTTAAAGCCGCCATTCCGCTTGCGGCGGACTGAGCAACGCAGCATTTTCCACTTTGAGGCGAAGTAATTCTCAACTATGGTCAGCCAGGCTTTTGGCATGGGGGAATATTGCCGATGGTTTTATCACGCAGGGGTGTCGTGCTCGGCGGCCTGGCGCTGGTCGCGGTGGGTGCAACCAGCAATATTGCTCAAGCCGCGGCGGCAAAATCCTTTTTCGCCGGTACCGCCAGCGACAACAATTTTGTTTATCGCAAGACCAACTTCGCCAAGATCGACAAGAGATGGCATCGCCAGATCGTCAAGTATTTCAGCAGCGAGCCGGTCGGCACCGTCGTGGTCGATACCCGCCACCACTTCCTCTACGTCATCATGGAAAACAAGACCGCCATCCGCTACGGCGTCGGCGTCGGCAAGGACGGCTTCAAATGGTACGGCCGCGCGACGATCGACCGCCGCGCGCTGTGGCCGCAATGGGTCCCGCCCCCCGAAATGCGTAAGCGCAAGCCGGACCTACCGCACATGGTCGCAGGCGGCGCGTCCAACAATCCGCTCGGGCCGCGCGCGCTCTATCTGCACCGCAACGGCGCCGACACCGGCTACCGCCTGCATGGCACGCTGGAGCCGTGGAGCATCGGCACCGACGCTTCCAGCGGCTGCATCCGCATGTTCCCGGAAGACATCATCGACCTCTACCAGCGCTGCCCGATCGGCACCGCGGTGCAGGTCCTGCCGCACATCGCCGACCAGGCGCCCGCTTCCACCACTGTCGAATGATTGGCGCCTCATGAACCGCATGATTGAAAACACGCGCCGGCTGCTCGCCGCCGGCCTGCTGGTGCTGGCCGCATCCTGCTCGACCAGCAACACGCTGGCCCCTTCCACGCCCGACATCACCAACACCGAGGTTGCCGGCTTCCAGAACGTGCAGCCGGGCAGCGAGGAGGATTTTATCCTCAATGTCGGCCGCCGCACCTATTTCACGCAAGGTTCGGCCGCGCTCGATTCTGTCGCCAAGGCCACCCTCGACACCCAGATCGCCTGGTTAGCAAAGCATCCGCGCTGGCTGCTCAAGCTGCAGGGTTTCGCCGACGATCCCGGCGCAAGTGAAACGGCGCTGTCGCAGCAGCGCGCCGATGCGGTGATGGACTACCTCGCCGCCGGCGGCATAGACCGCAACCGCATGTGGGCCAAGGGCTACGGCAAGGACAGGCTCGTCCGCGAGTGCCCCGACACCGCCTGCAGGTCGCAGAACCGCCGCGTTGTGTCTAATTTGCGCGATGAGAGGGACGAGCCGTAGGGGGCTGCTGTTCTGCTTGTCACCAAAGCAGAGTCTCACACGCGACGGCGGCATGGCTGCTTTGCGCCTACGGCAGTCATGCGCGCAGCACGAGGACCGCGCCAGCGCATCTTGCACCATGTCTTAGGTACAAACTGTTACCCATGTCTCCGGGCCGTACAGGGGAGCGATGGTAGCGGGAGAGCGCTACCGCCTTTCCCCACAATTGCCAGATGGTCGATTCCGGCTTCGTTGTCTTGGTTGAAAGTTCATTTTGAGCAGGCGTCTTACTGAAGCGGTCCGCGTGGTGCAGGTTGGCGCAAGAAGGATGGCTCAGTCGAAGAAGCCCGCATCCTCTTCCCTGAGATACTTCCTGGCTGCTTCGGCGTCGATATCGAGGCCCAACCCCGGTGCTTCCAGCAGGTCCACCATGCTGTCCTTCACGATCTGCGACGGCAGGCCGATTACGAGATCCTCCCACCAGGGGTCGGAGGCGCTCGGGTATTCGAACGCGATGTAGTTGGCGGGCAAGGTGGCGCAGACATTGATCAACGCGCCGAGGCCGAGCAAGCCGTTCGCCGTGCCATGCGGCGCCATCAGGATCGAGTGCATATAGGCGTGCTCGGCGACCCATTTGAGCTCGGCAATGCCGCCAATATCGGCAGGATCGGGGCCGATGACGCGCACCGCCTGCGTCTCGATCAGCTCCTTGAAATTGTGCCGCAGGTAGATCTGCTCGCCGGTATGGATTGGCGTCGAGGTAGAGGTGGTCAGCTCCCGATAGGCCTGCGGATTGACCCACGGCACATAGTCACCGGTCAGCATGTCCTCGAGCCACATCAAATTGTACTTCTCGACCGCGCGAGCGAACTTGATCGCATCGGGCAGCATCCAGCCCGGGCCGCAGTCGAGCGCCAGGCTGACCTTGTCGCCCAGCATTTCCTTCATCGCGATCACGCAGTCGAGCATATGGTTGAAACCGCGCTCGCTGATCACGCCCTGATCCATGGCACCGTGATAGCCGGCCTTCTTCTGCGTCACGCCGTAGTGGAAGCCCTCGATGGTGTCCTTCATATTGGAGTGGAACGAGATTCCTTGCTTGACCATGAAGAAGTTCTGCGGCTGCTCCATCATCCATTTGACGTCAGCGGCGTAATCCTCCGGCCGGTCGCCCGTGCGTTTCTGGCGGATCGAGCCGTTATAGACGCGCACCTTGTCGCGCACCTTGCCGCCGAGCAGTTTGTAGGCCGGCACGCCTGCCGCCTTGCCGGCAATGTCCCACAGAGCATGCTCGATAGCGCTGACCGCCGCACCATAGGGCTTGAAGGAGCCGCGCTGGCGGATCTTCAGCATCACCCGCTCGACGTCGGTCGGGTCCTCGCCGATCAGCGCCTCGCGGAAATGAAGCACCCAAGGCTTGAGGTAGGTCTTGGTGAACTCGACTTCGCCCAGGCCATAGAGGCCCTCGTCGGTAACGATGCGAACGATGGGGTGCCTGCCGATAACGGCACATCGGAGGTCGGTGATCTTCATCTTCGGTTCTTTTCGCCTCAGCTCCAGGTGCGATCCCAGGAATACTCGTTGTCCCAGTGATCCGTCGGCTGCCAGATGCCCGTGACACCTGGCTGCAGATGCTGCGAGATCACCTCGTCGACGACGTCGTCGATCCCCAGGCCCGGCTTGTCCGGAACAGTGATGAAGCCATCCTGCACGAGCGGCTTGGGAACGCCGGTGACGATATCGTCCCACCAGTCGACATCGGCAGAGTGGTATTCGAGCGCCATGAAGTTTTCGGTCGCGGTCGCGACATGGGCCGCGGCCATTGCGGCGATTGGACTTTCGGCCATATGGATGGCCATAGCGACGCCGTGGTCCTGCGCCATATCGCCGATCTTCTTGGTCTCGAGAATGCCCCCGCTGGTGAGCAGGTCTGGGTGAATAACGGAGAGGCCGCCGCTCTTGAGCAGAGGCTCGAAGCCCTCCTTAAGGTAGATGTCCTCGCCGGTGCAGATCGGCACCGTGGTTGCGTCTTGCAGTTGTCGGTACTGCTCGGTGTACTGCCACGGGATCACATCCTCGAGCCAGGCTGGCACGTATTTTTCAATCCGCCTGGCGAGGCGAATACCGTTCTGCAGTGAGATGTGGCCGACATGGTCGATGGCGAGCGGAACCTCCATGCCGATAACGTCGCGAACCTCGGCAATGTACTGCTCAAGCAAGTCGAGGCCCTTGTCGGAAAAGTGGAGGCCGGTAAACGGGTGGGGGACGTTATGCAAATCGTACACGGCGTTGCGGACGCGCCGCTCTTCAACGGTCTTGACCGGGCCGCGGCCAGGGTGGACGCGGTATCCTTCAAGTGAGCCGGCAGGGGCCACGACCGCACCGGCGACATCCGCGATTTGCATCAGCCCCAGATCCATCTTAAGGAACGTGAAGCCCAGCGCCATGCGCTGCTTGAGGCGCTTGCCGGTCTCGGTGCCGCTCGGCACGGTGGCGTCGGTATCGCAGTACATGCGCACCTTCTCCCGAAACCGGCCGCCGAGCATCTGGTAGATGGGGACGCCATAGGCCTTGCCGGCGAGATCCCACAACGCGATTTCGACCGCCGAGACGCCGCCGCCTTGCCGGCCGTGCCCGCCGAACTGCTTGATCCGGCGAAACACGCGGTCGATGTTGCAAGGGTTCTCGCCAAGCAGCCGGCTCTTCAGCATCAGCTCGTAGGTGGCGCTGGCGCCGTCGCGCACCTCGCCAAGCCCGACAATGCCCTGGTTGGTGTAAATCTTGAGCAGCGCCGAGGTGAACGGCGCGCCGACGATTTCGGCTACCCGCATATCTGTGATGCGAAGGTCAGATGGCTTGGAGTTCGTGTTCACCCGATTGAGCGCCTCGTCGGCACCACCCGTCTTTGGCATGACTTATCCTCTTTCTGGTCCTCTTTCTGGTGGGCGAGGCTTGTCGCCCCTCACTCTGGGCCGGCATAGAACGTTGCTACCCCAGCTCGATCTCATGGGCCTGCAGGTAGTCGCGGTCCATCGCAACACCGAGACCAGGCTTCGACGTCAGCTTGAGGCTGCCGTTCGAAACGTCGAGTGGTCTGTCGATGAGGTGATCGTATTTGCCCAGGTTCCACTCCGACGTTTCGAGTTTGTAAAAGTTAGGAACGGTCATCATCACCTGCGCTCCCGCAACCACGTTGATCGGCCCCGCGGCGTCATGTGGCGAGACCGGGATGTAGTAGGCTTCGCAGAGGGCGGAAATCTTCTTGAGTTCGGTAATGCCGCCGGTCCAGGTCACGTCCGGCATTATGTAGTCAGCGAGCTTGTTCTCCAGGATCGGCACGAAATCCCACTTCGTGTGGCCGCGCTCGCCCCACGAGATAGCGGTACTGACCTTCTCACGCACCTGCTTGAGGGCGTTAAGGCTCTCGGGCGGACAGGGCTCCTCAAACCAGTCGATCTGGCCGGCTTCCTCGAGGCTCCGACAGAGGCGAATGGCGGTGGGAACGTCGAAGCGGCCATGCGCATCGATGAGAATGTCGACATCAGGCCCCGCCGTTTCGCGGATCAGAGCCGTGAGTTCTGCGGCTTCGCGCTCGTCCTTGCGGCTCATGCTGCCATCGAGGTAGCCGTCCCGCTGTTCGCGGGGCAGGCCATCGGCACTGCGGCCCTGGTGGGGATAAGGATCGAACTTGAGCGCCGTGTGTCCGGACTCGACGATGTCTCGAATTTCACGGACCACGGCTTCCTTGCTGGTAAATTTGACTTGGTTGGGATGGGTGTAGAGGGCGATTTCATCGCGTACCGGTCCGCCCAGCAGCTCGTAAATCGGCTTGCCGAGGACTTTGCCCCGGATGTCCCAGAGGGCTATATCGATGGCGCTCACGCATTCGACGGCGGCGCCGCGGCTGCCCATGTAAGTGAAGCTGCGGAAAATCTTATGCCAAAGATGCTCGATACGCGCTGGATCCTCGCCTGTTACGGCGACGCCGATCTGCCGCAGGATCGTGCAGAGCGCGCGGTTGGCGAGCCTTGTAGTGGTGGTGATCTCTCCCCACCCACTCACCCCCTCGTCGGTCATCACTTCGACGAATAGATACTCTCCCCAATAAGAAGCATCGGACTTGATCAGCCACGGCCGAATGCTCGTGATTTTCATCTCAACTGCCTTTATCTGGAATGGGTCGGGTTAATGATGGTCTAGACTGGACATTCTATCCGGCCCGAGCGGCGTTGCGCGCACGCATCTGTTCGAGAATATGCCGGCCCGAACCCTCGACATGGCGGGAAACGAGCTCGGCCGCCTTGTCGGCTTCTCCCGCCTTTACGAGCGCGATGAGTTCGCGGTGCTCGCGCATGATCGCGGCACGTCGCGCGAGCGTGAAATTGAAACGCCGGCTCACGGCTCGCAGCACTTCGCGATGCTTCCACCAAAGCTCGGCGGCGTGGCGGTTATAGTGCCGCTGGTACATCACGGTGTGGAAAGCGGTATCCAGCTCGCTGTGCCTGAATGTGTCGGCGAAGTTGTTCTCTTCAATCAGGCCTTGGAGACGTTCGAGTTCGGCGATGTCCTCGCCGGTAGCCATATTCACAAACCATCGTGTCAGGGCTGGCTCGATCAGAACACCGATCTCGTAGATATCCCGGACAAAATCCTGATCTATGGGTCGGACGCGCGCGCCGCGGTTGGCGACAAAGATGACAAAGCCCTCCCCACGCAACAGCTGCAGGGCCTCGCGCACAGGATTGGTCGAGGTGCCGTGACGCCGGGCGAGATCGGTGACTACAAGCCGTTCGTTGGCGGCGAGCCGGCCCTCGATGATGTCTTCCCTGATCAATTCATAAAGCGAGGCGCCCTCGCTGGAGGCCCCGATGGGATCAGTCTCCACGGGTGGCATAGCTTTGAAATCGCTTATTTCGGCCAAGGCCGGCTCCCCAAGTTAATACATATCTTGCCCGATATCACACACGGCTTTCGCAAACAATGTACGATCCAGCGCGTTGACAGGCAATCTATGATCTGAAAACGTACCAAGGGATCGAGAGGATACATTGAGCATCCTCGCGATCGAAACGAGCAAGGACCGCTTTGCCTCGGCGCAGGGCGGCATGGGAGAACCAGGGAGGATACCTATGACGAGGATTACGCTCGGCAGTGCGGTCCTGCGCGGCACTGTCGTCACTGCTTTGATGGCATCCCTGATGCCCACATCGGCGCTGGCTGCGCCGCCGGTCGACCTCAGCAAGTGGTCGCCGGAATATGTGCGCTCCATCGCCGGCACACAGGATTTTGACACGGCGGCCGATTGCGCCAAGGTCACCCCGCTCGACTACAAGGGGCGACTGACTTTCTGGTATCAGGGCGTGTTCGAGGGCGACCCCGACCTCCTGCGCCAGTACTACAAGGATTTCTTCGAGACCTTCCGCAAAACCTATCCGAACATCCAGCTTGAGGAACAAGCCCTCACCTATAACGACCTTCTCGACAAGTTCCGGACCGCGCTCCTGGGCAATGCCGCGCCGATGGCGGTCCGCTTGCAAATCCTGGGTGGTACCGAGTTCGCCTCAAAGGGCTATCTGCAGCCGCTCAAGCCCGAGGATGTGGGGTATTCGACCGAGGATTTCTGGCCCGGCGCTATGAAGGCCGTGACCTGGGAGGGGGTGACCTACGGCATTCCGACCAACAACGAGACGATGGCGCTCATCTGGAACGCCGACATCTTCAAGCGTGCCGGCCTCGATCCGGACAAGGCTCCGGCAACCTGGGACGACGTCGTCAAATATTCCAAGCAGATCCACGACAAGCTCGGCATTGCCGGCTACGGCCTCGTGGCTCGCAAGAATGCCGGCAACACGCCGTATCGCTTCATGCCACAGCTGTGGGCCTATGGCGGCGGCGTCTTCGACGAAGCCACCGCGAACCCGACCTATAAGCAGGTCGAGCTCGACAGCCCGCAGAGCAAGGCGGCGCTGCAAGCGTCATACGACATGTATGTTCGCGACAAGTCGGTTCCAGTTTCGGCACTCACCAACCAGCAGGCCGATAATCAGCCCCTGTTCGTCGCCGGTCAGCTCGGCATGATGATCTCGCACCCGTCCGACTACAACGTCATGCTTGACCTGCAGGCGAAGGCGACCGGCACCGACAAGGACAAAGCGCAGACCGTCATCGACAACATGCGCTACGGCCTGATTCCGACTGGCCCCGACGGTAAGCGCGCCGTCGTGTTCGGCGGCTCGAACATTCACATCCTGAAGCCCGAATATGTCGAGGGCGGCAAGGTAGACGAGCCGGCTGCAAAGGCTATCATCTGTATGTGGACGAGCCCCGAATGGTCGCTGAAGATGGCCTACGCCGGCTCGAACCCGGGCAACCTTAACGGCTTCAAGACCAAATGGATGAAGGAACGCCTGGATAACATCAAGTTCCTCGATGTCACGACCTCGATGCTGCCATACGGCATCCCGTTCCCAGCGCTGCCGCAGGCCCCCGAGATCATGAACATCATCGTCCCGGATATGCTGCAGAATGCCCTGACCGGAGCGATGACTGTCGACGAGGCGGCGGACGACGCGGCCAAGAAGGTAAAAGACCTGATGGGCGGACTCTAGTCCAGGCCCGACCTACGATCTGACCGGCTGCGCGGATAGTGCAGCCGGTTCGTTCCGAAGAATAAGGGCACGCCACAGTGACGATCGTGACCGGCAAGGCCGAGGCTCGCCGAACATTGCAACCCGGTAGGTCCGGCGCGCTGCGGAAGATCTGGGAGCATCGCGCCGACTACGCGTACGTGCTTCCGGCGATCGCCGTGATGCTCATAGTCATCGCCTATCCGATCTACTACACGATCGAGCTGTCGTTCTTTAAGACGCCGCCTGGCCTGCAACTGCGCGACAAGATCTTCATCGGCTTCGACAACTACACGGCCATCCTCACCAGTCAGGTGTTCTGGAAAGTCACCTGGAACACCATGATCTGGACACTGGGGTCCACTTTCATCTCCTTTGTCCTGGGGTTTGCCACTGCGCTGGCGCTCCACCGCGACTTTGTCGGCCGTGGTGTCCTGCGCGCTATCCTGATCATTCCCTGGGTCATCAGCGCGGTCGCCGCCTCCTATATCTGGAAGTGGATCTACCATTCGGATTTCGGGATCATCGGCGCGGTTCTGGTCGGCCTCGGATTGGCCGACCGGCCGCCGAATTTCATCGACAACGTCAGCACAGTGCTCCCCTCCCTGATCGTCGTCAACATCTGGCGCGAGTTTCCCTTTGCCATGATCATGATGATGGCCGGCCTCCAGACAGTCCCCGACCAGTTACTGCTCGCCGCAAAAGTCGACGGGGCCAATGCATGGCAGCGCTTCTGGCACGTCACCTTCCCGCACTTGCGCAACGTCTCGGTGGTGACGATCCTGCTGCTCGCAGTGGCCAACTTCAATTCCTTCATCATCCCCTGGATCATGACCGGCGGCGGGCCGTCGAACGCATCGCATATCTGGATAACCCACATTTATGAGCTCGCCTTCGGCCGGCAGCGCTGGGGCGTGGCGTCGGCCTATTCGGTGCTCCTGTTCCTCATTCTGATGACGCTGGGCTACTTCTACGTCCGTGCGCTAAGCGGCAACGAGCGGAAAGAGGGGAGCGCATGAGCGCGATCGCCGAGACAGCCTCTCGAAGCCAGACCCGTCGCCGAATGCGTGTCGACGGATGGCGGTGGGCCGGACGCATCTTCCTCGTGTTCATGCTGCTTTACACCGCGGTGCCGATGATCTGGATGCTGATCACCTCGATCGAGTCCGGGTTCGCGGCGACGCAATTCCCGCCGCAATGGTGGCCGGACGAGCCTACCTTCGCCAGCTACCAAAAGCTGCTCGATCCGCAGAACAGCGTCGGTCAGGACTTCCTCCGTTTTTTCTGGAACAGCCTTTTCGTGTCGACCGTCACGACAATCCTTTCCGTGATCGTGGCTGTCCCCGCGGCCTACGCGTTTTCGCGCTTCAGTTTCCCCGGCCGCAACTTCCTGTTCTTCGCCGTGCTGCTGCGCAACATGTTCCCGGCGGTGATCTTTCTCGTGCCGCTCTTCATCCTGATGCGCGTGCTCGGGTTGATGAACACGCATGGCTCGCTGATTCTCACCTATCTCACCTTCGGCCTGCCGCTGGCGATCTGGCTGCTCAAGGGCTTTTACGACAACATCCCGGTGCAACTCGAGCAGGCGGCGCGCATCGATGGCGCAACGCGGTTCCAGGCCTTCATCCTGATCGTGATGCCGCTTTCGATGCCGGGAATCATCGCTACGGCGATCTATTCCTTCATCGGCGCGTGGAACGAGTACATCTACGCCTACACCTTCCTCTCCAAGAACGACCAGTTGACCCTGCCGGTCGGCATCCAGCGCTTCTTCTCGGAAAATACGACGGATTTTCCGGGCCTGATGGCGGCCAGTTTTATGATGAGCGTGCCCGTCGTGGTGCTGTTCCTGGTCCTGCAACGATACTTCGTACGCGCCCTTACAGAAGGCGCGGTCAAGCACTAGGGAGTTGCCGATGGCCCACGTGGTCCTCAAAGATCTCGTCAAGACCTATGGCAGCTTCAAAGCTGTCAACGATGTCTCGCTGACGGTCAATGACGGCGAGTTCGTTGCGCTCGTCGGCCCTTCAGGCTGCGGCAAGACAACCACGCTCAATCTCGTCGCGGGGCTGATTCCGATCACATCGGGCGACATCGTCATCGGGGACCGGGTGGTCAACGACCTCGACCCCAAGGACCGGGACATCGCAATGGTGTTCCAGAACTACGCGCTCTATCCGCAGAAATCGGTTTACAAGAACTTGGCGTTCCCGCTGCAGATGCGCAAACTGCCCAGGGACGAGATCGACAAGAAGGTCAAGGAAGCGGCGCGAGTGCTCGACATGACGCACCTGCTCGAGCGCAAGCCACGCGAACTTTCGGGCGGGCAGCAGCAGCGGGTGGCCCTGGGCCGTGCGCTTGTCCGCGACCCCGCCGTGTTCCTCATGGACGAGCCGCTCTCTAACCTCGATGCCAAACTGCGCGTGCAGATGCGCTCGGAGATCAAGCGCTTCCACCAGGACCTCAAGGCGACGATCATCTATGTGACGCACGACCAGCTCGAAGCCGTGACCATGGCCGACAAGATGGCGGTGATGAACGGCGGCTACCTCCAGCAATACGATTCACCGGCGCAGGTCTTCGCCCATCCCGTCAACATGTTCGTCGCCAGCTTTATAGGCAGCCCGGCGATGAGCCTTATTCCGCTGGAGGCATCGACGGCAAACGGCAACTCTGTGTTGACCAGCGCGGAGGGCTGGAGCTTTGAGCTCTCGCCGCGCAACGCCCAGAAGGTCGCAAGGGCAACGAGCAAGAAAGTCGTGCTCGGCGCGCGTCACTCGACGATCAAGCTGCGCAAGAGCGCGGTCCCCGGTGCCATTCCGGCCAAGGCCTACACGGTGGAGCCGACCGGAGACGTCACCTTCGTGCAGACGTTCCTCTCCGGCGCCATCGTCAACGTCAGCGTGCCGCCGAACATTGCCGTCGCGCCCGATGAACAGATCTGGCTCGAGTTCGACCAGGAGCGGATGCATCTGTTCGACGGAGAAACCGAAATGGCCCTCAAGGCCAACTGAGACAGGGCGGATGCGTTTGGAACGTGGCGTGGATGACTACGAAGCTTAAGATCACCGCGATCAAGCCCTATCCAGTGTGGGTAGGAACGCGCAACCAGATGCTCGTCAAGGTCGAGACTGACCAGGGCATCTTCGGCTGGGGCGAGAGCGGCTTGAGTGGTCGCGAGAAGGCCGTGGCTGGCGCGGTCGAGCATTATCGCGAGTTTCTCATCGGCCGCGACCCCATGCAAATCGGGCGGATCTGGCAAGAGGTTTATCGCAGCCAGTACTTCGAAGGCGGGCGGGTTCTGCAGGCGGCGATTTCCGCCATCGACATCGCCCTTCACGACATTAAGGCCAAGGCGCTGGGGGTGCCGGTCTACGAGCTGCTAGGCGGCAGGCAGCGCGACCGCATCCCCACCTTTGCGTCGACCGGCGACGAGACCGAGGGCGATGTTGCCATCGAACGAGCCCGCGAACTACGCACACAGGGGTGGGAGGCGATCCGCTTTTTCCCGGTCGGGCAAAACAGCAGGGACATCTTCGAGCCGCGCGAGTCGATCGGCCCTACCGCGAATATGCTGAACAAGGCGCGCGAGGCGCTGGGCGACGAGGTCGTTCTCGGCATCGACTATCATCATCGGCTGTCGGTGGCAGAGGCGGCGAGCTTCTGCAACAAGCTCGGCCGCGGCGTGCTTGATTTCCTCGAGGAGCCGATACGGGACGAGACACCGGAGGCCTACGAATCCCTGCGTACGATGACCGACGTCCCCTTTGCCATCGGCGAGGAATTTGCCAGCAAGTGGCAGTTCCTGCCCTACATCGAGCGCGGCATCCATCAGTTCAACCGGCTCGACGTTTGCAACGTCGGCGGGCTCACCGAGGCGATGAAAGTCGCTGGCTGGAGCGAGGCGCACTATGTGGATCTGATGCCGCACAATCCCCTTGGTCCGGTGTGCACGGCCGCGTCCGTGCATCTCGCCGCCGCTGTACCCAATTTCGCGTGGCTCGAGACCAGGGCGCCCGAAATAAAGCTGGGCTTCGACAATTCCGACTTCTTCCCCGTGCAACCACGGCTCGACGGCCCCGACTATCCGGTCAGCGATCTGCCGGGGCTCGGCGTCGAGATCAACGAGCAGGCGATCCAGGCGGGAAGTTTGCGTTTCTGGGAAGCGCCTCACCTTAAGCGCCGCGACGGTTCTGTTACGAACTGGTAGTTCCCTTTCAACCGGAGTCCACGATGACACATGCTCCCGACATCACGCGGCCGCCAAAAGACCTGATTGACGCGCTAAGGGAGATCGGCGCCGCGACGGTTGCCGGCACGCTTGGCCACATGGGTTTTCGCAATCCGCACATGGTGGGACCGGTGGCGCAGAACCACGGGAAGTCGATCGTCGGGCCGGCGCTGACGCTGCAGTTCATGCCACAGCGGCCGGACCTATTCACCGAGGGAGAATATGCCGATCCTGAGACGCAGCTGCATCGGCACGTGCTTTATCACGCGCAGGACGGCGATGTGGTCGTGGTCGACGCGCGCGGCGACATGAGCTCGGGCGTCTTCGGCGATATGATGTCGACGTATTTTAAGGGCAGGGGCGGCGCGGGCATCGTCATCGACGGGTGCATGCGCGACCGGCCCAATGTCGAAAAGCTCGATCTGCCCCTATGGCTGCGCGGCTGGACGCCAAATTATCATGTGCAGACCAGCATCTATCCGAACGCCGTCAACGTTCCAATTGCCTGCGGCGGTGTCACCGTGATCCCCGGCGACATCATCGTCGCCGACGACGACGGGGTGGTGGTGCTTCCTGTCGCAATGGCCCCGAAGGTGATCGAAGAATCACAGAAGCATCACGATTGGGAGGAGTTCTCGCGAGCGAAGCTCATGGAGGGCGGGCCGTTGCAACGCTATTATCCGCTGCATGAGGATGCCCGCGGGGAGTACGAGGAGTGGCGCAAAACAAACCGCCTGGAGAACCCAAGGTAGTTAGCAGGCCTTGGCGATCAGTTTTGCCAGGCAATCAGCAGCCTGGGTCCCTGGCACGCCAAGATCTCTGACGCTGTCCATGTGGTTGCGGTTCGAGAGCACAAGCGACGTTACCAACGATCCCTGACGCAGCAAGCTCGCTATGAATCGATCGGCTTGCTGATGGAAGGGTGGCGTCTCATTGGCTCCGACCAGAACCGTCGCCTCGGTTTGAGGATCATGCCGACAGGCAAGAGGTGTAAACATGGCGACTTCCTCGTCGGTGATTCCAATCTCGTCGGCGAGAAAGGAATCCTGGAGCGGTTTCAAATCGTAGAGCCCGCCGAGCAGAAGGGCTGCCCTCACATTCGAAGGGGTATGCTCGCCGTTGAACAGAAACGTTGCAAGATGTGCTCCTGCCGAATGACCACTGACAGTCAGGGCCGCCGGGTTTCCGCCATGATCGGCGATGTTGGCCAGGACCCACTGCTTGGCGCGGCGCACCTGGTCGACAATCGTCGCCATTCTGACCTTGGGCATCAGAGCATAATCGAGGATGACGGCGATGGCCCCGGCCTTGGTAATTGTCGTCGCGACGTATGAATAGTCGCGCTTCGAGAACATTCTCCAGTAGCCGCCATGGACAAACATGTGCACCGGCAGGGCCGTTCTTTTGCCCGCGGGAAAGAACAGGTCCATGGTTTCGGTCGGATCCGGGCCGTAGGCCACCTCCGCGGTCATCGCAATGGTGGCGCGGGCGGCCTCGCTGCGGTCAACGATGTCTTGCACGATTTCGTCAAAATCCGCGACGTGGTCGCGGATGCGAAAGGGATCGCCTTGCATTCTTCCTCTGCTCACATGCTGATGGCGAGGTATTTCGCCTCCATGAACTCAGCAATGCCGTGATGCTGTCCTCCCTCGCGGCCGAGCCCACTCTGCTTGACGCCGCCGAAGGGAGCTGCCGGATCGGACATCAGCCCGCGGTTGAGAGCGATCATCCCGGCCTCGATCTTGGAGGCCACCCGCATGCCACGCGCCAGATCGCGGGTGTAGATGTAGGCAGCAAGCCCATATTCGGTGTCATTGGCGCGTGCGATGACCTCGGCCTCGGTTTCGAAGCTAGAGATTGGCGCTACAGGCCCGAATATCTCCTCATGCGCCATCTTTGAGTCGCCTGGCACGTCGCGAAGCACTGTAGGAGGGTAGAAGAAACCACGTCCGGACAGGACTGAGCCGCCGCACATGATCCGCGCACCGCGTGTGACCGCGTCAATGACAAGGCGGTCTATCTTCTCGACCGCCTTTTTCGTGATCATGGGTCCGCATTCCGTATCCGGGTCGGTGCCGGCGCCGACCTTGAGCGACGACATCCGCTTCTCAAGTCCGTCAGAGAAGGCTTCGTAGATGCCAGCTTGCACATAGAGGCGGTTCGCTGCGGTGCAGGCCTCGCCGGCGTTGCGCATCTTCGCCACCATCGCGCCATCAAGTGCCGCTTCGAGATCGGCGTCGTCGAACACAATGAATGGGGCGTTGCCGCCTAGTTCCATTGAACACGAAACCACATGCCTGGCAGCCTCTGCCAGCAAAGCGCGACCGACACCCGTCGAGCCGGTGAAGGAGAGTTTGCGTACTCGCGGATCGGCCAGCATGGCTGCCGTCACAGGGCCGGGACGCGAGGTTGTCAGGACGTTGACCACCCCCGGTGGAACGCCTGCCTCCTGATAGAGCGCGGCGAGTGCGTAGGCCGTGAGGGGTGTCTCGCTGGCCGGCTTCAGGATCACCGTGCATCCAGCGGCAAGTGCCGGCGCGATCTTGCGCGTCGCCATCGCGGCAGGAAAATTCCAAGGCGTGATCAGGACGCAGATGCCGATCGGTTCGTAGTCGACCACAATGCGATTGGTGCCGGAGGGGGCAGTGCCAAATTCGCCAGTGATGCGAACGGCCTCCTCGGCATTCCAACGGAAAAATTCCGCGGCATAAGCGATCTCGCCGCGGGCATCCCGGAGCGCCTTGCCGTTTTCCAATGCGATGAGAGTCGCGAGCGCCTCTGATCGTTCCGTCATCAGTTCAAAGCAGCGTCTGAGGATCTCGGAACGCTTTCGCGGCGACGTTGTTCGCCAGCCATGGGCTGCCTTGGCAGCGGCTTCAACGGCAGCGGCCGCGTCGTCCACGGTCGCATCGGGCACAGCGGCGATGACAGCCTCGGTCGAAGGATCGATGACAGGAATTACCCTGCCATCCGCGGACTGCCGCCATTGGCCGCTAATATACAGTCCGTGCGAGATTGTGTGGAAGTCGCTGATGCCCTGATCATCCGCCAGAACCTGTGAAGACGTGTTCATCTCGATATTCCCGATTGTTTACATGACGCAGCTGGCGAGGTCGCCATCAAAGGCAGCCTGGACCAGGCGCCGCATGGACCCCAAATCGAATGGCCGCGGATTGTTCTTGATGAGGCGTTCGATACTGATCGCTTGTTCCGCCGTCCAATCGAGCTTATCGGCGGGAAGCCCTAGCTCGGCTAACGAGGGAGTGATCCCGATTGCCCCAAACAGCCGACTGACCTCGCCTATGGTCGCGTCGGCCAACTCTTCGGCCGTCCGGCCTTTTCCATCGAGGCAGAGCGCGTTGGCGATCTCGGCCATCTCGGTCGCTGCGGCTGTTCTGTTGTACT
Organism: Mesorhizobium sp. M0571; assembly: GCF_040320985.1. Lineage (NCBI taxonomy): Bacteria > Pseudomonadati > Pseudomonadota > Alphaproteobacteria > Hyphomicrobiales > Phyllobacteriaceae > Mesorhizobium > Mesorhizobium sp. M0571. The sequence continues at coordinate 24,186 of NZ_JAMYQT010000062.1, forward strand.
TCATGACATACGGCAACATGGTGGCGACACCCAATCCGTGAGCGGTGTGGGTTATCGCGCCGACCGGATATTGCACGGCGTGCGCTGCCGCTGTGCCGGCCGTTCCGAACGCACAGCCGGCTGCAAGTGCACCCATCATCACCTCAGCCCGGGCGTCCTCGTCAGCGGGCTGGCGGTATGCCGTTTCAAGGCTTCGGCCAAGCAGCTTGATCGCCAGCAGGGCGAAATGATCGGTCAAAGCGGTTTTGCCGATAAAGACATGTTTCTGCGAAAGGCCGGGATCGGTGCCACGCCTGACCGCAGTGAAGGCCTCGATTGCATGCGTCAGCGCATCGGCGCCTGCAATCGCCGTCAATCCCGGCGGGCATGTCATCGTCAGTTCAGGGTCGCAGATAGCCGCAGCCGCGATCAGATACGGGCTGGAGATGCCGACCTTCAGCGTGCGATCCGGATCGGAGATCACCGCGACCGGGGTCACCTCGGAGCCGGTGCCGGCTGTCGTCGGCACCGCGATCAGCGGCAGCGTCGGACCAGGCACCTTGAACTCGCCGTAGTAGTCCTGGAGCTGGCCGCCGTGACTGATGAGCAACGCGGCGCATTTGGCCATGTCGAGACAACTGCCGCCGCCAATGCCGATCACCATGTCGGGCGCGAACTTCCGCGCCTGTTCGGCGCAGACGGCGACGGTGTCTCGGGGTACGTCGGGTAGCACACGGTCATGCACAAGCACGTCGATCGAGGCGGCCCGCAGCGCCGCTACGATCTCCGCGAAAGGGCCCGTTGCGGCAAAACGTTCATCGGTGCAGACGAGCGCGCGACGCCCGAGCCCGGCCGCGACGGTCGCAATGATGTGGCGCTGGCCCTTCCCGAAGAGGATTTCGCGCGGCAGCCTTATGGCAGCGAAAAGGCTCATAATCTGAGTCCTGTCGTGTTGTTTGGATTGGAATGCGAAAGGGCGCTGAGCTCGGCCCAAAGCTTGGGCTCGATGTCAAACCCCTCCTGCAGCGCGGTTGCATACCGACGTGTCGAACCATCGCCCGGAATGCAGACGGTCCGTTCGGGTTCGGCAGGTGAGGAAGCATGGGCCGCGGGGGCGGCACGCTGCTCCAGCAGGGCCACCGCAAGCGCCACTGCGTTATCTCGAAACAGCTTCAAATCGTATCCTCTATAAAATCGTATAGGATATAGGATTGTACTGTCCGGAGCATCGTGTTAGCAACTCAATGTGTCAAGAGGCAAAACATGCAGGCCATGAACTTACCCAGTGTAGACGAAGCGAACCTCGCCGGCGGGCGTATCCAGCGCTCCAGCAGCTTGGTTGAGGACGTCTACGAAGCGATTTTTGCGCAACTCATGTCGCTGAAGATTGCGCCGGGTTCCCGCATCACGGTCGACAGTCTGGTCAAGGAATTCAACGTATCTCACACGCCGATCCGCGAGGCGCTCGGCCGGCTCGAAGGCGAAGGCCTTGTGCTGAAGACGCATCTGATCGGTTACCGCGCTGCCCCCCAGATCACGAAGCGACGGTTTGATGAGCTCTACGAGCTTCGCCTGCTGCTCGAGCCTCATGGCGCGGCCAAGGCAGCCGCGCTCATGGACGAGGCGAAGCTCGCCCAGCTTCAGGAATCAGCCGGCGTCATGGCGCGCCGTGAGGGCAAGGACGAGCGCCTGCGGTATTCCAACTTCGCCCGCCAAGACGCTATTTTCCATGACAAGGTCATGGAATTCGCCAACAACGAACTCGTGCGCGAAACGCTGGCGCACCAGCATACCCACTTCCACATATTTCGCCTGATGTTCCATTCGCGCGTCACCGAAGAGGCGCTTGACGAGCATGAGGCCATCCTGGCCGCTTTCGCTGCGGCCGATCCTGCCGCGGCCGAGCAGGCGATGCGTCGTCATATCGAGCATTCCCGCGACCGTTTGTTGCTGGCGTTCGACTGAGACTGTCCCGATGCCTTTGATCACGCAGGCCAATGCCAAGGAATACTACTTCCCCGATTCACCCTTCTAAAACCTCAAACCGCCGGGCGAGTACATGTCTCGCCCGGCAGTTGTCACAGGAAAGGAACGACCATGCCAGGCAAAAAGATCCTGATGCTGACCGGTGAGTTCACCGAGGAATACGAAATCTTCGTCTACCAGCAGGCGATGGAAGCGGTGGGCCACACTGTTCATGTCGTGTGCCCAGACAAAAGCGCCGGAGACGTGATCAAAACATCGCTGCACGACTTCGAGGGCGATCAGACCTACACCGAAAAGCTCGGCCACTATGCGCTGATCAACAAGACCTTCGCCGACGCTGAGAAGCAGCTGGATCAATACCACGCTGTTTACTGCGCCGGCGGTCGTGGCCCCGAATACATCCGCACCGATAAGCGCGTGCAGGCGATGGTGCGCCACTTCCACGAAACCAAGAAGCCGATTTTCACGATCTGCCATGGCGTGCAGATCCTGATTGCGGTCGACGGTGTCGTGCGTGGCAAGAAGGTCGGCGCACTGGCGGCGTGCGAGCCCGAAGTGACGCTTGCCGGCGGCACCTATATCGACCTGTCTCCAACGGAGGCATATGTCGACGGCACGATGGTTTCAGCCAAGGGCTGGACGGCGCTTGCCGCGTTTATCCGCGAATGCCTGAAGGTGCTTGGGACGGAAATCCGCCACGCGTAGACCTTTGTTCCGACGCATCCCAAAGGGTGCGTCGGTTCCCTTGTTGTGGAAGGGAACTTGTCACCGCCAATTCGGCCTCGATCATAAAACGCCTGCATCGCGCTGAGTTTGCCCCCCAGGGTCAAAGCTCTTTCGCTATGCGTTGACGTTCGTTTCATCAAATCCTGTAAGCGAACGCATCAGTGTTTCCCTTGCTGAAGCCAGATGCGCTCGGCAGGCCACCTCAATCCGAGTGGAATTGTGGCTCTCAAGCGCATCGATATAGGCGACGTGTTCGTGGAGCGCGGCAAGGTTGCGCTGCTTTTCGTCCTGCTTGTTCCACTGATAGTGGTAGTGACAAATGAACGTGATGATGTCGTAGAAATCATCGATAAAGCGGTTCGGCGACGCCTCGTTTATGAGCCGGTGAAACCGGTTGTCCAGGCCGGAGAAGTCGTGAACGTCAAGGACTTCGAGTGATCCACCAGTGGTGGGGGGGGGGGGGGGGCGGGCCCGGCCCAGTCCACGGGCGCCCAGAACCGGCACGGCGGCTTTATATAAAGAGATCACCTCCCACAAAAGAAAGAGAATAAGGACC
>NZ_JAMYQT010000063.1:0-26655 GCF_040320985.1 Mesorhizobium sp. M0571
GTCGCGCCTGGAAATCGTAGAGCGCGCCGACCGACCGGATGGTCTGGCGGAAGGCTGGATGCGCGGTGACGTCGCCGGCGCCCTGGCCATTGATGTAGACTTGCCTTCCATCCCTCAGCATCTCGATATGCTGCGCCCCGGTCTTGATCATCTTACCCTCCGCGATCAGTAGTGCCCAAGAAATCAATAATGGATGTCGAGCGGCCAAAGCGGCGCCGTGAACTCCGTTGGCTGCAGTGATGCGTAGCGCCCCTTGCTGAAAACCAGCGCCTGCCGGTCGGCGAACGACCGGAAATGCTTCACCCTGGCGATGAACAGCACGTGGTCCCCGGCTTCGTGCCTGGCCCACGGCTCGCAATCGAACAGCGCCGCCACGCCGGGTAGCACCGGGGCGCCGGAGCGGCCCTGCTCGAACCGCACTCCTTCCCACTTGTTGGAAAGCGGCTTGGCGAAGCGGTTGGAAATGTCCTTCTGATTTTCCGAGAGAACGTTGACCGTGTAACTGGCAGCCTTCTCCCAGAGCGGCAGGCTGGCTGAACGACGGTCAATGCTGAAAAGTACGAGGGGCGGGTCGAGAGACAGCGAGTTGAACGAGCTCATCGTCATGCCAAATTGCTCGCCGTCGGCCAGACAGGTGACGACGCAGACGCCGGTCGGAAATTGTCCAAGCGCCTGCCGGAACGCGCGCACGTCGAAAGCCGTTTCTCCTTCGATGATCATGCCCGGCCCTTTCGGCATCGATTTTGTTAAGTCACAAAAATCAATTCACGAATTCCGCTGGCCAACTGCCCGCCGCCACTGTGTGTTTCGACTGTTCGGCGGCATTGCCGATGCGAACGCCGCGGCCCCTTTTTTCACTGCGCCGCCACCGCCGGCCTGCGCCCGGTTGCAACCGCGCCCCAGCTTGCCGCCGTCGGCAGCCGTAGGGCGACCAGCGTCCGCGCCAAATGCTGGGCAACGGCTGCGGCCGCCTGTTCGGGCTGTCCGCGGCGTATGCCCTCGACGATCGCTGCATGTTCGGCAAGCACGCTGTCACCGCGCCCACCGGAGATTGTGACGGCGTGCACGCCCATCCGCAACTGGCGGTCCCGCAGGCCCTCATAGAAGTCGGCGAGCACCGGATTGCCAGCGGCGCGCACGATCGTGCGATGAAATTCCCGATCGCGCTCAATGAACGCAACAGGGTCGTGCTGCACCTCCATCTGAAGGGCGACCAGCCTGTCGAGTTCCACGGCGAGCATGTCGCCGAAGCCGGCGGCCTGCCGCGCACACCACTCCTCCACCAGGCTCCGGGCCTGCATGACCGCTCCGATCTCCGCCTCGGTAATCGGCGGAACATAGGCGCCCTTCTTCGGGACGATCTGCAGGAAGCCGTCGGCTTCGAGCCGCAACAGAGCTTCGCGCACCGGCGTCCGCGACGTTCCCGTCTCGCGGCAGACTTCCGCCTCCGTAAGGAACGTGCCCTCGCGGCTGGGCAAGGTGAGCACATGCTGCTTCAGCCAGCGGTAGACCACGTCCTGCGCAGCATCGCTTCGTTGCCCTATCGCAGTGCGTTCTGATTGATGGCGCTCACTCATAGACACCATGTATACATGTTGTTGATTAGAAATTCAAGCCAACTTGCGACCTGGCTGCGCCGAGCGCCAACGTCAGGAATTTGCACACCTTGGCGGGTCGGCACGTTCAGCCTTCAGCTTATGACAAGGCTCTGGAACTCCCCGCCGGGATAGAAAGCGGTCAGGGCAAACGCGTATTTTTGTTGCTCCTGTCATTCAGGAAGTCCGGCCGCTCTTATCCGCTCGATACGGCTGGATGGCACGATAAATTGATTTCGCCGCACATGGCAGGTTTTCAGGAGCTTGCAGGTGACGGCGATAGCTACGCGCTTGCCGCAAGCGACATGCGCCAATCTGTTCAGAGGCGCATTCCGTATCCACAGCTTCCCGGCTCCACCGAGCCCGGCCTTCTCGGTATGGACCTCTTGCGCCTGACGCTAGAACGGGCGGCGACAGCGGATGAGGGGCTCGACATCCTGATCGCGCTTCTCGAACGCTACGGCCAGTCGGGGCGCGCTTCGGCGACGCGCGACATGACTTATCACAACAGCTTCATCATCGCCGACGGCAGGGGCGGCTGGATCGTGCAGACCGCCGGCCGACACTGGGTGGCGAAGCGGATCCAGGGCTGGGCTTCGATCTCCAACGTCTATTCGATCGGCTCCGACTATGATCGGATCTCTGCCCACGCGGCCGATTTCGCGACGCAATCGGGCTGGCACGATCCGGCTGCGGACGCGCCGTTCGATTTCGCGACGCAATCGGGCTGGCACGATCCGGCTGCGGACGCGCCGTTCGATTTCGCTGCCGCCTATGCCGATCCGGAATTTCCGGCTCTTCCGGGCTGCGTGGCACGGTTCGCGCTCTCGCAGGCACAACTGACATCGCTGGAGGAGCGGGGAAAGATCTCGCTCGAAGAGGTTTTCGCGGTGCTGAGAAGCCACGGGGCCGGCGACGCCGATGCCGGTTGGCGCCTAGGCGCCGACGGCGAGAGCGTGCTTTGCATGCATGCACGCTCGCCGGAGGGTTTCGAGACGGCCGCGAGCATGGTGGCCGAGCTTCCGCGCCCGGAGAAGCCGGACGAGCCGCTGTTATTCTGGGCCTCGCTCGCCTCGCCCTGCATGTCGACTTTCGTTCCGGTCTGGCCGGGCGCGGAAACGCCGCGCGCCTGGATGCAGCCGGAAGACGGAGCCTTCGACGCCTGGTGGGAGCAGGAATCGATGCAGCGCCTTATCGAGCGCGACTACGGGTGCTACGCCAAGGCGCCCCGGGCCTTGTTCGCGGAACTGGAAGCCGACACGCTTGCAGCCGTCCGCGCCCTTTCTGCGGACGCGGCCAAGGCGGTGCGCGCGGAGCTGACGTCCGACATCATCGTTCGCCAGCAGGAGGCGCGCGGCATCATCTCGCGGATGACGGAAGCCTGCGCCTGCAAGGTCTTGTCGCGGCAGCCGGATCTTCGGGGCAGCTATCTGCAACAGGTCGATGCGACGCGGCCGCAAACTTTTCGTGCCGTGGCCGCCTGAGTGACCTCAAATTTCGGAGCCTTTATGGAAGACGCACTCAAGGCGTTGAATGCGGAACAGGTGCATATCGGGATCTTCGATCTCGACGGCCGTCACAAGCTGGTCGGGGCCGACAAGGCCGTCAAGCTCGCTGCCGACGGATACCAGTTCTGCGATGTCCTTTACGGATGGGACAGTGCGGAGAAGACCTACAGCGATCTGACGCCCTATATTGACCGTCCTTGCTTCATCGATCCGGACAGCATCCGCCAGTACCCGTTCGGCCAGGGCAGCGCGATTGCGATCGCCGATTTTGAACGCGCCTTCGGCGACATGTCGCCGCGCAACCAGCTGCTCAAGATGATCGAGAAGGCGGCGAACCTGGGCTTCGACGTGCTGTCGGCCTTCGAATTCGAATTCTTCCTCTTGCAGGAGACACCGGACATGTTGCGGGAAATGGCATTCCGAAATCTCAATCACTTCGCCAAGGCCAACCGCACCTATTCCCTGCAATCGGCCGTTCTTTACGAGGAGATATTCTCGTCCCTGAAGTCGACGATGCGTCGCATGGGTATCGAAATGGATTCGATCCACACCGAATTCGGGCCGGGTTGTTTCGAGGTTCCGCTGGCCGTCGCGCCGGGTGCGCGCGCGGCCGACAACGCCGCCCTCTTCAAGAATTTCACGAAGGCGTGTCCGAGAAGAACGAATAGATGTGTTGGCTGGGAGATAGCAAAATTGGTCGGTCCGCGAAGGCGGTTGCGGAGGCTGAGTGCGCCGAACGCGCCGCCAAGACGGCTAGGTTGAAATCGCTCCGTATGGCCACTCAGCCTTTTTTGCCGGAGGCTGATCTGCAGGTTTCATTCCCCGAGGAACTCGATTGCTCTCTACTAATCGGGCACTGACATCGCGTCGGCTAGCAGGCTTTTTTCAGGCGGAAGAAGTCCTCGGCCACCCGCGTAACGCTTTTCTCATTCCTGGTGCTCGGGCATGTCCTCAAGTTGGTCCTTCGTCCAGCTAGTGACGGCGTGAACGTCACCATCTTCGTCGCGCATGAAATCCAATTGGCTGGCAGCAACAGCTACCGGCTTGGCGCCTATGCCAAGGAAGCCGCCGACGTCGATGACGACCTGATTACCGTGCACATGATCAACAGACCCGATCTCTTCGTCGTCAGGGCCGTAGATGGTCGCGCCTTCGAGTATGTCGGAGGTCAACTCCGCGCTGGTAAGGCGAACGTGGTTGGTGTGATCCATAACCGGTCTCCTCTGGGTTGGGACATTTTCTAACTTATGAAGAGGCCAAGAGTTCCGGCGGAGCAGAGAACAGCAAACGTGGTAGTCGGTAGGTATGAGGTTGGCGCTTGGTCACGGGCCCATGCTCTTCCGTCCGTCTCGCTTTCAGTCACTCATGCAGCGCAATCTGAATGAGGTCCGAATAGGCCGCGTGCCGCCTTCATCACAATGAAGGGCGACATTCGCAGGCGCCCATAGGAATGTGTCCAGAGTGACATAGGGGTGCTTCATGTAAGAGAACTTACTGATGGCTCAGTGGTCCTGTTACCGTCGCCGGGGAAAAAGCCTCAAACGGTCGCGCTCGTAGCTCAATCAGGATAGAGCCACCACCAAAGTCTCGGGCAGATGCAGGTTCGAGCCCTGCCGAGTGCACCAGGTATCAGCAAACCGAGATCGAGGAAAACAACGGCAGTGCCTACACAGTTGATCTTTTATATCAGAGCGTGGCGATGGCTGCCTTTCTCCCCACGTTGGCTGTCGTCCTGCTGCTCGCCCTATTGCCAGACCACCTCGTAAGGCTGGCGGTTCTCCTTGCCTTGATGGGCGCAGCGATCGAGGTCCTTCAAGGCATCACAGGGCGCGACATGAGTGTCTTCGACTGGTTTGCCGACTGCCTCGGCATGGCATACGGGCTTAGAACTATGAGCTGGGTGAAGGGATTCTTGGCGAACCAGTTATGAGATCGCGACAAGCTCCCGCTTGGCCGCCACCGTCTTGGCCGCGCCCTTGCTCAACCTCACCCCGGCGCCGCCCCCAATTTTAGAGGATCAAATCGCGTCAGCGAGCTTTGCCATTCCAAATGCCGACGCCAAGGCAAACGGGCAAAAAAAGAGGGCCCTGCCATGCGACAGCGCCCCTCGATTACGAAAGGTCCTACCAGCCTTGGCGAGTATACCAGTCGTCAATATCGCGACGCACGCGATTCTTCTCGATTCCGTAACGTTCCTGGATCATGCCTTCGAGTTGGTCGCGCTTGCCGGCGATGCGGTCCAAGTCGTCATCGGTGAGCTTGCCCCACTGTTCCTTGACTTTACCTTTGACCTGCTTCCAGTTTCCTTCAACGCGGTTCCAGTCCATGGTCAATAAACTCCTTGGTTTCACACAAGTGCGAAACGGTCATTCGGCCCCGATGTTCCAGACGAGTGGTAATCGCGGCGTGCGCGTCTCGATTCACGCGTGAACCTTCGTGGTTGCCGAACGTTCTGTGCGCAGCCAAATATGATTGACGCGCATGGTGGAAAGACCCGGCGCGCGCCGCAGAAACAGGATGCCCCGGGGTGCCGAAGCCCGATTTTCGTTCGATAGAATGGCAGTCGAGCGATTTCGACAGGCTTTTCCGCGAGCGAGGTGGAGCGACGAGCGCAGGAGTTGGTTCGTACCCGGCGAGACAGCAGCCCGCCGGATCGACCGCTGGTTGGCGCAAGAGGCAGAGATGTTGCCCATCCATGGAGACAGCAAGGGACGTGATACCTTCGCGTTAGATCCAATATCGAGCCCATACCTCGAAGTTGCGGACGAACTAAGTGTTCGCACGCCGTATTCGAAGACGGTGTAACGGCTCAACGATTTCACCGGACACTTCAGTGAAAACGACAATGCCGTACTGCTCTGTCGCAACCCCGCGGCCAAGAGGAGGTAAATCTTCAGCTGGCAACGGATAGCGTCCCTCAAACGCTCGTTCGGTCCTGGCGCACGTCGCGCGGGCCACGTCCTGACCAGTTCTGGGAGCTTGGCCGAACGCCACCTGCCCCAAACGTAGTCGACGTTTGTGCTCGTCGCGTTTGGATATAAAGCGGTCAAGTTGTGGCTGGTGGCAACCGACGCTAGCCGAACTGAGAGTTGCTCGTCGAAACGCCCGGAGCATGGAGCGTAGAAAACGAAGTCGCGACATTAACACGGCTCGCTGACATGCCTAGCTGTTTGAGACTGATCAACCAGACCGCATGACACCGGGCTCTTCGGTGGGTGGGTCACTGATAGCAGGCTGAAGTTCCGAACTGCCTTCCAGCACGTCCGAGAAATTGACCGTGGCGACTAGATACCCGGCTTCATCGTAAACCTTGGTACTCGAGCCTGAATGATCAGCGCCGTTCAAATCGCTCGCTACCAGTACAGCGTGGGCCAATTCGATTGCTCTCTGGCTCGCTAGGTCTGCGCTGGCTAACTCTTCCTCTAAAGTAGTGGTTTTGCCGAACTCGACGGTCTCAAAGCGGAACTTGGGCATCGGAACCTCCTGTCCTACGGAATGTCCATGTCGCCGTTGCGTTCCAAGGAACGAGCGCGTCGTCACTCCATCATCCAGCGGCTCAGGCGAATCCGCCTTGTCCTCCGCCTGGGCTGCCGGCTTTGTGAGCGCGGGGTTTGAATGTTCGAAGCTGAGCTCAATGGCGCCGCCGTGGCCGCGGCAGGCGCGCAGGCCCTCGCGCCAGGACGACTTCAGTTCATCGACGCCTTCGAAGTGGAACAGGCTCTCTTGCAGAACCTCATCGGAAGCCCGGACCTCACCGGAAGTCAGTGCGGACATCTGCCAACTCCCCCAGATGAGCTCTCACCTGGCTCTCGAGAAGCTGGTGCATGGTAGCGGTGTCGACGCCCAGTTCAGCCGACAGGATCGCCGCGATGCGTCCGGGCCAGTTCACCTAGGCGTCACGTTCCTCCCGCGCCAGCCGGAACAGCAGCGTCTTGGCGCCATCGAGCGAGACAAGCTCGCCTTTCAGCTTCTGAAGTTTTAGCCGGCGCTCCTGCGCCTTCAGCACCTCATTGGCCGTCTTTGCCTGCATGAAAGTGGTCGAGCCTGCCACGACAGGCGCCGACAGCCCCTGTTCGCGCAACGTCTCGCCAACCGCCGATAAAGCCTCCTCGGGCACTGCCTTCAGTTTGGACCGGGGCGGGGAGCGTCTCTGCTTTGAAGGATCGGTCAGAGCTGCCCGGCGTGCATCCGAGCCTGCTCCATCAATCGAGCCATCCTCAAACAGCACCAGCCGTCCGCCAATCCTGGCCTTCTGTATGGCGCCACGGGAGACCCCGGCATGGGCGGCATAGTGGCGCTCGCTCATCCCCTGCATGGTGGCCTCCCTCGCTTATGCCCGGCCCAACGAAGGTCAGGCCGCGGATCGGCCGGAATGAACATCGGCGACGTTGAGATCACTGGCCTCCAGAACTGCTTTGCGCCCAGTAAAGGTCTGCCATCTCTCCACGGCCACATCGCAGTAACGCGGATCAAGCTCCATGGCGAAGCAGGAGCGGCCGGTGGTCTCGGCGGCAATGATGGTGGTGCCGCTGCCCGAGAAGGGCTCGTAGACCGACGAACCGGTGGCGCTGTTGTTCAGCAGCGGCCGCCGCATGCATTCGACCGGCTTCTGCGTGCCGTGGACCGTGGCGTCGTCCTCACCCTGGTCACCGTTGCCGATCATCCAGATCGTGGTCTGGTCGCGCGCGCCCTGCCAGTGCCCGGTGGCGCCCTCCCTGACCGCATACCAGCACGGCTCGTGCTGCCAGTGATAATGGCCACGGCTCAGCACCAGGCGAGGCTTGGCCCAGATGATCTGGGAGCGGATGCCGAAGCCGGAAGCAGCCAGGCTGTCGGCCACCATGTGCTCGATGGCTTCCGGTGCGAACTGGACAGGCATGCGGTCTCCTCGAAGATCACGCGGCTTCCGGACGTTGCTGCTGGACTCCGCGATGGATCCCTATGGTGGCTCCGGGGGATGGATCCCATCTGGATCCGGACTGGACTCCGGGGTCCAGCAGGGTCCACCCCGAACCAGCAACTCTGCACGCATGATCAAAGGCTTACGTGTGATTTTTCGTGGAATGAGGACCCTGTTTAAGGGGTGATTTTCGTCCAAACGGGCCCCCTTAACGATGGGGTCATCAAGATGCCTCCGGTTTGATCGGAGGCATTTGTGTTTTGGATGTTGGTTGTGGAGACGATTGCAAAGATACGCCGGCTGTCGCTGGTGCAGGGGAAGTCAATCAAGGCGATCTGCCGGGAGCTGAATATCTCCCGGAAGGTGGTGCGCAAGGTTTTGCGTTCCGAGGAGACAGAGTTCCGCTACGAGCGCAAGCATCAACCCTATCCGCGGATGGGCGCCTGGCGTGACGAGTTGGATCGGCTGCTATCGGCGAATGCGGCCAAGTGTCAGCGGGAGCGGCTGACACTGATCCGCATCTTCGAGGAGCTTCGCGGCCTCGGCTATGACGGCAGCTACAGTTCGGTGTGGCGGCATGCTCAAAGTTGGGAGGCGGATCGCGGCAGCGCCGCGGCCGAAGCCTACATTCCGTTGAGCTTTGCGCCGGGCGAGGCCTACCAGTTCGACTGGAGCCACGAGGGAACCGTCGCCTTAACTGAGCATGAGAGTGAGGGAGGCGGACCGGAGGATTGTTCATGCGGCGGTCGGCATGGCGATCTCGTTCCACATTGCCATGGCGGCGTCGCGGAGATCTCGGTGCTGGGCGGCGGTCATGTGGTTACGCGGGTAGTGGAAGAGGTTGGTGATCGGGCCGTGGATGGAAACGAAACGCTGGCACTGCCGGCTTGACTTGAAGCGCTTCATGCCGCGCTCCCGTCGTCGAACGGCAAGATGCGAATTCTCCGCCCGATTGTTGATGCCCTTGTGGGATCGATGCTCCACACCTGGCATCAATTCCTTCTTCGCGGCGGCATAGGAGCCGAGTTTGTCGGTGATCATGACACGCGGTGCAATCCCCTGCTGCTTCAGCAGTTTGCGCATCAGCCGAAGTGCCGCCTTCTTGTTCCTGCGGCTTTGTACCAGAGCGTCGATGACATAGCCTTCGGCGTCGACGGCACGCCACAGCCAATGTTTCTGTCCTCTGATGATGACCACCATCTCGTCGAGATGCCACTTGTCGGCAAATTGGCCTCTGGATCGGCGCCGGGTGCGGCGGGCGTATTCGCCGCCGAACTTTGCCGCCATTCCGCGACGGTCTGGAAGGACACCTCGACGCCGCGCTCGGCGAGCAGATCCTCGACGTGGCGCAGGCTCAGTGGGAAACGGAAATACAGCCACATCGCATGGCTGATGATTTCGGCGGGGAAGCGATGACGCTTATAGAGCGCATCACGCGGTTCGGTCGGCAGGTCGGTCATGCTCCTTCATAGGAAGTCGCTTCCTTCAGCCGAGTTAAGGCGACGGTTCCTGTTGTGTCGGATCAGCTCGACCGGGATCATACTGCCGTCGGTTGCGCATAGCTCGGCCTCTAGCGGCTTTCGGGCGGTGGCCGTGAGTTCGCCCTGCGAGACGGTGGGGGAGAAAGACTCGAGCGAGCGGCCGACAGGCTGAGAGCCATCGACACAGGCAAGGGCGGCGAAGCTGTGATTGGCTGCCACGATCATCGTCTCGTTGTACACAACCAGCCCCTCGACGGCGGCGTCGGCCAGCTCTTGCATACGCGCCGTCTCCCCAGCGCGACGAAGATCACGCAGATCGAGGACAAGACCGACAAGGGCCAGAAGAATGATCACGATCGAAGCGAGCGCAAGTCCGATTGCCATCCATTCCGCTGGCAGCGCCGTGCCCGAAACGACGATGCGAGGATCGGGCACGATCGCGGCCGCGCCCATCGCAGTGAAATGATGGCTGCAAATCGCGACCGTCAGCACTAACGCGCCGAGCGCCTTCCACTTGATCGTGTTGGCCCGAAGGGCAACCGGCAAGGCTGCGGCGCCGAACAGCCCACCGAGGGCGATCGACGCTGCGACGAGCGGCATATCCCAGACGACGCGGCCCGCGATCTCGAAGGCAGCCATGCCAGTATAATGCATTACGGCGATACCGCCCCCACGATCACCCCGACGATCCAGCGTGCATACGGAACGCGGAGCGACATGCCGACGGTGAGGCCGGTTCCCGTCAAAGCGATCGCGGCGACCAGCGAGACGATCGTCAAGGCGATATTGTAGCCGCTCGGCACTGCGGGCTGGAAGGCCAGCATGGCGATGAAATGCGTTGACCAGATGCCAAAACCGGTGGCGACCGCGGCTACTGCGAGCCAGATCCGTCGCATTTCGCGTTCGCTGCGCCCGACATGATGGAGGAGGTTGACGGCCGTGAACGAGGCCAGGGCGCAGACCAAGGCCGCCAGGGCAACCAGACGCAAATCATGCTGCGCCGCAATGCAGGTGTAGACCTTCAACATGCTCTTTCCCGAAGTCGGTTACGAGCTTCGGAGAGAAACCTAGGGTCAAACCTTGAAGAAGTGCTTATGAGGGCAATTCAACTTGACGACTTCTTCCCTAGGATGGGCATTCGCGCGACCGCTTTAGGGCGCTGTTCCGACATTCAGTCAAAATCAGGCGGAAAGATGTCGGTCTCCACGCGTTGGCCAGGGCTGTAACTGCCCTTGGCGTGCTCGGAGGTTAGGGCAAGTGGAACGATGTCCCCATCGCAGTGTTAAATGGCGAAAAGAGTTGAGGCAGTACGGTGGATGATCTCAAAGAGACGGCATTGATCGCGCGGCTTGCGGCGCGGCACGGGTTGTCAAGGGACGCGGTAGAAACCGTGCTGCGTGCCCTGCGCTCGGGCGGTGGTTCCATGGCGCAGTTCAGCCATGCCGAATTCGGCGGCATGTCGCAGTGGTCATCAGGCATGACAATGGTCGGCGACATGTTTAACGATGCGCTGAGGGCGAAGCTGAACGCGGTGGCCACGGAACTAGTAGCTCATCTGCGGGAGAATCCTGAGGCTGCCCATAATGAACCGGCCGAAGTGAGCTATAGATCGCAGCAGCAGGTACCTGAAAGTTGGGCGGGCGGACTCGGCACACCCTCATCGACCGGATCGCAGAACCATTTGCGCTACGCGATCTATCCCGACACGCGGCGACTGGTCATCGAGGATGCCGGGCAGCGTACGATCTACGACACCGGCGATCACGTTATTTCGGGGATCGCCCAGGCGCAAAGTACGGATGCGACACTGACATTCCGCAGCCAGAACGGCCTTGTGCGGCTCTCGGAGCTGAAGAAGGTCGATGCTTAAGGTTTGGCCCTATTAATGCGTCGCGATGATGCTCGCGCCCCGCGCCATTCACCGCAGCGCGGGGTGCCTAATGACGTCCTTCTTCGCCTCTTTGCGTTTCCGCCGCCGCTCCGTCTGCGGCCCGTTCGAGCGCAACCATTTTCTTGACCAAGGCCAGCAGATCGCGCTTGGTGCCGTGCGGCAGAGACACGACCTGTTGCACGAGTTCCATGGTGTCGCGCGCTTCCTCCGGCGTGCGGCCCCATAGATGCAGGGCAGCGCTGAACAGCATTTCCATCGGCATGAATCCGAGGATTTCGCACAGGTGGATCATGCGAGTGACGGGCATTTTTGAGAATGCGCGCTCATAGCGGCCATAAACCTGCATCGAAAGGCCAAGCAACGTCCACCTTAGCCACGTCCTCTCCCTTCTTGCGTTTTCCAGTCGCGCATAGGGCAACGCCTCAATCAAACATTTGAAAACGGGATTGACCCAAGGACGCCCGGCACTCTCTTGCACAGCGATTTTCCAGAAGCCGGGAGTGAGGATAGCTGCTTTCCGCAACTCGTAAGCAACCATCAGGGCCGTGCTGCGCTCGCATTGCATGGTTCTTTCCAACGGAAGCCTGCACTCGGCGTGCGAGAAATGACGGGGAGGGGTCGATATCGTGGCTGCGGTGTTCTCTAGGCACACTCGGTGCATTCGACATGTTCAAGTGTTGGCCCGCTGTATAAGTTCGGACGGATTGGGGAGATAATAAATTTATGCCTCGCGCGTTCGCATCTCGCTCTTCGCCGGACGAAGGAACCCTTCACTTTGTTTCTCCGGACAAGGATACGGTCGACATCATCTACGTTCCGTCGGCAGCAAGAATTGAGCAGGCTGGCGTGGATCTACAACTTTCCGCCGATTACAAGGTCAAGCTTCTGCAGATCAGTGGACGAGGGCGCTACATCACCATGTACCCTGTCAACACATTTGGTAACGCCCGTGATTTTCTAAAACAGAAGTACCGGCGGATTCGTAGCATCACCCTGGATCAGGGTGAATCGTCCAGTGTGGGCGACAATGCTGCGATGCCCGACACAACCGAGGCCGTTCTCGAGCTCTTGGAGGAGCTTCCTGCCGGTCTCGTCAAGGATTTCGACTTCGGCCTCGGCCTTACTAGGGAATACCGATTCATCGTTTCGGCAGTGGAAGGGCTTTCCGAATGCAGCGAGATCGTGATTTCGCATCAACAGACTGAGTGCGACGAAGAGCTCGGCATGTTTTTTCTGAAATACTCCGACTACGAGCGCCTTAGAAAGGATTGCAACAAATTCACGCAACGCGCGAGGAGCGCGGCATCCGTGGCGAAAGAGGCTGGAGTCTATAATTTTCTGGCGTATCGGCTCGGCCGGGAACAGCGATCGCTGAAATTACCGCACACGGCAATCAACCGGATGGTCTCGGATGGCGCGGCGTCTGGCCTCATGGACGAGGCCGAACAGGACGCTGTTTTGTCTGCACTCGAAAGGAACAGCCGAGCGATTGCGGAGCGCAAGCCGGAGAAGCTTGCACAGCTGCGCGATGACATCGAGCTCGTCACACTGGAGGTGCTGATTGGGCGATACGAGGAAATGCTTGGTAAACGGTTGGGGGAAGCCAGCTGGAATTTCTGCTTTCGACACCTCTGCTGCCTTTGCGGCACACAACGGTAAGGCGCAGCTATGACCCTTATGTGCCGTTGAGAAGGGTGCAAACCCGACCGATGCTTCTGTTCGATCAACGTTGCTCGCGTCGCTTTCAATCGACCGTCAAAGGAGCGGGCTCGCCCAAATCTTTGAGGAACTCCTCAATACGTTTACGCGTGCAATCGTGGCGTTCGGCTTCGCGATGAAATCCCTTCACCAGCGCTTCATCCGCGAGCGTGACCTCCCGAATCCGGCGTTCCCGGAGCCTGGGCGCATATTCGGGTGTGGTCACGAACTTGGCGCAGGTCAAATACAGATCGCACTCACAAGGGCCTTCTTCTGGCAATCGGAGGCAATGGCCGAGTTCGAGTTCCGTGCGGAAGAAGTTGGCCTTCAGCCAGGCAAGCGAATCCTCCGGCATCGCTCGTGATCGCAATGTCTCGGCGAGCGGTCCGGCGATCAGCGCACCGGGGCCAAGCACCTTCATGTAATCCTCGCGAACCGTTGCGCCGCAGGTGTGCGTATACCAGCGTCATTCCAGTGCTCGTGTGACCGAGCATCTTCATGACGGTGTGGACGCGCGCACCACCCTCGATCAACTCCGTGCCGACGGTATGGCGGAAGCGATGCGCGGTGATCGTAGCGCGGCCACGATCGTCGACAAGACCAGCTGCCTGGCAAGCCGCCTCCAGCGATGCCTCAAACAACGTCCGCGGCGATATGCACTTGCCTTTCAGCGGGAAGAGTCGCCGTACTTCGACGCCGGTGCGTTCATCAGCAAACCCGCGGCCTGGCGGATCCAGTGCCTGAAGCTCACGAATAGCCACGGCGGCTTCCGGGTGAAGCGGAACCATCCGCTCCTTGCCGGTTTTACCAGCGGGAATCCGCAAGCGTGGCGTGCCGTCAGGATACGCGTCGAGGCAGCCGTACTCGAGTCGCGTAATCTCCGAACGTCGGGCGCCGCTCCACCTGGCGATAATCAGCGCGGCTCGCTGATGGATGTCAGGCAACATGCGCGCGGGTTTCGCGGAAAATAGCTTTGTAGTCATAGCAATGCTCTCTCGTGTGGCAGGGCAAGTCTAAAAGGGCGCGGCGGTTCACCCGTCCTGGACAGGGTTGCTCAAGACCCCAAAGTCGCGGCGGTCATCGTCCGGCGCGCACGTCGCAACCCGACGATCTTTTTCAGATCTTCCGGCCGAGCCGACCCGTTCCGCCCCCGACGTTGTCAAGTTCGCGTTTGCGCATGTACACTTCCGCGGCAGGGAGATGGCCCGCCGGGGAGGAATATCGGCGGTGCCGGTACCGAGATGTTTGCTGGGCACAATCCATATCTGGTCGCGCTCTCAGTGGCCGTCGCTATTCTGGGTGGCTACACCGGCTTCGGTCTTGCTGCGCGGGTACGCGGCGTGCCCGGTGCAAGTCGCCGCCTGCTGCTGGCGGGCGCTGCAGGGTTTCTCGCCGTCGGCATCTGGACCATGCATTTCATCGGCGTCTTGGCGGCGCCGATTCCGGCCGATGCAGTCTACCTCGTTCTGCCCACCATCATTTCCTTCCTGATCTGCGCGCTGGTCGTCGGCGTGTCGCTGTTCTTCGTCAGCGTCGGCGAACCGTCCGAACGGCGCGTGACGGCCTCCGCACTGCTCATGGGCGGCGGCATTGTGTCGATGCACTATGTCGGCATCCACGGCCTAGAGGGTGGCTTCACCATCGAGCACGACCACGCCATGGTTCTGTTGGCCGCCCTCATCGCCGTCGGCACCGCCTATGGCGGCTTGAGAATCTTCCTAGCGCGGCAGGTCGGCCGGCGGCTGGCTTTGAGCGCGGTGGCTTTCGGGTTCGCGGTCTCGGGAATGCATTACACGGCGATGTACGGCATGCACTATCGCCCCGCCCCGGAACTCGCCGACAGGAGTGGCCTGGTGGCGTCGCCGCAAGTGCTGGCGCTTGTCGTGTCGCTGCTGTGCTTTGTGCTTGCGGCAGGCTTCCTGCTGTTCCTGGTGCCGGAGCCACGTCGGCGAGAGACGCCGGTCACGGCAGCCGCGGATGATAACCGGCAGCCGGTGCGGGCGGCCGACATACTCGTTGAGGGCGCTTTCGCGACCGGGAGCGAGCTTCCCTCCCATGCAGGTCCCCGGGTTGCCGCGGCACCGCTCGGCGGACTTGGCCAACCGCGCGCGGCGCCGTCGTCGCGCATGCCAGTCGAGGGAGCGGACGGCACGCATTTCATCGATGCCGTCGATGTTCGCAGCGTGCGGGCGGACGCGCATTACACGCTGGTGCATGACGGCACGCGTGAGCGCATGTCGCCGTGGTCGATCTCGGAGGCCGAGGCGCAGCTCGATCCGGCCTTCTTCCTGCGGGTGCATCGCAGTCATATCGTTGCAATCCCGCATGTCAGCTTCGTGCGCAAGGAAGGCGACGGCGCCGTCGTCGAACTTGACGGCCCGGCACCGCACCGGGTGCCGGTGAGCCGCGTCAAGATAGCCGAACTCAAGGCTCGCCTGGGTCTTGCGGGACGCAAAGCGCACACGCACTGACCCGCCGACAGGTCGCAAGCACTGACGCAGTTCGTGCGTGAAAGACCGCGTTTCGTGCGAATTTCCGCCCCTCGTGACGCCTGGCGAGCCCCGTCATTGCGCGCGCGACCAACTCGCGACAGCCTTGCCCCAACGTCCTTGCCCAATATAAAAATTGGGAACGAAGGGCGAATGGAGGAAACGATGATCCCAGGCCCATTCAGGTATCATCGGCCATCGAGCGTCGCCGACGCGGTCAAGCTGCTCGCCTCGCTCAGCGACGAAGCCCGGCCGCTGGCCGGCGGGCACAGCCTCATCCCGATGATGAAACTGCGGCTTGCGACGCCAGACCATCTGGTCGATCTTCACGAGATTGCCGAGCTCAAGGGCATCCGCCGCGATGGCGGCACGATCGTCATCGGCCCCATGACGACGCAGCACGACCTGCTCGCGTCGGATCTGATCGCGAAGTCGCTGCCGATCCTGCAGGAGACCGCACAGCTGATCGCCGACCCGCAGATACGTTATCGCGGCACGATCGGCGGCAACGTCGCCAACGGCGATCCCGGCAATGACATGCCGGCGCTGATGATGACGCTCGGCGCCAGCTACACACTCGAAGGGCCGGGCGGCACGCGCTCGGTCGCGGCAGGCGACTTTTATCAAGGCGCCTATTTCACCGCGCTCGAGCCCGGCGAGATCCTGACCGCGATCTCGATCCCAACGCCGTCTGCCGGCCACGGCTATGCCTATGAGAAGCTGAAGCGCAAGGTCGGCGACTACGCCACGGCCGCTGCCGCGGTCGTGCTGACGATGTCGGGCGGCAAGGTCGCGACGTGCTCGATCGGGCTGACCAATCTGTCGGAAACGCCGCTGCTCGCAGAAGACGCTGCAAAGGCCGTTGTTGGCACCAGCCTCGACGAGGCGTCTCTGAAGAAGGCTGCAGCGGCCGCGGAAAAGATCATGTCGCCGTCGGCCGATACGCGGGGCCCGGTCGAGTATCGGAAGCACGTCGGCGGCATCATGGTGATGCGGGCGCTGAAGCGTGCCGCGGCCCGTGCCGGCTGACGTAAGGGAGGAAAAGATGGCGAAGACCCATGTGACGATGAAGGTGAATGGCGCTGAGGTCGAGGGCCTCGTCGAGCCGCGCACGTTGCTCGTACATTTCATCCGTGAAGACCTGCAACTGACGGGCACTCATATCGGCTGTGAGACGACCCATTGCGGCGCCTGCACCATCGATATCGACGGCATGTCGGTGAAGAGCTGCACCATGTTCGCCGTGCAGGCCGAGGGCTCCGAGATCACCACGATCGAGGGCGTAGCCAACGCTGACGGGACGCTTTCGGCGCTGCAGGAAGGCTTTCGCATGATGCACGGGCTGCAATGTGGCTTCTGCACGCCAGGCATGATCCTGCGGGCGCAGCGGCTGCTGCAGGAGAACCCGACGCCCAGCGAGGAAGAGATCCGGATGGGCATCTCCGGCAACATCTGCCGCTGCACCGGCTATCAGAACATCGTCAAGGCGATCCAGTACGCGAGCGCCAAGATCAACGGCACCGAATTCAAGGAGGCCGCCGAATGAACGACATGACTCCCACGCGGGAACAGCGCGAAGCGAAACTGGAAGGCATGGGTTGCAAGCGCAAGCGCGTCGAGGATGCGCGCTTCACCCAGGGCAAGGGCAATTATGTTGACGACCTGAAGCTGCCGGGCATGCTGCATGGCGATTTCGTCCGTTCGCCGCATGCTCATGCCCGCGTAATTTCGATCAATTCGGAGAAGGCGCTGAAAGTGCCCGGCGTGCTGGCGGTTATCACCGCCGAGACGCTGAAGACCGTCAACCTTGCCTGGATGCCGACACTGGCCGGCGACGTGCAGATGGTGCTGGCCGATGGCAAGGTGCTGTTCCAGAACCAGGAAGTGGCCTTTGTGGTCGCCACCGACCGCTACACGGCAGACGACGGCGTCAATGCGGTCGAGGTCGAATATGAGGCGCTGCCGGTGGTCATCGACCCGTTCAGGGCGATGGACCCGGATGCGCCGGTGTTGCGCGAGGATCTGGCAGGCAAGACCAGCGGCGCGCACGGTCCGCGCAAGCACCACAACCACGTCTTCGAATGGACGGTGGGCGACAAGGGTCTGACCGACGCCGCCTTCCGCAAGGCGGAGGTATCGATCCAGGAGATGATCTCCTATCACCGCACCCATCCGTCGCCGCTGGAAACATGCCAGTGCGTCGCGTCGTTCGACAAGATCAAGGGCGAGTTGACTATCTGGGGCACCTTCCAGGCCCCGCACGTCATCCGTACCGTCGTGGCGCTGATCGCCAGTCTGCCGGAGCAGAAGATCCATGTGATCTCGCCCGATGTCGGCGGCGGTTTCGGCAACAAGGTCGGCGCCTATCCCGGTTACATCTGCGCGGCGGTGGCTTCGATCGTCACCGGCAAGCCGGTGAAATGGGTCGAAGACCGCATCGAGAACCTCACTGCGACCTCGTTCGCGCGCGACTATCACATGACCACCGAGATCGCGGCGACCAAGGAAGGCAAGGTGACCGGGCTGCGCGTCCACGTGCTTGCCGACCACGGCGCCTTCGACGCTTGCGCCGATCCGTCGAAATGGCCGGCCGGCTTCTTCAACATCGTGACCGGGTCGTACGATTTCCCGACCGCCCATCTTTCCGTCGACGGCATCTATACCAACAAGGCGCCGGGTGGCGTCGCCTATCGCTGCTCGTTCCGGGTGACCGAGGCCGCCTACTGCATCGAACGGGCGATGGACATCCTCGCGCAGAAGCTCGGCATGGATCCGGCGGAACTGCGGTTGAAGAATTTCATCAAGCCCGAGCAGTTCCCGTACCACTCGGCGCTCGGCTGGGAATATGATTCCGGCAACTACCACACAGCCATGAAGAAGATGATGGAAACGGTGAAGTACGCAGAGCTGCGCAAGGAACAGGCCGAGAGGCGCGCCGCCTTCAAGCGCGGCGAAACCCGCGACATCATGGGG
This sequence comes from Mesorhizobium sp. M0571, assembly GCF_040320985.1. NCBI lineage: Bacteria > Pseudomonadati > Pseudomonadota > Alphaproteobacteria > Hyphomicrobiales > Phyllobacteriaceae > Mesorhizobium > Mesorhizobium sp. M0571. The sequence goes on from NZ_JAMYQT010000063.1 coordinate 18,536, forward strand.
CTCGGCGTCTCCTTCTTCACCGAGATCGTCGGCGCCGGCCCATCGAAGAACTGCGACATTCTCGGCATCGCCATGTTCGACAGTTGCGAGATCAGGCTGCACCCGACCGGCGCCGGCATCGCTCGTGTCGGCACGAAGAGCACCGGCCAGGGGCACGAGACGACCTGGGCGCAGATCATCGCGACCGAGATCGGCATTCCGGCCGACAACATCATGGTCGAGGAAGGCAATACCGACACGGCTCCTTACGGGCTGGGCACCTACGGCTCCCGCTCGACGCCGGTGGCGGGTGCGGCCATCGCCATGGCCGCACGCAAGATCAAGGCGAAAGCGCAGATGATCGCGGCCTACAAGCTCGAAGTCCACGAGGACGATCTCGAATGGGACATCGACGGCTTCCGCGTGAAAGGCCTGCCGGAGAAGACGATGTCCATGAAGGATATCTGCTGGACGGCCTACAATTCGGTCCCGCCCGGCATGGAGCCGGGGCTGGAGGCCGTGAGCTACTACGATCCGCCCAACATGACCTACCCGTTCGGCGCCTATATCTGCGTCATGGACATCGATGTCGACACTGGCGTCTACAAAGTGCGGCGCTTCTACGCGCTCGACGATTGCGGCACACGCATCAATCCGATGATCATCGAGGGCCAGGTGCATGGCGGGCTGACCGAGGCCTTCGCCATCGCGATGGGGCAGGAGATTCGCTACGACGAGACCGGCAATGTGGTGACCGGATCGTTCATGGACTTCTTCATGCCGACCGCGGTCGAGACGCCGCATTGGGAGACCGATTTCACCGTCACGCCGTCGCCGCACCACCCGATCGGTGCCAAGGGCGTCGGCGAAAGCCCGAATGTCGGCGGGGTGCCGGCTTTTTCGAACGCCGTCAACGACGCGTTTTCCTTCCTTGGCTCGACGCACATCCAGATGCCGCATGATTTCTGGCGCAACTGGCAGGCGGCGAAGAATCTGGGGGTGGTGGGGTAAGGCCTTGATGACCCTATCGCGCGACCAGATCGCCGCTCGGCTTGCTGACGCCGGCTACATCGCCGACGGCGAGCTCGCCACTGCGGTCTCGCTGATGCAGTTGCTGAAACGCCCGCTGCTGCTCGAAGGCGGGGCGGGCGTCGGCAAGACCGAGGTCGCCAAGGCGCTCGCCTCCGTCCGCGGCACCGAACTGATCCGCCTGCAATGCTATGAGGGCCTCGACCAGTCGGCGGCCCTTTATGAGTGGAACTACCAGCGCCAACTGTTGGCGATCGAGGCGCACAAGGGCGAAGCTGGCCAGAAGATGAAGGCAGCGGAGATCGAAGATCAGATTTTTTCGGAAAAATATCTGCTCGAACGGCCGCTGCTGGCGGCCATCCGCCGCAAGACGCCGCCGGTGCTGCTGATCGACGAGGTCGACCGCGCCGACGAGGAGTTCGAGGCTTTTTTGCTGGAGCTTCTGTCGGATTTCCAGGTTTCGATTCCCGAGCTCGGCACCGTCACCGCCACGTCCATCCCGCATGTCGTTTTGACCTCGAACGGTATGCGCGAGCTTTCAGACGCGCTGCGCCGCCGCTGCCTCTACCACTATGTCGACTATCCGGATGTCGATCGCGAAGCGCGCATCATCCTGGTGCGCATTGCCGGCGCCGGCGCATCATTGTCGCTGCAGATCGCGCGGATGGTCGAAAAAATCCGCAAGGAGGATTTGCGTAAGGTGCCGGGCGTCGCCGAAACGCTGGACTGGGCGGCGGCGCTGGTCGGGCTCGACGTACGCGACCTGCACGAGGCGCCCGAGATCGTGCATGAGACGCTGATGTGCTTGCTCAAGACCCGTGAGGACAGGGCGCGGTTCAAGCCGGAAGTCACGCAACGCCTGCTGGGGAACGTCGCATGAGCTGCTGTGGCTTGCCTCCGACCACCAACGAACTCGACGAGGTTTCCCGGCTCGTCTTGTCCAGGCTGGCAGCGTTCCTGCGCACGTTGCGCGACAATGCTTTTGCGGTCGGCTTGCGCGAGGGCCAGGACGCGGCGTCGCTGATGGCTTCCGGTTATGCGCAAAAGCCGGGCCTGCTCCGCTCTGCCTTCAAGCACCTGTTTTCGGCGCGCAAGGCCGATTGGGAGCAGTTCGACGGCCTGTTCGACGCCTTCTGGCTCGGCAAGCGGGTGCGCTCGCGTTCGATAGTTTCAGGCTCGACCGCACGGCAGGACAATCCATCGGTCAAAAATCTGCAGGATCCCTCGTCGCAGGCCGGCGCGCAGGGCGCCTCCCACCAGATTCCGGCCGGCGATCATCCCGTCTCAGACGATCGCAGCGGCGAGGGCCGCATGGAAGGCGCCTCACGCGCCGAAAATCTCGCCGAAACGGATTTCAGGAAGATCGCCGATCCGCAGCAAATGCAGGAGGCCCATGCCGTCGCGGCGCGGCTGGCCAAGGCGATGCGTGCAAGACTGACCCGGCTCGACCTCGCCCGCCGTCGCGGCTACAGGCTCGACCTGCGCCGTACCATCCACCGCAACATCAGCCATGGCGGCGTGCCGATCAGCCTGGTGAAGCGGCAACGCAAGGAGAAGCCGCTCAGGCTGGTGATGCTGCTCGATGCGTCGGGCTCGATGAGCATGTACACGACGGTGTTCCTGAGGTTCATCCATGGCGTGCTCGACGAATTCCGCGAGGCCGAGGCGTTCCTTTTCCACACGCGGCTGGTCCATGTGTCCGACGCCATGAAGGAGCGCGACGCACAACGCGCGCTCGACCGGCTGTCGATGATGGCGCAAGGCGCGGGCGGCGGCACCAGGATCGGCGAGTGCCTGGCGGCCTTCAACCGTTGGCACGCGGCGCGCGTCATCCATGCGCGCACCTGCGTGATGATCGTCTCCGACGGCTACGAGACCGGCGACGCCGCCTTGCTCGGCCGCGAGATGGCGCAGCTCGAAAAACGCTGCCGGCGTATCGTGTGGTTGAACCCGATGATCGGCTGGGAAGGCTATGCCCCAGAGGCCGCGGGCATCAAGGCTGCGCTCCCGTATATCGACCTCTATGCGCCGGCTCATACGCTGAACAGCCTCGCCGACCTCGAACCGTATCTCGCCAAGCTCTGACGGAGGCGTTTTGGCCATGACCGCTCATGTCGATGTGATGGACCTGATGTCCCGGATGAAAGCTGCGGAAGAAGCCTTCGTGCTGGCCACTGTCGTGCGCACCGTTTCGGTGACGGCTGCGAAGGCGGGCGCCAAGGCGGTGATCCGCCCGGACGGCACGATCGCAGCCGGCTGGATCGGCGGCGGCTGCGCCAAAGGCGCGGTGCTGAAGGCGGCGCGCGAGGCGCTCGCCGACGGCGAGTCGCGGCTGGTGTCCATTCAACCGGAGAACCTGCTGGTCGAACTCGGCGTCGCGCCGGGCGAAAGCCGCCTCGGCGTGAAATTCGCAAAGAACATGTGCCCAAGCCAGGGCACAATGGACATTTTCGTGGAGCCCGTGCTGCCGCATCCATCGCTGGTCATCCTGGGCGCCAGCCCGGTGGCGATGGCGCTTGCCGAACAGGCGCGACCGCTCGGCTACCACGTGACGGTCGCCGTGCCCGCCGGCGATATGCCGTCGACCCCTGACGCGGACGTCCTGATCGACGGCTTCGTGCTCGAACATCTCCATGACGCCCGGCGCTTCATCGTCGTTTCCACGCAGGGCAAGGGCGACGAAGCAGCACTCAAGGCGGCACTCGGTGTCGAGGCAGAGTATCGGGCCTTCGTCGGCAGCCGCCGCAAGATGGCATCGCTGCGCGAAAAGCTGCTGTCGGAGGGGATCGAGGCGAATGCCCTGGACAGCGTCAAGGCGCCGGCTGGCATCGATCTCGGCGCCATCACGCCCGAAGAGATCGCCCTGTCGATCCTTGCAGAAGTCACGGCAGAGCGCCGTGGCGGGCAGCGCGGCATCGTAGCGCTCCAACCAACCAACGAAGGGTGACGCAATGGACACGAATGGCAGCGAACATATCGGCGCACCGGTCGAAACTGTATGGCGGGCATTGAACGACCCGGAAATCCTGCGCCGGTCGATTCCGGGCTGCCAAGCCCTCGATAAACTTTCCGAAACCGAGATGACGGCGACCGTGGTGCTGAAGATCGGCCCGCTGAAAGCGACGTTTCAGGGGTCGGTCGAACTTTTGAACCTCAACCCGCCCCACGCCTACACGATCAACGGTGAAGGCAAGGGCGGCATCGTCGGCTTCGCCAAGGGCAGCGCCGATGTCTCGCTTGTCGCCGACGGCCCCGATGCCACAATCCTCTCCTACACGGTCAGGGCGGAGGTTGGCGGCAAGATCGCCCAGATGGGAAGCCGGCTGATCGATTCAACGGCCCGCAAACTAGCCGGGCAGTTCTTCACCAATCTCGGAGGCAAGTTGGCGGATCAGCCCGCGATGACCGGAACCTGATTCGATTTCGTGATCTCTGGAAGCGCTGTTGCGAACATCTGAAGGTCCGCAACGTGTCGAGAGCCGATCATGCGAGTGCTCCGCGTACGTCTGCTCATGGCGCTGCTTGCTCGTTCCGGCAGCCGGCTCAAACGACAGAGTCCCACCCCGAGCGGGCTTACGACTCCGGTACCAAGCGTCATGTGTGGATGCCCCCGTTGATGCAAGGGGATTTTCGAACGTCGAGGGCATGTGATCGGTGCGGTCATGTGTCAGGCCTCGCTGTTGCGGCGCTTCAGCTTTACGGCCGGCTTGAACCACTTCAGGCAGCTCGAATGCCCCTCGACGCCCCACCGCCACGTGAGAGCCGGTTCGGCTCGCCGCTTGAACTGTCGCGCGTACATTGGGTCAGGCCTGAAATGGTGGTCGAGGTCGCCTATCTCACCTGGACGGAAGACAATCTCCTGCGTCAGGTCTCGTATCAAGGTGAGGGCAGGACAAGCCCGCCCGGCAGGTGGTGCGTTCCGTGCCCCATCCCTGATCGGCATCGGTCGCCGATCGCTTCATTTCATCCGACTTGCTCCACCTGCAGCGTGCCGGGTGGAAGGGGTTTGATCAGCGACTTGGCCGATACCGAAGGGTCGAGCCAATCCGCCCACGCGCTGCGATCGAGGATGACGATCTGCCGGTCGTGGTAGGGTACGATGTCGGGTCCTGGCTCCATCGTCAGCATGGTGAATGCCTCGCCGACCTCAGGCGTTTCACGCCAGATGCCGGCGATGCAGAAGATCGGCTCCTCCTTCTTTGTGAAGAGCCACTTGTCCTTGCGCTTCTTCTTGGGGTCTTCCGGATCGGTGAACTCGTAGAAGCCGTCCGCCACGATCAGGCAGCGACCGGTCCGCGATCGCGTTCCTGTTATGTTCGCGCGACCATGAGCGCGAGGGTTTTCGATTCCGACGCATCGCTCGACGATCGCCGCGTCATCATAAGGCGCTGCGGCGGCGATGTTGAGATGGCAGAGCTGCGTTGGGGCCTTCAGCCCAGCGAAGTTGGAGGCAGGCCCTTCACCGTTGTGCGCGCTGAGGGCAGGACGTTTCCCAGTCACCGTTGCCTCGTTCCTCATCCGAGTTCCGGCACCGGAGCAGGGGCAAGGCCTATAGCTTCTCGCTCGCCGATGGTGACTGGTTCTATTTTGCTGGTGTCTGGCGCCCCGCGACACGGGACTGGCCTGAGGCTTATGCCATCCTGACGATCGAGGCGAACGACGACGTGGCGCCCTTTCACGACCGGCAGATGACGGTGCTGCGGCGCGATCAGCGAATGGCTTGGCTCGACCGGACCGGCTTGGAGGGAGAGCTGCTTCGGCCATTGCCTGCCGGCACGTTCGTGGTTTCGAAGCCTCGCGAAGCATCTGCACAGGCGGTGCTCGCATTTTGAACCAAAAACCCGAACTTGGTGATCTCGCCGGCCATCCGGCCAATATCATTTGGACCTCAGTCGCTGCGTAGGATTTTCGCTTCTAGCGCCGCTGCAACGAAGGCTCGTCTCGCTACCGGCGTCTGGGCTTCGCCACGCAGAACCTGAAGACACGCATCCATGGCCAGTTTTCGCTTCTCCGTCTGATGAGGGACACTTCGCAGCAGGATCGTGGCTGCGTCGTTCACATCGAATATGACGCGCTCACGGTCATGCCGGCCAATTTGCACCACCACGGGCCGGACGAACCTGCTCGACATGCAATCACTCTCTCAGTTCCGACTTCGATACCGGTCTTCGCGTATCATGACGTTGGGTCAATTCATACATGTATGGGCTAAGCTCGAAGAGAACCTGCAGTTGCTCAATCTCAACACAAATCTGCCTGTCCAATTTGAGCAGGCCGCTACCCAAAATCGGATGGGTCCCGGTCTTGGTGCGCAAGAAAGCACAGCGGAATTCTGCCGCGTCCGGAAGGTGAAGCGGCGCTTGGTCTTCGGGCTTTCCTGAAGCCCGAGCCTTCCTTCCTGGGTGTCAGCCTTGACGCGGCCGCTGCCGCAATGCCGACGCTTCCAGTGGCGCGCGGATGCCGGGAGAGGAAGAGGGCGGGCGGGCCGCGGTGGCGGGTGAAGGCCCGGGAGAGAGTCTCCCGGCGCTCGCCGAGGAGCGACACCCATGACCCAGATGGAAATTCACACGCCCAAGCGCAACGAGCGTGCCGGTTATAAGGTCGACGTCAGCCGCGGCCAGCGCATCGGCCGCGTGTCGTCAGAATGGTTCAACCGGCCGGCGGACGAGCGATATCTGTCGCTCACCGACCTTCGGAATTCGGTCACGAGTCGGTCGGAGCGCAGCAAGACCCGCATCGTCGAAAGTGAGCTGATCCGCGTCGAAGCCAGCCGCGACGATCCGGAGCGCCTGAGGCTAATGCTGCCTAATGCGCGTGCCCCAGTTGCCCCCACGCATTGGAGTTTTGGCCAACTCGCCAGCCTGGTAGGCGCGCCGGCCACCTATCTGCGCCAGCTCCCGGCCCCGCTCGCGGCGATCAACCTTCAGCATGGTCTCCTCAACCACCGCGCCGAGCAGGTGAAGACGCTGGAAATCGAGAACGGACGCCTCGAGCTGCGAGCTGTAACCGGTCCGGACTATGGCAGAATATTTGACTCAGAACTGATCGACGCCGTGCAGAGGATCGCTGGCAACGGCACCGGGGACACGCGCTGGAAGGTGCCGGGAATCCTCGATTGGTCAACGGGAATTTACAACCCGAACGTCGACATCTCCAACGACACGACTACGCTGTATGCGTCCGACCGAGATGTGTTTGTGTTTCTTGTCGACGACCTGAACCCGATCGAGGCCGGGCGGCTGCCGAATGGGGAACCGGATCTTTATTTCCGCGGCTTCTATTGCTGGAATTCCGAAGTCGGAGCCCGCACCCTCGGGATTGCCAGCTTCTATCTGCGCGCGGTGTGCCAGAATCGAAATCTGTGGGGCGTGGAAGATTTCGAGGAAATCACCATCCGCCACTCAAAATACGCGGCCTCCCGTTTCGCCCTGGAAGCCGAGCCGGCGCTGATCCAGTTTGCCGATTCCTCGCCCATGCCATTCGTCAACGGCATCAAGACGGCGCGGCAACGGATCGTTGCCAGAGACGACGAAGATCGCCAGGGCTTCCTGCGCAAGCGCGGCTTCTCCAAGTCCGAGACCACGAAGATCATCGATACTGTTCTCATGGAGGAAGGCAGACCACCGGAATCGATTTTTGATTTCGTGCAGGGCATCACCCGGGTCGCGCGCGACAAGCCGCATCAGGATGTCCGCCTGGAAATGGAGGGCAAAGCCAAGAAGCTTCTCGATTTCGCCGCCTGATCCTGCGCAGGCCGGCAACGGAAACTCTCGTCGCCGGCCTGCCTCCGGGCCGTTTCCATCAATCCCAGCGCGGTCCTTCGAATCAAGTGGCCGGCGCTTTTTTCGTGGGAGGACGCGGTGACGCCAACACGCTGAAGGCGCCTCGGGCGCGGCTCGGCCGCGCCTAGATCCGCGAGCCGAAACCAGCAGCGCTTCATGTCGAGCCTGCAAGTCGGGAGACGGCGCTGGCGTGAGGCCTGGAGGCAGAGGGGGGAGGGGAGGGTTGCGTAGAGTAGGGATGAAGCGCCTTACCTCGTCTCCGAGGCAGGTCTCTTCATCCCCCGCTCCGAACCGGACGTGCAAGTTTCCAAGCATCCGGCTCTCCATGCG
>NZ_JAMYQT010000064.1:0-26426 GCF_040320985.1 Mesorhizobium sp. M0571
GCCGCGCATCGCCTGCAAGGCGTCAACGACCGGGCGCTGGTTCCATTCCGGGAGCAGGCTGAGTATCTGTTCCTCGACCTGCTGCAGGCGCCGTTCCGCATCCATGACGGCATCGACGTAATCCTGAAAAGCGATCTGCTGCGCGGGATGATCGAAGGCCAAGGTCGAAAGCCATCGCCGGTAAGCCTTTCGCCAGGCTGTCCCACGCTCATGCTTGCGCCCGTGACGCAGCAGAAATCCTTGAAGATGTTGGCGCGCTCGCGTCACCACCTGTCGCACGACGCTGCGTAGCCGGACCAGGTCGCGCATGGCTTCATGATCGGCGTCGGCACCCAGACGGGGGTCAACTCTCCGGCCCGATTCAGGCGGGCGAGCATCGTGGCGTCGCGACGGTTCGTCTTCACCCGATCGCCAGGCTTCCGCGGAATCAGCAACGGCGCCACCACGTCGCACCGATGGCCGAGGCGCGTGAGTTGGCGATGAACGCCATAGCCGCACGGGCCGGCCTCATGCAAAACGCCAGCTGCTTGCCGGACCGTCCGAGACGATCGCACAGCTTGCTCATGGCATTAGCGTCATTAGCAATCTCCCCGAGATAGTCCACCGAGCCGCAGCGTCCGCTCTCCGCCACCGCGACCGAGATCCGTTCCTTGTGAATATCCAAACCGACAAATCTGATATGGTCCATATGGCCCGTCTCCTATGCATGAGGCTCTGCGCCGGCCAGCCGGCTTAACCCTCGTACCGTTGCATATCGGATGACGGGCCGCCCTCAGGCCCAGCAATCATAGGGACTAGTGCGACGGTTTAGCCGACTGTCCGGAACAAAAGCAGGTTAGGTTGCCCGTTCCACGGTCCAGATTGCATCACGTTCAAGAACCTAAAATGCAGCGGGCTTGCTTCGGATGGATAAGGCCAGGAGCGCCTCCGAAAGTCGTTTCTTCGCCCGCTCGACCCCGTTCTCGTCGATTGCCTCAACATCCACGAATAAGTCGAGGCCAGTCGCGTGCTCGCTGATGACCTGAGGGCGCTGGGCGAGTTCACCCAGGAGGCCCTCGACTTCGTAGGGGACAACCTCCCGGCTGATCCCCTTCATGGCAATTGGTGCTAACGGACGCGCCCGGACAAGGTCGCGCACGAGCGCGTAAGTCTCATAGCTGAGGCAGATGCCGCCGGGCTCGGCAATCGACTGCAGACGGGCCGCCAAGTTCGCTTCGGCTCCGATGATCGTGTAGTCCATCCGATCATCGGAACCGAAGTTCCCAACATTGCAATAGCCCGTGTTGATGCCCATGCGAGCTCGGAAGGGCCGTTCAACTCCGCGGTCATGCCACACCCTGTTCAACTGCTCCAGCCGACGCTGCATGTCGACAGCCATGCGCAAGCAGGCTCTCGCGTCTTCCTCGATGCCTTGCGTCTCGGGGTCTCCGAAGAACACAAGAAGCGCGTCGCCGATGAACTTGTCGACTGTGCCGCCGTGTTTGAGCGCGATCGTCGACATCTCGGTGAAGTACTCGTTGAGGAGAAGCGTCAGGTCCTCGGGCTGGAGCCGTTCCACGATCGCGGTGAAATCCTTGACGTCGGAGAAAAAGATCGTGAGCTTCTTGCGCTCGGTCGCGATGGTGACGTCCTTCTGGCCGCTGAAGATGCTTTTGTAAATTTGAGGCGAAAGATATTTGGCGATCTTCAATGAAATCGCGGCCAGGAAGTCGTTTGCCTCGGAAAGCTCCTTGTTGATGCCCTGAATCAACGCGGACTGCCGACGCTGCAGGAGAATGAACGTCAGGCCCGCCGCCGCCGAGAAGCCGAAATATAGGAGCAGATACTTGAAGGTGAGGACGTTCGCAGCAATAGGCTGATTGACTGATATCTCCTGGATCCCTCGGACATCCCCTACCTTCCAGTCCGTCTTAGGGCTGTCCGGGTGTGAGTTATGGCAGGTCACGCAGACCTGTCCCATTACAACAGGGGCCGCCGCGCGGACCTGCCGGTCAAACAGTGAACCCGAGACTTCGATGATCGGCACCTTCGGGTTGGCGCGCAAAGCCAAGATTGCATTCCGCTCGAATACATCGAGCTGGTGGGGGGCGCGACCTTTGAAAGGCAGATCCGAGACGAACCGATATTTGACGGACCCGTCGTGAGCGCTGATGCGCTTGCCGAGTTCGATCGAGAGGGTTGCTGGAATAGGGATCGCACCTGGCACGTCCCGGTAATTGTGCGTCGCAGTCACGGCGCCGTCTGCTTGCAGCACGCGTCCCACCACGTCGCTGCCGTAGAATCCGCGCATTTCGTCGATGATCCGGCTGATTTCGCTGGCTTGCCTGCGCAGCATCCGTTCCGATAGGTCTCGGAGGTCGAGCCAGGCTGCGACGGGCAGACCGATAAGGCCGATGACCACTGCCGTCACCAGGAGCGGTCCCATGGTGCGCTGCTGACGCGCAATCTGTTCACCCAGTCCAGCCATTGTGCAAGCGCCCGGCCGTCACAGTATCTGACTATAGCTCATTCCCGGCACGGTACTAGAGTCAGTCTTGGCTCGATGAAAACACGTCAGCCCTGCAACGTCGGACCGACCTTGAGCGGTTGTTGCTAAGCCCCGACCCTTACAGCAGATTTCGCATTCTGGCACTAGACGGGCAGTGAATCAGTGAAGGGGATGTCGCAAAGCCGGTTGTGGCCCGGAATGCGCTCCGCGATAACCGCTCAGGGGTCAAAAATTCACCTCTGGCAAGGTTGAGACTTCTGCGGCCGGAGAGCGCGTCGGAAAAGAAAGTGTCCCGCCAAACGTATCCGCGTTTCGGCCGCACTATGGAATAGGACACCGCGGCGGGTGACGCGGTGCTGCGCGCTGCCGGCGGCATGACGCGCACGCTCGATAGCGCGCCGCTCGCCTGCGGTAAGCGCAACCAGAGCGACGACGAGGATTTCGCCAATCCGCATTTCATTGCCAGCGGCAAGGCTGCCACGGCCGCTTAGGCACCATGATGAACTCCGATCCCATCCCGGCTCGGCGCCCGCGCAAATGACGCTGTCGCGCATGCGACGCCTGAGTGAAGCACTTATTTTCAGCCGAACGCTCGTGGCAGGCAGTAACTATCCGGTGTGGATCGTGGCAGAGGCGCTTTCGCGAGTTAGACTGCTTGCATGGAGATCGACACCGACAAGATCGACGAAGCCGTTCTGGGCCTGCTTTGGCTGACGCTGCATGAAGAGAGGCGCGCCTGGAAGGGTTTGGATTGGAACGCTCTGGATCGCTTGCACGAGAAGGGGCTGATCGCGAATCCAGCAAACAAGGCGAAGTCAGTGGTTCTGACAGATGAAGGACTGCGGCGTGCGGAGGAGCAATTCCGAGCCCTGTTCACCCGCCCGGCGCCATCAGCCATGAGCGCTGGGAGGGCGCCGCGAGATGATGGCGCACATGGTTGAATTTCGATACCGGCGACGCGCTGACGGCAGGCGGGACGGGCAGTGCCCTCGCCGTGGCGGCCAAACTCGTCTTCGTCACGTAGGCCAACGGGGGCATCCTGTCTGTCAAGGCAGTGGCAGAGAACACCGCAGTCGCGACGCTAAATGTCAACGGCATTGGCGCGAGGTCCATCCGCAAGATGCTTTCTGCCGGCGAATCGGCGCTTCCCGGGCCGAGTTGCAGGCAAGCAGCGGGTCTGCGCCCGCTGCTGGTACATGGATGTTGAAGGGGCAGACTACCACAAGGAATGTGTCATCATGGCTGCGGATTTCCGAAGGCAGGTTTCTCAAGAACGAGCACATGACTACCAAGAGGGGATGTGTGAGTGCTCTTAACTTGGAATCCCTCGTCGGACAGCGTTTCGATGAATTCGCCATCCGTTCCAGGCGGAACGCGGGCAACAACGTTTGAGGTGCGCCTCACAATATTGGAAAGCACCCTTCGCGCCTTGCCTGGGCCGATGTTGCGCTGCATGTGCTGATAGACGGCCAGCAGCAGGACGATGTCGTATTTCGGTAGAAGGATATTGCCGAGGCGCCGGCTGCCAAGATTCAGGCGATCGAACCGGGCATGCACCGGGGAGCCGCTCAATAACATTTTTGCAGTCTGGATGTGCGGCTTGGCAATGTCGATCCCGTGGATCGAGCTGGGTTTCAGCTTGGATATCTCATAGGCGACAACACCCATATTGCAGCCAACATCGAGAATGGATTTTCCAGCGTAGTCGACCTTTGCGGAGAATAGCCCGTCCAGTCTGTCGTCCCACGTTCCGGCAAAACCCCTTTTGAATCTTGACCACCACAAATCATCAGCTCCTTTGGGAAGAGCCCCCGTGAGCGCCTCCTACCACGAGAGAATTAATGGTCGATACCCATTCAACTGGAATTGATCACATTGACGAACCAAGGCAGGGACGTGTGCGGCGGCGTCACAACCCCATCACCCTGAGTGCTGCCGGAACCGGATAGCGGTTGCCGTCATAGCGCAGCCGGTAGGTCCGCTTCACAGACTTGGCGGGATGGGACTGGCATTCGCCATCTTTGTCGGGGGAGGGATTGTCGGTATCCGTCCGCTCGACCGCAATGATGTCATGATAGCCGTGGTGGCGCGCCGGGCTCATCGCCAGGCTGACCTGGCTGGAATGAAACGATCCAGCGCAACTGGCATCGCCTTCGCCGCCATGGCCGGTCACCACGAGGCCGTCGAGCACCAAGCGCAGCGCATCGTTGGCGACGGCATAGAGCCGCAGGTCGGTTTCAGTGAAGGGAGTAGCCTGCGAATGGTTTGCCATTTCGATGCGCAGGCCGAAGGCGGTGACCTCAGGGGCCAGTGCATAGCGGCCGGTGTCGAATTCCACCTTACGCATCGCGATGGCATCATCGGTCATCAGTCCAGGCTGGAGCAGGCGCTGGCGCACCCGCAGGCTCTTTCTATCGACGACCAGTAGCTCGATCTCGCCGACATGCAGGTGGTCGCTGTTAGCGCTGTCGATCAGCGGTACCGCGACCAAAAGCAGGTCGTCATGAGCCGGCCAGATCTTGCAGGCCAGGCCGAATGGCGCATCGCTCTCCGGGAGCGTTGAGGCGATGCTCGTATGGGGTGCAAGCGTGAACGAGGCGCCGTCGGCGCTCTTTCGGGCCTTGGGATAGGCCTGCTGCACCAGGGCGGCGGCATCGCCGCAATCGCCGGCCGCTGCCCGGGCGGGCGACAGGCTGGCGAGGGCGGCGCCGAGCAACAGCACAGGCAACACTATTCGCATGGAATTCTCGCGTCGCAGGGCCGGGTTCGGTCAGGAGCGTTCTACGCCAGATTGGTGGCGGCGCACAGGGTGTAGGGAAGTGACGGCTAGCTCCACCCGCTGCGTCATGACCATAAGTATCCTGGAAAGTCGTAAAGTCCGAGCTCGCTTAGGGACGGTGATCATGAGAACGCCGCCCGAGGGGCCAATTTTGCCAACGCTGTTCGAGCTACCTGAAACAGATACTGACAATGTGATCTCGATTGCCTTGTCGCGCTCCGATTAGATAAAGAAGCGCTTGGACAAGAAACCTCTAGGAAACCGGACCTCGCCGATCCGTCGGGCGCAGCTTCTAGGGTGTACATTCCAAAATCAGCTCGGCATGACCTCCGTTTCTGACCCCCTGAGCCGGGCGCGTTCGCCGTCGCGCGGTATCCGAAGCAGAACCAATGCGGCGCCTGCTTCGGCTTACCAAAACCCAGCTTGTCTGTCCTTGAGACTTGGCAGCACGGCGCGTTCAATCGAAACCGTGCTACCTTCAATGTACAGCCAGTTGTCCAATCAGCCGGCGGGCTTGTAAACGCCGGCAGCCTTTTTGGCAACTGCGAGCACCGCCTTCATGTCGAGTTCTTCGAGGACAACGAGGTCGTTTACCGAGCCGCTTGCCCGCACCGCCAATGCTAGACCCATCCCAGCAGCCTGGTCCGGAACCTCAGCATTGATGACAATATCATAGGCGCCGCGAGTAAACATCATGCCGGACACCTTGCCGCCAACGCTTTCAAAAAGCGCCTTGATTGCAGCTTCCCGGTCTGAGCCCTGTATCAATCCCTTATAGGCATGGGGTGCATAGTTTGCCAGTATTGTCACTTTCATGGGTATTCCTCCCTATCTTGTACTAGTTTCGTTATTGATCGTTTCACCAACACGGAGCTATGGCGGACAGTTGGGTCAGCCGTAACCCTGCATCGGAACGGTCTTGCTCGTATCCAAAGCTGGCAGCCGGAAAGGTTCGACCTGCCCTGCGGTCTTGTCCAGATACTGCATCAAGGCAGTCACGAGGTGGTAGAAAATGCTCGCGGGCACCTCCGTCGCCAGTGACCTTCCGCGCTCGTCAATCCTGTCGATCCACAAGCCAAGCGGTGCGGGATCGATATGCCATTTGAAGAGGCGGGCGACACGAGCTTCGATCTCGGGTTTCAGATCAGGCCCGCCGATGCCGTCCAGGGCGACGGCCGCCTTGACGGCTTCGCATTGCGGCCAGCTGCGGGAGAGCCGGTCGAAGGGAATTCCCTGCCGCGACACGGCTGCATAAGCCAGGCCCGTGGCCCGGTTCAATCCGCTGGCGATCGCCGACGAATAGAGCTTCCTGGCGTAGGCTGCCAAGTCTTTCTGCCCGCTTGCCCGCGCGAAATCAACCAGCAGCGAGGCCCATTCGAAATGGTGCCCTGGTTCGGTCCACTGTCCCTCGTCTCCCGGCAACGGTAGCCAATCGACGTCGAAATGTTCCCCAAGTGTCCAGCTCTCCTGGTCGAAGAAATGGCACCGGAAGAGATCGACGACGCGTGCCGCCCGACGGAGATATGCACGGTCGCCGGTGACGCCATGCCAGGCAAGGAAGGATTCCAGCATGTGCATATGCGGGTTCGAGAACCGCACCCCCTGCCAGCCGGGGGTCTCGAGGAAGCCGTTCAGGCTGACGTCCTCGAGATGGGTGTCGATGAAATGGAACGTCTCTTGTGCCAGCTGCAGGGCATCCTGATGGCCGCATCGGTGAGCATGGGCAAGCGCCAGGAGCACGCAGGAATGGTCGTAGGCGTCCTCCGTCGGGTCAGCCACGCTGCCGTCGGAACTAAGGGTGCGCACCCAGCCACCGCGATCGGTGCGGCCGTGTTTGGCGATGAACTCGATGCCGTGGTCGATGAGCTTGTCGGCCGGTCCAACCCAGCCGCGTTCTTTGGCCACCGCGAAAGCGTAAATCTGGCGAGCCATCGTGCGCATGCGCTTGGGTTTGCCCAGCGGCCTTGCATCGAAACCGAGAGCCTCGTGGAAGCCGCCATACACATCGTCGACACCTGCAGTGGACCACAGCGGCAGGGTTTCGTTGAAGAGCCAGTGCTCGACGCGCTTGCGCCATGACCCGCTGATGATGACCCGGTCTTCCGACGCCGTGAACTTCGTCTCGAGTCGTCCGCTCTTCTCGAGTTGTTCGACGACTTTCTTGACATTCTGGCTGTGGCTGACAGGAGCGACGAAAACCGCGTCCGGTGTCGTCACCACCGCCACATTTTTCATTCCGATGACTGTCAGCAGTCTGCCCTGGCTCCGGAGATAGGAGTTGCCGCAATCCATGGCGACAACGTCGCCCATTACGACATTGCCGTCGCGGTCCGTCGGGCTGGCTTCCAGCAGCGATTGCCACGATCCAAGGTCGTTCCAGCGGAAGGAAGCCGTAACCATCGCAATACCGCGTGCATGCTCCATGACTGCGTAGTCGATCGACGTCGACGGGACAGCCGAATAGAAGCCCTGGGGCAGGTAGATGCCCGAGACGTCGGTCCGTGCAGTTTTATAGGCCTGTTCCGCGGTGTCCCAGATGTCCGGCCGGAAGTCGAGAAATGCCTTGCGCATCGTGTCGGCACGAAACAGGAAGATGCCGGCGTTCCAGTAGAATCTTCCCGAAGCCACATATTTGCGGGCCGTCTCGGCATTGGGTTTTTCGACAAAGTGCGAAACGGAAACGGGGGCCACTCCGTCGCCAGTTGCCGCAACCTCGATGTAACCGTACCCGGTTTCGGGATGCGTCGGCTTGATGCCGAATACGACAATGCTTCCTGAATCGGCGGCAGGCATGCCCGCCTCGACGGTTTCCCAGAATTGCGTTTCGGTCGATATCTGATGGTCGGAGGGGATCACGAGCACAAGCGCGTCCCCGCCATATTCGGAGATCGTGTGCAAGGTGGCTATGGCCACCGCAGCGGCGGTATTGCGGCCGACGGGCTCGAAAATCGGGCTGCCACCGTTCAGGCCGAGCGGACCGATATCCGAGATAACGCGGTCGGCATGCCGTTCGGAGGCTAGCAGGTAGATCGGCATCTCGCCGTCCGGCCGCGCCTTGAGGCGTCCGACAGTCTTCGCGAGCATGGAGCCGTCGCCCGAAAGGTCGTGGAATTGCTTGGGATTGTCTTCGCGCGAGAGCGGCCATAGCCGTGAGCCGACGCCTCCGCTCATGACAAAACTTATGATCCGGTCCGACATGGTCCAGTCCCTCTCAAAATGTCTGGTTGTAGGCTCCGACCTCTGGATTGCGGCGCCGCACGGCATCGAGAGCCCCGAACATCTCGCGACGTTGCTCCGGCGAGACTGCGCCTCCCACGACGACAACAATTTCCGGCTTGTTCAACAAGGCTCAGACCAGAGCCCACGTGCCGTCTGGGCAAGGACACGCCCCCATTCACGGTGACGAGATTGGCCAGCGCCTGGCCGGCGAACTCGATCCCGTCCTGCGTGAATTCCTCGGCAACTATCGCGACCACGCCGTATTACCTCTTCCGGGCAGTGGGGCGACATTGTCGGGGTGCTGAAGGTCAGCGGCAGATCGCGGCAAAGGTCCGCGAATGTCTTGCCCAAGCTGCGGTCGAGCATCTCGCGAACGGCTATCGCCGTGAGGAGCCCGTCGTCCTAGCCGCGCCCGATCGGCGGGTTGAAGAAGAAATGCCCCGACTTGTCGAAGCCAGCTATGGCATCGACGAGTTTGGCAACCCGCCTCTTGATGGCAGCTACGGAAGTAGTGACCAGTGATGGTGTCGGGAACTACACCTATTCGGCCGATCAAGGTGCGAAGCGCCATGCCGATCGCCTGCACGCCCACCAGGTTGAGTTCGGGCTTTTTCTCCCGGTCTGGATGGCCGAACCAGCAGCGCGCGTCGTATTCCCGAAAGCCAGTGGCTTTGATGAGGGCACTGTTTTCAAAGACGAATGTGTTCGGCCTGGCTTGGCCGACTATGTCCAGGGTCACGGTTTTGATCCGCTGTTGGGCGCAACAGTCCTAGCACGCTGCCGGGCGCAGGCCCCTTCAGGAGTTGGAGTAGTCCTAAAACGCTGGTTCGCGCCGCCTCATCCAATAGGAGTATGCCCGCCGATGGCCGAAAGGAGGTCTCGTGCAAGCATGGCCATTTGCATTCTCCAAGATGCGTTCTGCTCGGGCGCCAACGACGAGGATGGGTGCAAGATGTCGCTGACCGCATTCAGGTTTCCCTTCCCCGACAATGTCGAAGAAAGGTGTTTTGGACGCCTGGTTCAGCTTCTCAATTTCTAGTGGAAATCGAGAGCTATCCGCCGAACTCCGCCCGTCCGGAGAAAGGATGATGGACTGTGCCGCCTTCCGTCTTGGAGGCATGGGAACACGGCGAAACCCCGACCGCATGTACACGACCATCAATACCCTCACGCGGAACGGTCCACGGACGGCAGGTCTGTCTGGGACAGCAGATGTCATTCGTCGACAGGACGAGGGTTTTTCGGGCCGATATCGACGACTATGATCTCCGGCGACACGCCGAAGCGCACCGGCAGCCACGATACGCCCAAACCCCCCGATACGATCATGTGCCGCCCACCCTCGACGACATGCCCATAGGCGAAGCGCTGTCCGTAGGCTGAATTGCTGATGGGGGGGCCGATGAATGGCAAGCGCACCTGTCCGCCATGTGTATGGCCGCATAACGTCAGGCTGACACGGTCAGGGACAGTAATGAAGATGTCCGGTTCATGCGCAAGGAGCAATATCGGATTGCCGTCGTCGGGTATTGCGGCCAATGTTGCAGGCAGATCGTCGACGCCCTTGTACACGCCGCGAGAAAACTGCATGGCCCACTGGTCGCCAAGACCCGCGAGCCAGAATGCTGGGCCATCCTGCTGACGGATAAGCGTGGCGGTGTTCTCGAGGACCGGAATGCCATTGTCGACGAGGGCTGCGCGGACGCTATCGACACCGTGCCACCAGTCGTGGTTGCCGAGAATGGCGTGGCAGCCAAGTGGCGCGGTAAGTTTCGAAAGTGAATTGCCCCAAACAGTGTCGGGCACGATCCCGGTGGCATAGCGCGGCGACACGCCCATCACATAGTCGCCAAGGAGAAGGATGATGTCGGGCTGCAGGCTATTCGAAACACCGACGATCTCGTCGATCCTGGAAACCGGCATCCAAGGCTCGCAGGCGTGGATGTCAGCGACCACGACGATGCGCAGGGGCTTGGCAGTCGTCGGCCAGCGCGGCGGAAGGAGCTTGTAGTGAGTGACACGCAGTCGAAACCGAGGCTCAATCGCGAAGGCATAACTTGCCAGACCGAATGCCGCAAGGGACACGGCGCCAAAGAGCTTCAGGAATGACCGCCGCGACGTCAGCACTTGTATTTCCCAGCAGAACGAGGTCGGCTTTAGAGATCGCCACGAATTCAGCTTGCGGCAGCCTGAACCACATCAACCGCGTGAGAGGCCTCGCGGGTCAATAGTTTCCCAAATCGGCGTCACCTGCAAGCATAGGTCTTTATTGCGCAGGGGAGGGAGCTCGGGCTAGCACCCGTCAACTGCTCCGATTTGCCACTGATCTCGGGCGGATGGTGTAGTTCCATTCCGGATGAATGCGTCGCCTTAGATGGCGAGCGCCTCCATCTCGACATCGTTCACTTGTTCCCTGTTTTCGTCGGCCGCGGAATCGACCGCGCGCCCAACTTCAGGCCCGTTTGGTTGTCGTGACTGCGATCAGTTCGACCAGGGCCACACGATCGAGGAGGGCGCCGTCCGCGCCAGGTTTGCGTGATGCGGCAGAACAGGGGTGTTCGATGTTGCTCCACGTCAATGTGCTCGTCGGATGGTGATGCAATGTGGAGCGCGAGGCCTGTCTCGCGAGCATTGCAGTTCGACGTTCCACAACCGGCTTTGGTCATCCAGCTTCGAGCCGACCGCTTCCCGCCTTTGACGTATCGCATGCTTCGGCTGCGCTTCGACAAGATTGCGGCGCTCTCGAGCTGAAACCGGAGGGCGAACTTTCGTCGGCTGCAAACCGGCTTCTTACCGCTCTCGCAGTGTTTCCTGCTTGTATTGCATCATTGGCGAGAGAAAGTAGCTGTTGATGCTGCGCGTGCCAGTCTGGGATGTTCATTCGGACCCGAAGCTTGGTAACTCCAGTCTCCTCGGTTCGATCCGAATGGACAACCTGCAGAAAGCTCACAACTAGAGCCTGTTCCATCCCGATGGCATCGGGATGGAGCCCCATCTCTTTTGCTTGAGCAGATCTTCTCCGAAAACCGGGCTCCCGCCTTTTGCTATGCTGACTTCGGTTCGGGATCATGGCTTTGAGGTGCTGTTTATCCAGTCCTTGTTTGGCCACGGCAGCCCCGCGTTCCTTCAGGTCACATAGAATGAGGCTGCGCCGAGCGAAAGATGTGGGGAAAGGGTGGCGAACTGTATTTGAGATGCGCCGCCGGCCCCGTCACTGTCGAAAGAGAGCGCCCCGGTTTCACTGTTGTAGATGATATGATCGGAACTGTCATGCGCGGCTGCACCAACAAAGAAAGCTTTGGATGGAAGCCCTCCCGGCTGAAGCCCGGCAAAAACGGTATCGCTGAGATGGAACGTGTCCTGGGAGCGCTTGAAGTCGGTGATCTTATCGACATTGCCGGCTCCAAGAGCAGTATTGAACGAGAAGACATCGTGGCCTCCGTAACCGGTCAAGACGTCGGCGCCGAGCCCGCCGTTGATGACATTGTTGCCGGCATTGCCCTGGATGGTCTGGGCGAACTCGTTGCCGGTGAGGGTCATCGCCTTCGTGTCGGACGGGTTGTTGGTGGCGAGATGCTCGATCTCCGAGCCGGCTGAAAGCGCATAGCTCACCGAGGCGATCACACTGTCGTTGCCGCCGCCCACTGCCTCAACCACCTTCTCGTTGGCATTATCGACATAGTAAGTGTCGTTGCCGCCATAGCCGATCATCGTCTGGCCAGTGGTTCCATGCAATACATCGGCGCCGCTGGTGCCGTACAAGGTGCCATCGCTGGTGCTGCCGGAAGGAGTGATAGACCCAGTCTCGGTCCCGGTCGTATCAGCGGTTGGGGGAGTGACGTTCGCGCCCGTGACAGTGTCGCCGCTACCTGTCTTTTGATAGAGCTGCACCTCGTCGATCTGCATCTGCATCGACGATGGGGTCGAGCTGTCGAGAGCCGAATGCCATCCGGTCGCGTTCGAATTCGCGACCCCATTGTTCATCATCAATTCCATCGGTTCATCCGGGATCACGGCCTGTGCGCTGGTCACTTGCGCCATCTGCTTCCCGTCCAGATACCAGGTGATCGATTCACCCGGCACCCAGTTGATGCCGTACGTGTGGAAGCCCGCCGTGAGGTCGACGCCGCTGTCGACGACGCCACCGGTCGCCCCTGACGGCCCGTGGAGGTGCCAGGCGAAATTCTGGTCTGTGGGCCCCGAACCGGTAAATCCACCCTCCTGTATATCGATCTCGAAATTATCGCCGCTGCTGCCCGCGCCTTGGCCGGGCATCATCCAGAGGCCTGGCCATGCGCCGTCGCCACTCGGCGCCTGCATGCTGATCTGAAGGTAACCGCCGTTGAATTCGAAGTTGCCGTAGCTACTGACAGCGCCGGACGTGATCGGGAATGTTTGTGCCGTCCCCTGATTCATGCCGCTGATGGGCTGTTGGATCGCCGTGAGATCCAAGGCCCCGTTGCTCACGGACACTTGGCTCGGCATATCGTAGTCGGCATTATATGGGCCGCCCGGTGTACTTCCTCCCGACCCATTGGTATTCCATGGCCAGCCGTTGGCGGCATTGCTGGTGATGTAGGTATGCCAATTGCTGTCGAGCGCCGTACCGGAGAAGTTCTCCTCGTAGACCAGGTCGCTAGAGGTAAAGCCTGAAGGTGTGGAAAGTGCCATTCGTGATCCTCTTTGAGGTTGAAAACAGGGATTTCTACTGCCGCGCATCGCCGAGGCGCGCGACATGAGCATGCTCGCAGCTAGGCACCGCGAACGGATTTCAAAGTAGCGGAGATTTGGAAGTCCTCGCCCCAGACATATTGTCGAGCGAGCTTAACGTTGAGCCCGCCCTCGAAGGTGAGTTTTGTCAATGGGAATGCTCATCAGGTCCTCCTCCTTGAAACCATATACGGTGTCGCTGCCGACGCCCCACAAGGTGTTCAACGGTTCCAGCCGCTGCCGGATTGAACTGAGAGCAACTCTTCCGGCGGACGTAGCGCCGAGCCTGTCGTATAGTATAAGCACCGTAGACCATTAGCTCATTGCGGTTTTTTGTTTTAATTTCGACCCGCGTTGCTAAGTAAAACGCAGATACTTCCGTTTCCTAACCTATTCACACACGGCTTTGTACCTGTGTGAATTGATCATTCGAGGACGATGTACGTAACCCAACCTGCCATTTGCGGCGAGAATGAGGCTGGGCGATAACTTATTAACACCTTCTAATGTAGGTTGTGTGTCGAACGGCCGCACCGAAACAGCCTTCCGGACGCCCTACGAAAACCGTGTCCGTCGGCTGAAATGTCGCGCTGGTTTGGGCGCCGTGGCTCGAGCGCACCGCCCGTGTCCATGAGGTGATCGAGAGGGGCAGCCGGAATATCTGCCGTTGCTGCGTGGCGGACTAGCTGACGTGCCTGTGGCTGGAACTGCAAGCCCGGATGTTCGACCGTGCCGTTTGCGCGGATCGAAGGTGGAAGGCTGGTACCGTTATCGAGCGCAGCCCTACAGCACCGGACAGGCCGTTTGATCGCCACGCCAGCACGCCTGCATCAGGATCGAATTTTTCAAGATCTGAACAGCGCCAAGACCCAAGGGAAGAATGGTTGCTTAAGTGGCTCTTTGAAATGGCTGAAACGTCGCCCTCGGGCGCGAGGGCGCTTCGTAGCCGCGGGACGCTCCCGCGGATTGTCAAATTTGAACTGCGCAACCATGCGCCAAAGCTCCACCTTGCGGCCGTCTGCGAACCGCCTGGTCTGCTCTCTCGCCGCATCGTCGTCTGTACAGGCAAGGTTGACCCCGCCTATAAATTGGCCGCGTTCGTCCAACTGCGGCATGGCTTGTTCTCGATCAGGGTTGCCAAGCCGTCTCGGCGCCAGCTCGATTTGGATTGAGGCCTCCAGCAGCGCTGAGCCGTTGTCGCCAATCGCTCCACTTTTGTGTACTTCCAAAACAAAGGCGCTGCATAACGACATGCCCGAACATAGAATGTATATCTTCCGCTAGTTGCATGTCATTCACATTCGCCCAAACCACGTGTTGAACGATCTGCTTGAGCGCTCCTCCACTATATCCACAAAGACCCAACGTGACTGCGCCATGATCATTAGCGTATCGAACAGCGCGCAAAACGTTTTCCGAGTTCCCGCTGCCCGAAATGGCAATGACCAAGTCGCCGTCGTTCAGGATGTTCTTCAGCTGCTCGACGAATACATCCTCGAAAGAAACATCGTTCGCGTACGCAAATGTAAGGCCCACATTGTCGATCAGAGTCCGACCACGAAACGGGCGCTTCGTAGAGAGATAGATGCTCTTGTTCCAGTCCGTGATAAAGTGTAGCGCCGTAAGTGAGCTGCCACCATTTCCAAGAGTGATTATTTGCTTGCCGTCTTCCTGTGCCTGCGCGACCAAGGCTACTGCGTTATCAAAGCTTTGGTGATCTAATGAAGCCAGAACGGTCTCTAGCTTCTCGAAATATACTTGAGCGCTGCCGCTGAAGTCATTCATTGGGTGGCCTCCGATGTCGGTTGATAATGAACGATGCGACTCCCGACGAAGTCGAACTTCGCAGGGATATGCTTTAGCTCCCCAAGGGCTACTTTGATTGCGTCGTGGCGATCGAGAGGCGCGAAGAACATGAGAAAACCTCCTGCACCTGCTCCAAGTAACTTGCCGCCCGTGGCACCTGCTCGCAACGCAGTTCGGTACCAGCCATCGATTACATCGTTCGTGATTTCTTCAGAGAGGCTCTTTTTTAAGAGCCAGTTCTCATGGAGGATTTCGCCGAAGGCGTCGAGGTTGCATCGATGCAGTTCATCACGAAGGTGATAGGTGAGCTCGACCATTCGCCTGAGCGCTTTCCGCTTGTCCGGTGCTCTTGCGATCTCCTCTGACTGTCGGACGAGAATGTCTGAAGCACTACGCGTAATGCCGGTGTAAAACATGAGAACTTGTTTCTCAATTGAAGCGATAAAATCAGCTGGGCATATGAGCGGTGACACCGAGACGCTTTCATCAGGGTGAAACTCGATAAGATTCAACCCCCCGAAAGCGGCGGCGTATTGATCTTGCTTTCCAATGGGAGCGCCACAAAGTTCGATCTCAATGCGACAACTATCAGCGCCGAGCCTTGCCTTGGAGATATACTGGCCACGAAACGCATTTAGTGCATGCAGAAGGCCAACGGTAAAAGTGCTTGAGGATCCAAGTCCTGTTCCCTTCGAAGGAATATCGGCAATAGTTGTTATCTCAACTCCTCCAGGGATCCCAAGATATCCCATCGTCGCCCTTACAATCGGATGCTGGATGTGCTCAACACTGTCTACTTCTTCCGTTTTCGAATACGCGATTCGAGTGCCACTATCGAACTTGCGGTTCACATTCACGTAGACGTACTTGTCGATAGCAACGCTTAGGACGGCGCCACTTTCCTGCCGATAGAAGGCAGGAAGATCGCTACCACCTCCCACAAAGCTGACTCGAAACGGCGTCTGACTAATGATCATTGAACTGCCTCTGTCAGCTCAATCGCCCGCAATTGGACGCAATGTTTAGCATGCGCCCGCGATGCCAACACGATCGGTGTCTCGTCCTCTTGGCGCGAACTGTGAATACTCGCTGCAGTCCCCCAATCCATACCTCGCCGCAAGTATTCTCGAGCTACTCTGGACATCCGCACCTCCTCATCAATATCAACGAAAAATGTGTGTGCACGACCGCCCAAAACCACATCGGATAGCCAAAGAGCGACGGTTCCTTCCACGACCAGGATGGTTTTCGGAGAAACGGTTATGCTTTCCGATCTTGGATGCGATATGCGGCTGAGCTTTTCGTAAAAGGGCAGTTCGTGCGTCTCGCGAGAGCGAACGCCCACTAAGCGGCTTAGAACCTGCCTGATCTCGTCCACATTGGAGCGACCCATCACGGCTGGTTCGCGATCCGCGACGGACCGTATCCAGCGATCAAGAGCAACGATTTCCGTCTCAAAGCCGCGCCCGCGAAGGACCTCCGCGATAGCGCTGGAAAGAAAACTCTTTCCGCTCCGGGAGAGGCCCCCTACGAAACAAACATCACCTGGCTTCACATGCGAGATCAGATCAGATGCTGAATTTATCAAGGGTGGATGAACGGCGAGAATGAACTTAGCTGCCTCCAACAAGTCTGAGACGGTATAATCAGGCGTGACATGATACTTGCTATCCAACCCGCCCGCGCCCGTCTCGACTAGGATCGATCTGATGCCAGACCGCTTTGCGAGAGCGACATCCGTAGACGAATCGCCGATGACCCAGGATTGGCTGCGATCGATATTGAATGCCTCGACCGCCTCATTAATCAACCCAGTAGAAGGCTTGCGGCATTCACAGCGGATCTTCAGCTCTTCCACCTCACCAATAAAGCCGCGATCTGGATGGTGCGGGCAGAAATAGATGGCGTCAACAAAAGCTCCACGGCGGCCAAGCTCAGTCTCCATCTTGTTATGGATCATCCGCAAGTCTCGTGCAGAGCAATTGCCTCTGGCCAAAACGGGTTGGTTAGTGACGACAATTGTCCGGTATTCGGCTCGGTTGAAACAAGCGATCGCGGCCGCGGCTCCCTCAATCAGTTCGAAGCGTTCGGGACGATCGATGTGTCCATGGTCAACATTGATGCACCCGTCCCTGTCCAAAAATACTGCTTTCTGCGGAGAAGTGAGTGAGGCTCGAGCTACGCAGCCCGATTCAAAGTCGGCGCAAACCTTGTCAAGTCGCGCCGGGGTCCCAGCGTCTTTTATGTACTCAGGGCTGTTGTAGCTTCTAATTTTCATACCGGCCCGAAGCATTTCAGGAAAAAGGTCCTTGCCAAAGTCGAGCGGGGTTACTGTGGCGCGCCACCGGAATAAAGCTTGCCTTCTAATATAGTAAAGAGCCGCGCTGACTTTGTTGGGATAATAGCAACCGGGATCGTGTGGACATGGATAGAACGCGGTAACCATACCGTCTTCTGACGTTTCTATCAGATCGGAATCATGCGGGTGATCATTCGGATGGGTGAAAACTGTTGCGGCTGCTGCCTTGTTATTTTCATGGAAGCACTTAAAGCGGGTGAGATCGATGTCGAGCATCGTGTCGCCATAGATCGTCAGGAAGTCGTCTTCGAGCAGATCCAAAACGGACAGAACTGCTCCAGCAGTCCCGCGAGGCGCACCGTCATTTACGCAAAGAACGTCAATCCCCCAATTCTCGCGCTGATTGCAAAACTCCACGATTCGCTCGGCAGCGTGGTTCACCAGAATCAAGATCCTCTCGATACCGTGTCGCTTGGCGAGGACGATTTGATGCTCAAGAAGTGGCCTGCCACCAACCTTGACCAGCGACTTAGGCAAGTCATTTGTCCGGCTCCTGAGCCGCGTCCCTCGACCGCCCGCAAGTACAACCGCCTGCATCACAGGTGTCCTTCCTGTCGCACGATTTCTCCGACGGCTTTTCGAACAGCATCAGCCGAACCAAGCTGGGGCCGCCAACCGAGTGCACTGATTTTAGCTATGTCATAGGAAAATCGGGGAACATCACCCGTCCAACCGCGGTCTTCAACTCCATATTCGATCCCTGCGCCCGGTGCGACAGCCCCGACAGTCGTCTCCGCTATGAAGCTAACGGTTACCCCGTTGTCCCCGGGGCCGATATTGTAATAGCCAAGCCGCTCGGATGCGTTCGCACGCAAGTATACAATTGCATCAATCAGATCATTGACGTGAAGATACGCTTTCTGCTGTCGTCCCGATCCCAAAACATTCAGCTTGTTTGGCGTGATCCTTAGCTTTCTCACGAAATCTAGAATGACACCGTGTGTTGCTGGAACGCCGATCACGTTCGGAAAGCGAAAGAGCAAAGCCCGAGCTAGCCAGTTCTCGACGGCAGCGCTGATTAGCGCCTCCGATGCGAGCTTCATAGCACCGTAATTGGAAACGGGCAGCAGCGGCCCGACATCCTCTCTAATCGGAGCCTCCCCCAAATCGCCGTATACTGCTGAACTGGAAGCGAAAGCAAGGAACGGAACCCCCGCCTCCTTCATTGCGTTCAACACGTTGAACGTCGACAGAAAGGTATCGCGTAGATCAACAGAGGCATCGGCGATTCCCGCAGCAATGTCCGAATTGGCAGCCATGTGCCAAACTTCGGAAATCGGAATGCGACTGTGACAATCCATAAAACGGCTTCTCACTGCACCGGCGTCTGAGAGATCCACCTTCTCAAAGATGAACCTCTCATGCGTGAGGAGGCCACTTAGGTTTTGCCGAGAACCTCGTGACAGGTCATCAAAGCCGAAGACCGGATATCCACGATCAACAAAGAGCCTTGCGAGCTTGCTTCCTACGAAGCCCGCAGCTCCCGATACAAGAATAGCGTGCGGTTCACCCAACCGGATTTGCCTTTTCTTCGTGGGCGCAAGCTTTTGCGCCTTAAGTCTTTCGGATTGTGCAATGACAACTTCCATTTACAAGCCTTGACCGCTGGAGAGCCGGGAGTTCGACCGGGCTGGGCGTTAAGCCCTGCGCTCGTCGTTAAGGTCATGCGTCTCATGCGTCATCTCTGAATTCATCGCATGGTTTTCTCCGATCCGCGATCGTTCCTCAGGGGTAGCCCCATTTTGCTGATCCGCACTGAATTGCACCGCGCTCGCCTGTGCGGCGACGCCAACGGCGATCCCAAGAACGGTCAAGGCGCTCCGCACTTTGATCCCGCGAAGCGCGTGCGTGGCGTTCGCAGGCTCTCCAGAAGACGTGGGAGCAAGCTCATGGCGTTCAGAAGCGAATTTTTGCCTGATGCCACATCGTCGCCGAGGATCCGACCATCGTGCTGCGTGATCTGTCGGCCCGCGCGATCGGCGAATTCGGTGGCATGCGGAACCGGATGATGGTGTCACCGTCGCGATGAAGCCCCCGAACAGTGATAGGATCTCGTCGCTGGTACCACTGTCCAGTGAGCCGGTTGGCTCGTTGGCCTCGCGACCGGCCATGTCGGCAATCCAATTGAGTCGATCCGCCCCGCAGGAACTGATCCAAGTCCGTCGCCTTCGCGGAACCGATCGGCGCGGCGGACACCATCGCACAAGCTCACCGCCAACTTGCGAGGCGCTTCAGCTGAAGGCGTCGGGCGCGCGCCGCATCAATCTCATTTGCCTCCGCGTGAATAACCGCGCGCAGGCGGTGCGGGTCGACGAACCCGTGCCGATCGAACCGCTGCCATGATCGATCGCAGGTGATCGAATCGGTCACCCCTCGATGCTGTCGGTCATGCTCAGCTGGTAGACCTGAACGTCGGTCACCTCCAGTTCGAGCGTTGTCGGGGTCGAACTGTCGTAGGCCGTGTGCCAGTCAGACGCGCTGCTGTTGGCGATACTCAGATTAATGAGCAGGGTCATGGCACCGGTCGGCACGTTCGTAGTGACGGTTCGCTTGAGCCCACCATCGAAATAGAACTTGATTGACACGCCCGGTACGTACTCCATGCCCCAAACGTGGTAGTCGGCCGAAAGATCCACACCAGCATCGAAGAACCGCTGTTCGTTGGTGGCAGCCAACAAAGCGTTTGCCAGCACTCCGTTGCCTGACACGGAGCCGTTGAGGAACCCGCCCTCCTGCGTGTCGATCTCGGCCCCGCCCTCGAGATGCCAGAAGCCTGGCCATCCGCCAGTGCTGACGTCCGGCTGCTTCATGCGTATCTGGGCGTAGCCACCGGCAAACGTGAACTTGCCGTGCGTGCAGATGGCGCCCGACTTCCACGTGTACCCGGCGAACCGGTTGCTTCTCGTCGCAACGATCTTCAAGCCTGATGGGCCAGTGCTGATCTGAGCCGGGTCGAAGTACTCGGCGTTGAATCCGCCAGCGTTCATCGCGGAGTACGGCGACGGCACGCTCTGCTGCCAGATACCGTTCTGGTCCGCGATCGCCGCTATCCACTTCGTGGAGTCGAGCGAGTGCCCGGTGAAGGTGTCCTCGAATATCAGCTGACTGGTAGTGTACCCAGCCGGCGGTAGCAGCGACGATCCACCACCTCCACCACTCGTGCAGCACGTGACGATCATGAGCGCTGTGAAACAAATGTACTTCGATACACTTTTCATATTGCCCTCCTCGTAACGAGGGGCTTGACCAAGATGCGATTGCAATGGTCGCCGCCGCTTACCGATGGCACAGCCAATCTTATAGTGAAACGACGAGGACTGGTTACCCCGACTCTATTGCGGCGCGGCAGGTGGGCCTCGATGCGACAATGGGGCACCAGGTTTGAGGTCTCAGTCGGTTTAAGGCTGCTGCCTGACCCTCTTTGTCCTCGCCGCGCATTACAATCTTCAGCGCATCATACGGCCGCAGCCACGCCTTCGCCTGATCCCATGTGGCACGCACATCCAAACCTCGTGCTCCTCATTCGTGGTGTGATCACCGCATGATCCTGGGATGGATCGGTTCGTTCGGCGCTGTCGTGAGGAAGCCATAAACGTAGTGCGGTCCGGCAAGGGTTTGGACTTCGTCCGTCGGTCGCCGTTGAATGTCGTCCACATGCCTCAGGGCGAACCAGACCACGCTTTTTTGGGTCACCGGGCTGGGCTCGGGAGCGTACTCAGCGAAGCTGTTCGCCGGGACCAACAATGGTTTTCCGAGCTGAGCCACGCCAGCCGGTGATGTGAAGTGCTCCTGATGTTCGTAATTGGAAACCTCCGGCTCGTGGCGGTGGCGGCATTATCCAGCCAGGTGGTCTTGGGGCGGTGTGTCGATGCCGATCCTCGGGAGGTACCTCTTTATTCCCGCGATCAGGTTCTTGATCGAGTGATAAAGTCTGCATAGCCGAACGAAGATCGTTGCGCTGCGGCCCTCCGGGCGGGGCGCCTCGACAGTCACTGTGAACAAATCCTGCATCGGTGTCATTGGATGGTTCCTGAATGCTCAAAGTTTTCCTAAGAGATTCGGCTATCAGGCTATACGTGCTGACCGCCAAGCTCGGCCTGCAGCGTCTTCCGCTTTTCCACCGCGCCTATCTTGCGCTTTATCCCCTCTACAAAGGGTATTTTGAAGCAGGCCCAATCGATCAGCTGAGGGAATTCGTGCCACACGGATCACTGGTCATCGACGTCGGCGCCAATGTCGGCTTCTTCTCGCTCCGCTTTGCTGAATGGGTAGGCGATGGCGGAAAGGTGATCGCCCTCGAGCCGGAGGATCAGAATTACAGCGGCCTGATTTGCGCGCTCGAGCGCGCGGGTCTCCTTGGCCGCGTCGAGGCGCTGAGGGTGGTCGCCGCCGCCGAGCCCGGCACGACCTTTCTCGAAATCAATCCGCTTTACCCCGCCGACCACAAGCTTTCCCGGAACGGCACCGGCGTGCCGGTCACCGCCGTGACGCTCGACGGACTGCTCGCGGAAAAGGGACCCCGGCGCCCGGCGCTCGTGAAAATCGATGTGCAAGGCGCCGAACTGCTGACGCTTCAGGGCATGATCGAGATCCTGAGGTTCGCCCGGCCGGCCCTGTTTGTCGAACTTTCCGACCAAGGATTGAACAAGTTCGGGGCGTCGGTTTTGGCAGTCCTGCGCCTCTTGTCGGATAACGGATACGAGGCATACTGGCTGACCCGGACCGGGCACCAAAAGGCAAGCCAATCCGAGATTGAGGCCAGAACAACCGGCACCAAATCTGCCGATGTGCTGTTTCTTCCTGACAGGCCCGCGAACCAGCGCTTCGCACAGCGACTTGAACTGAACGCCGTTCGTTAGCCTGTTTCGGAAAACCGGCTTCCCCGCTGCCAAGCTTCGCGTACTTCTGAGCGACGGAGGAATCGCGCATCAGGTCGTCCGAGAATTTCATCGCGACTTCCATGGCGGCCTTGGCAGCGCCTCGGTATGGGAGCGCGGGATTTCGGATTTCCCGGTCGCACTTGCTCGCTCAGGACGTTCGCCGTGAATCCAGGGTGAGCCTTTCTCAAAATCTGAACAGCGGCAAGACGCGCAGCCGCACTCAAGGGAAGTATTATCGCTTAAGCGGCTTCTTGAAATGGCTGAAACGTAGCCCTAGCAGGCTGTTGAAGAAGTCGCTCGCGGTCGCCGTGTGATCGTGATTCATTGGCTCCGAAGGGATTCGGAGAGCGATGCATGCGTGGCGGCGACGATCGATGGCGAACTGTTCAGATCCTATGAGGAGGGTGGCTAGCGACCTGCGCTGTGGCAAGGTGAGGTCGCGTAATCAACACCTTACCCTGGAGGCAAGCATGCCCGTAGCAGCTCACCAACCCAAAGCGCCGACCGCTATCCGCACCGATCTTGGCGCAATTTTCGTCTCGTTGGAATTGAGTCGCTCGAAATGGTTGATCACCTCGCTGTCGCCGGGTGGCGGCGAGAAGATGTCGAAACATTCGGTGGCGGCCGGCGATGTCGCCGGCATGCTGGCGCGATTTGCCGAGCTCAACAGGAAGGCGCAAGCGCGGACCGGGCGGCACTTTCCGATCATCGTGATCCAGGAGGCCGGGCTCGACGGCTTCTGGATCCACCGCGTGCTACAGGCCGAGGGGATCGAAAGCCACGTCGTCGATCCGGCGTCGATTGCGACCGCGCGCCGGCGGCGCCGGGCAAAGACCGACAAGATCGACGGCGAGGCGCTGGTTCGGGCATTGCTGGCCTATAAGCGGGGTGAACCGCGGGTGTGCGCGATGCTACGGGTGCCGATGCCCGAGGAAGAGGACCGCCGCCGCATCTCGCGTGAGCGCAAGGCATTGACGAACGAGCGCGTGCGCCACGTCAACCGCATCAAGGGCCTGCTGTTCAGCCAGGGCGTATCCGGCTACGAGCCGTTGCGCCGCGATCGGCGCAAGCAACTGGCGGCGCTTCAGACCGGCGACGGCCGGCCCTTGCCCGCACATTTGAAGGCGCAGATCGGCCGGGAACTCGATCGACTGGAACTGCTACTGGAACAGATCAAGGCGGTCGAGGCCGAACGCGATGCCATGCTCGCTGCTGCGCAGGCCGTCTCGCCAGCACCGGCGATGCTGCTCAACCTGAAAGGCATCGGGCCGGAGTTCGCCATTGTCCTCTGGTCGGAGGGGCTGTCGCGTCATTTTGACAACCGACGTCAGGTTGCCGCCTATGCCGGCCTGGCGGCGACGCCCTGGAAGAGTGGGGCGATAGATCACGAGCAGGGAGTGTCGAAATCTGGCAATCCGACTCTGCGAACGACGCTGGTCCAGATGGCCTGGCTATGGGTGCGCCATCAACCGCAGTCAGCGCTCACCTTATGATTCAAGGAGCGGGTGAAGCAGAACAACGGCCGGCTGAAGAAGACAATGATCGTGGCGCTGGCCCGCAAGCTGCTCGTGGCGCTGTGGAAATACATTAACGCCGGCGTTGTCATCGAGGGAAGCGATCATGACGGTCGCCTGATGCGCTACACCCATCGAATTCTGCCATCTTCCAGGATCTGATCAGTCCTGGCGGATCCGAGGTGGACGAACCGGCAC
Organism: Mesorhizobium sp. M0571; assembly: GCF_040320985.1. Taxonomy (NCBI): domain Bacteria; kingdom Pseudomonadati; phylum Pseudomonadota; class Alphaproteobacteria; order Hyphomicrobiales; family Phyllobacteriaceae; genus Mesorhizobium; species Mesorhizobium sp. M0571. Next base: position 23,954 of record NZ_JAMYQT010000064.1, read on the forward strand.
GTAGCGTGGCTTCAATCGCCGTTGTCTCAGAATGGTCTCGTCTTCCTGAGCCCCTGTCCGCCGCAAGCGGGATGTTGATGCCGCTGTTTCGAACAGCGACCGTATATAAGTTGGATCTGGCTCGGGAAACGAGCCGCGTCATGCAATCGGGCTCAGACCATGGATACGCAAAACCAACGGACCTAAAAAAGCGGAGCCCTAAAGGCCTTGACACTCCTCATATAAGCTACGTGGACCTTGAGGCACGGGTGCGGCGCGATCATCCGCTGCGCCGTATTCGGGCGATTGTGAACGAGGCACTTTCGGCGCTGGGGCGGGAGTTCGCGGCGCTGTACTGGCCGCTCGGGCGGCCGTCGATCCCACCGGAGAAGCTGCTCAGGGCGATGCTGTTGCAGGCGTTCTATTCGATCCGCTCGGAACGGCTTTTGATGGAACGGCTGGAATACGACCTTCTGTTCCGCTGGTTTGTCGGAATCGGCGTGGACGATGCGGCCTGGGACCATTCGGTTTTCTTGAAGAACCGCGATCGGCTGCTGGAGGGCGACATCGCGGCGAAGTTCCTGCGACCGTGCTGGCGCAACCCAAGGTGAAGAAGCTTCTGTCTACGGATCACTTCTCGGTCGACGGGACGCTGATCGAGGCCTGGGCGTCGATGAAGAGCGTCAAGCCGAAGGGCGGCTCGGGCGAAGATAGCTCAGGCGAGCCGCCGGCTCAGGACGGCGGGCGTAACACGGAAGCGGACTTCCACGGCCAGAAACGGTCGAACGAGACGCATACCTCGACCACCGATCCCGACGCCAGGCTCTACCGCAAAGGGCGGGGCAAAGAGGCCAAGCTGTGCTTCATGGGGCATGGGCTGATGGAGAACCGCCACGGCCTGCTGGTCGAAGCCTGCCTGATGTTGGCCGACGGGCATGCCGAACGGGTGGCCGCACTGCACATTGTCGATGCCGGCTCAATACTCCCCAGAAGTGCCGTTTGAATCTTCCCCAGTATAGCGCTGCCGCTGGTCTTCCGGAGCGCGCTCCGGGAGACCGGCGGCGCGCCAGACATGCTTCTGCGGCGCATTGCGATCCCGGATGAGCGCCGTCAGTCGCTGGCGATCGGTTGGCGAAACGGTGAACGATATTCCTGCGCGCATGCAACAGACTCGCATGCGCACTCGTGAAAAGGAATCCCACCCCACTCTTATGTCACGCCCTGTCCGACGCCGATGCACATCGTGGCGAGCGCGAGCCAGCCGTGCATTTGCTAAGCCTCCAGCGCGGCCCTCCCGGCGATCCGCGCGCCGGACATGCCGAGCGCGATCGCCCCCGCCGTTCGGGTTCGCGTGGTCGGCGTCCTCGGCGATTACGGCGGCTGATGATCCTCGAACCAGAATGATGACTGGCGTCGCGAGATAGTTCCCACCGACGGCAAGGGAAAATGCGATGTCATGACGATACGTCCATTGTCCGAGCAAGCCTCCAGGAATGCCCACCGCGTCCGACGTGCCTGGTCAGGGTCCGTGTCGTACCGAAAGCTCCAGTCGGGGTATATGCATTGCATCGGCCAATGCATGAGATCGCCGGAAAACACTGCCCCTACGCCTCGAGATCTCAGGCCGATGGCTACGTGCCCCGGGGTGTGGCCCGGCGTCGGCTCCAGCCACACTTCGCCATCGAGTTCATAATCCATATCGACAAGCACAGCCCGACCAGCCTCGACGATTGGCAGCACATTGTCCTCATAGGTCCGTTCGTCGGCATCGCCGGAGGCGGCCTGTGCGGCCTCGAACTCGCGCCGCGCCATGATGTAGCGGGCGTTCGGGAATGTCGGTATCCAACGCCCGTCCACCAATCGTGTGTTCCAGCCGCAATGGTCGATATGAAGATGGGTGCACAGCACATAGTCGATCTGCTCGGGAGCAACACCTGCATTCGCCAGGCGCGCCAAAAAGGTGCCGTCATTGCGGCGATGCCAATGCGGGAAGTATGCGCACGTCTTGTCGTTGCCGACGCAACTGTCGACCAGAATGGTGTGGTGGCCGGTACGAACCAGAAAACTCTGGATGGGAAGAATAAGCCGGCCGGTTGCCGGCGATATCAATCGGGGCGTGAGCCAATGAAGATGCGGTTCGAGTGCTTCGTCGGTGCAGTCGGGGAACCATTCCGACGGCGTCCCCAGAGGGTCGCACATCTCCAGAATTCTGGTTACCCAGATATTCCCGATTCTCCAATCGTCCATTGATGCGATCCTTCTTCGATCGAGGACGGATCGCTAGAGATAACATTTGCGGCAAGATGGCGTCAGACATTTCTTCCGATAGGAAGACGGAGGCGCTCGCGATGTGGCCGCGCTTACGATCGGGTACCAATCGTTAGATCTTAACCACTCTCATGATTGCTGACAATGGCCTTTGACATAAGCTGCAGCCCGCCGATCCGATCGGCGGTCGAGGCACTTGTACGGCGGATATGAGGTGCAAGAGGCG
>NZ_JAMYQT010000065.1:0-24656 GCF_040320985.1 Mesorhizobium sp. M0571
CCAGAATTGGCGACAGGAATGTGCGCTCGCCGCTGAAAACGCGATGCATGTAGCCGCCGAGCGGCTTCGCCAGCAAAACGACGATCCCGCAATAGACGAGGATTTGTATCCATCCATTGATAGTCATGGGTATGGCTTTCCGTACCTTGCGCCAGTTGCGGTCAGAAGCGTTCCGGGCGAACGAGGGCGTATGTCAGGTAGGCGAGAAGGAACAAGGTCACACCGCCACCAAGGATATAGTCGACAAGCATGTTGCGATCCTTCCGCCTAAAGCCTGTCACAGGCTTTGATGTAGGCGAAGGACAGGGCGAAAAACAAAACCCCTATCCCGATAACGATGATGTCCATCGTGCATGTCCTTATTTTCGTTTTATTTGCGCTTTACCCCCTCGCCTGCAGCCGGCAGGGTCGGAAATCGGGTAGAAACACTCGCCACCACGATAGCGGCAACCGAAGTTTGTGTTCCCGGCCGAATATGGATCAAAGTGCCATAAAGATTCGAGACGGAGCGGAGAGGAAAGAAATAAGAATCCTATAAAGATTTCGCTATTCTCACCCAGCATCCGTCATGGGACCTCAACGGAACGCTTTGCGCGCCCGTTCAATCGATACCACGCATGGACTTAGCCGGTCGCCGATATGATGCAAGCCACGACGGCTGCGGCCACCAGGATGACGCTGCCGAGCCGCAGCAACATGCCTAATTCGACCGGATAGGGCTGCCATCCGAGCCCTCGCCTCAACCTGGGGCGGCAGGGCGTAGGCTCGCCGGCTCTCCTCCAGGTCGCGAGCGCGATAATACATTCCATGCCGGGGCCCTGCTTGTGCGCGGACAAAGAGGTTGTGCGATGCAATTGGAATTGGTGGAGAAAGTTGGACGCCCGCTTGCGCAAATCGAGCGGCAGGCATCGTATCCGACCTGACGCTCGACGGAATTCATTCGCTATCGACAGCGAGAGAAATAGAGGTCGAAGCACTTGAGGCCTTTGACAGCAACCTGGACGGGTTTGCGCCGGGTCGCCACCAACGATGCGATCCGTCATTCGTTAGGCTACGTCGAGCCGATCTATTCGGCACTTCCCAGCCGGGCGCGCTACGAAAGCGGTTGCCGGTTCCGATTGCCGCAAGGCGTGCTGGGCGCGCAATGCGAGTTTGTTCTTACCATGGGGCAAGGCTTCCCTGCGCGTCAGGAACCGATCACACGCGACTTCCGCTGCGATAGCGATCGGGACTTGCCAGCCGGCTCGGAATCCTTGGAAGACGGACACGCATGTGCATGAGGGCCTACGCAGACACGGGGTCAACTCGCCCTTCAGGCTGCCATTCCACTTCCTCGCTCCGCAAGACGATATTCCGTCGCCAGCGCCGTCGTTGACGTACAGGGTTATGGCATTTTTATTTCTTGCGGCTCCCGCACGAATGGAGCTTTTATGGGTGTTGACCCACGTATGCGTCATGCGGCGGCCCGCAGCAGGCAGGGAGGCTGGTAGGCTCTTACGCCAGCAAGTTGTCGCGTAGGAAGGCATGTAATAGGCTGGGAGTTGAACCAATGGCCGATGTTATATCGAAGCTGCGACGCGACACCACACTGTTGCCGAATGCCGATCCGCTTTTGGGCTCGGCTTCATCGGAGGCTCCAGCTGCAGTGCGCTACCTTGCGTCGTTTGGAATGCCCGCCTTCGCGACGGTCGTGGCTGTCGGTGTCGACAGCCAAGTGACGATCCCGAACATCTCCCTCGTATTTGTGGTGCCGGTGATCATCGCGGCCGTTGGCTTAGGCTTGGGCCTCCTCCCTCTTTTCGGCGATACTTGGTGCTCTCGCCTACAATTTCTTCCTGACCGAGCCTCGCTATACGCTGATCGTCGACGACCCGGCCAACGTCTGGGCGATCGGACTGCTTTTTGTCGTCGGACTTATCGTGAGTGCCGTTGCCTTTACCTCCCGGCGCAGGGCAACTGATGCGGCGCTCCTGAGAAGGCAGGCGACAGTACTGCAAGGCTACAGCCGCGACGTCGTGGCGGCCGACAACACGAAGGCGATCGTCTCAATCACTGCCCAAGCTTTTGCGGCGCTCTTCCAGGTCCCGGTCGTCGTCATTCTCGTTATGGAGGGCAAAGTGGTTTCCGTCGAGAGAGTCGGCGACATAGAGCCCCAGGAGGCAGAAATCGAGGCAGCGCGATCGTCGTTGGCCACGGGACTTTTCTCGCCCGCCGGAGTCCACCCCGCGTTGGCCTCGCGCTTTGACTTCTGGCCTGTTGCAACGGCAGAGGGCCAGTCTGCCGTCATCGGACTAGCATTCGACCCCGATGAACGTCCGTCGGCGCCTACCCCGTTAGTCGACATCGTGCGTCGTTTTTTGGCCCTTGCCCTTGACCGTCAGAATTTCCGCGAAGCCACTATGCTCGGCCGTAAGTTGTAAACCCGAGGGGAGCGAGACACAGCAAACGTCGGCAAACCACACCCGATCCTGTCCTTGGACGCTCTCCTCGGCATAATGAGCGGTTGATGCGCGTGCCGCCTCGACTGCGCCATTCCTCGACATTCCAGCGCTTATCCAAAGCCGCCCTTCGCCTTGCAGCCGGAGTCAAACCGTGCCGACATTCATAGCCAGCGACGAACAAGCAAGAATGTCAGCAGCAAAGCGGCTAACGAGACGACGCTTGCCAATGTGTATCCGATTGCGGCGAGCGGTTGATCGCGCTCCCATAGCGTCACAGCATCAAGAGAGGACGTCGAGAACGTCGTAAAGCCGCCAATGATGCCTGTTGTCAGGAACAACCGGGCGTCCTGTCGCCAGTATCGAACAATGCGAACAGTCCGACGACGAGGCCCGTCAAGGCCGATCCGACGATGTTGATCGCAAGCGTTCCATAGGAAAGTTTGGACCGAGCAACCGCAGTGATAGAAGCCCGATGCCGTGGCGCAGAACGCCGCCGATACCAGAGCCAATGAACACGAGGAAAAACCCCACATAAGCCGGCTGCGCGCGCCAAGGGCGTTCGTCAGTAGGCGTCATCAGTATCAGTGCGGATATAGGGCAGATACCATTCCCGTCGCCAGATATGCCAACAAGCCGCTTCAGGTTCAATAGGGCCGCTTTGAAAATAGGTCGGCATTCCATCCCATATCGGCCAGAGGCAGAGGTCCCCTGAGGGAGGCCTTGCACATATCGGCAATCGCCGAAGATTCTTTGGGGATCAGTTCCTCGACAAGAGACCGATTGACCACCTTAGCACGATACTGCGCACGCTGGCTGCTGCCGACCGGTCAGACGGTGACTTGGGTGCCGATCTCGACCACGCGGCCGGTCGGGATCTGGAAATACTGCGTGGCGTCGGCGGCCGTGCTGGCAAGCCCGATGAACAGCCGATCCTGCCACAGCGGCATGCCGGACTTGGGTGAGGCCTTGATCGAGCGCCGCGACAGGAAGAAGGAGGTCGCCATGATGTCGAATTTCCAGCCTTGCTTGCGGCAGAGGGCCATCGCCTTCGGGATGTTCGGCTGCTCCATATAGCCGAACCTCATCGTCACCCGCATGAAGAGATCGTTGATCGGCGTCATCTTGATCCGCTCGCTGTCGGGAACGGTCGGATCCTGCACCGTCACCACTGACAGGATGACGTTCTGCTCATGCAGCACCTTGTAGTGCTTCAAGCTGTGCATCAGTGCTGTTGGAGCGCTTATCCGATCGCTGGTCAGGAACACGGCGGTGCCGGGCACAAGGTGCGGCGGTTTCGCCACCATCTGCTCGGCGAGGAAATCGAGCGGGATCTCGCTCTTGCGGGACTTCTCGAAGAGGAGGCGGGTTCCGCGCACCCAGGTCATCATAACGACGACAACAATGCCGGCGATAAGGATCGACACCCAGCCGCCCTTCCACACCTTCACGATATTCGCCAGGAAGAAGCCGATATCGACGACTCCGAAAAAGACTGCCAGCCCAAGCGCCGGCAGCAGCGTCCACCTCCAGATTCGCCTCATCACGACATAAAGCAGGATTGTCGTCACAACCATGTTGCCGGTGACCGATATGCCGTAGGCTGATGCGAGGGCACTGGACTCACCGAAGCCGACAACCAGCAGCATCACCGACAACGCGAGCAGCAGATTGACGCGCGGCAGGTAGATCTGCCCGGATTGCATTTCGGATGTATGCCGGATTTCGAATCGCGGAAGCACGTTCAGCTGGACGGCCTGTCGCACCAGTGAGTAAGCGCCGGAAATAACCGCCTGGCTGGCGATCACGGTTGCTGCCGTAGCCAGCGCCACCATCGGCACCAACGCCCAACCGTGGTTCATCTCGAAGAATGGGTGTCCGATCGTCCCGCCTCGGGAAAGAACAAAAGCGCCTTGCCCGAAATAACTGAGCAGCAGGCACGGAAATACGATCACTAGCCAGGCCAGCACAATCGGCCTGCGGCCGAAATGACCGAGATCAGCGTAGAGCGCTTCAGCCCCTGTTACCGCAAGAAACACGGCACCAATGGTCACAAAGGCAGTGCCAGGCGAATGGCTGAAAAAATATGCGATATGGAGCGGGTTTATTGCCGCCAGAACGCTCGGATCGTCCGCGATGTGCATCAGTCCGGAAAGCCCGATCGCGAGAAACCACAGCGCGGTGACCGGTCCGAATACGGATGCAACGCTGCCGGTTCCGAAACGCTGCACCGCAAACAGCGCGGCCAAAATAATCAACGTGATCGGCACGACGTAGGGGTCGAAGGCCGGCGTTACCACTTCAAGACCTTCGACCGCCGAGAGCACCGAGATCGCTGGTGTGATGACGGCGTCGCCGAGGAACAGCGCCGCACCACACATTCCAACCCACAGGATTGCCGACGACAAGCGTTTCGAAAGACCCCGTCGCGCAAGCGCCATCAGCGACAGCGTGCCGCCCTCTCCCCTGTTGTCGGCTCGAAGCACGAAAATGATATATTTGATGGTCACGATAATCGTCAGTGCCCAGACGATCAGCGACAGAATGCCGAGGACCTCTTCCCGCACTGCTTGGCTTCCGCCGGTCGACGCATGCAGCGCCTCGCGAAGCGCGTAGATTGGGCTGGTGCCGATGTCGCCGTAAACAACGCCAAGTGCACCAAGCATCAAGATTTTCAGATTGGGCTGGCCAGGCGAACGTTGGGCTGCAGGCTGCGTGGGATCGGCGTTCCTGCCAGCGTCATCATTGGCCATAGACAATTACTCCATCCCAGAACTGGCGGGCTGCGGTAGTCCTGTTGCAACGCAAAAGCAATGGGTTTCGTTGCTGCAATCGGCCAGCCATGACCAGTTGCCGGCGCGGTACCTACCGCCCCAGCCGTGAGGAACCGGCGTGCTGGGTTTACAAGTGCCGTGGCGATGCGGCCGAGCACGACTCGGTAGCAGTGGTCGACCCGGTCGAAGTTTTGGCCGGCTTCCTCGCCAAATGGGCCCTGCCGGCGAATTATCCCATGGTCGCGGCGAACTATGCCGCAGCGCGTTCTGCCCTCGCTAAAACCATGGCCCTCGGCCGCAAGCCGAAGGAGCCCGAAAAGCCGACGCCCGCGAAGCGTCCCCGCAAGAAGGCCGCAGCCTGATTGTAGCCTGCTGGGTCGGTTCCGGCACGTGGCGGAAATGATGAAGGCGAGGAGCAGCCCGCCTTCCCCTGAAACAGCCCGGCTTCACATGGCTTTCCCGAAAGCTTGCAGCACATCCGCGACTTGCCGGCTGTTCCGGGGCGCGAGAGCGAGAATCAGCCCGCTTTGCTAAGATTGCCAGCAGAGGACTTGCCAGTACGGCGGTCCTGCTCGATCTCATAGTTGATCTTCTGGCCGTCAGTGAGGGTCGAGAGGCCCGCACGTTCGACAGCGGAAATGTGGACGAAAACATCCTGACCGCCATTGTCGGGCTGGATGAATCCAAATCCCTTGGTGGCGTTGAACCACTTCACGGTTCCAGTGGCCATATGCATACTCCCTTAGCAATCGCAGCGTGGCCCGGCTGTGAAGCCAGACCAGTTCCCATCGAAACTTCGCGATAGACGCAGCAAACGCGAGAAATCGCAAGTTGCTATTTCGGAATCTAGGCTCATCGCCCTGGGCGGCGTCGATACGTGAACCGCATCCCTACCCTTTCGCCCGGACGTGCTTCGACCAAAAGTAACGTCGGCGCCCGCAACCAGCGCGTCGCCGTCGGCTGGCCACAGGTCATCGGGACTACGGATCGGCGCGACCTCCTGGTGGCCGGCAGTTGAGAGAAGCGTACCGGGCGCATATCACCCGCAGTCGTAGTAGACACCCTTAGTTGCGCGGTACGCAATTCCACACTGCCTTTTTATGCGACCTTCGAAGCACAGATCATGAACATGGGATGACGGGGTGTTGGGTTCGAATTCGCCCCCAGGGGTCAGCTTCGCGCCTCGTTTCGGCCGTTTAGGGTGACAATTCAGATGCTCCAAAGCGGACGTCTGTTGATCGCTGCGAACTCCCCGTCTTCAGTGAAATCCGCCTGCATCAGATTTTTGCATCTCGGCAGCGTACTAGTTTGTGTACTTTTTCGCCCGATGCAAAAGTCGTGAGTTTTGCATCACTAGACTGTCAATAGCACCGACTAAGCAATATAGCACTTGACGAGTTGAGCTCCCCGGCGGGAGCTTGTTCGAGAAAGACATCGGGGGACGTTCACATGGCTAGATGCACAGCGCCAAGAGAGGGCCACCGCTCAGCGAGCGCTGCCGCGAACTGCCCTGCGTGCCGTCACCGCTACGGCCGCTCCAGCGGCTATAGCAGCGGGTCGTACTCGTCCCCGTCCCCGTCCTACTATTCCTCGTCGGGGAGCAGCGGGGGCGGCCGGAGCAGCGTCGGTGGGTCCGGCAGCAGCGCAAAGCCGCGCTGGTCGCGAGCAAGTTCGTCTGTGGTGTACACGCCTGCCGAGGTGCGGACGCTCACGCCGGTCCGCGAAAACGTCGAGAAGCGAGCGTCCGTGCCCGACCTTCGGGACGTCTTTCTTTGCCACGCGTGGGACGACCGGAAAGGGGCCGCCAAGGAGCTGCATGATCTGCTCGAGTCGCGCGGTGTCTCGGTCTGGTTCAGCGAGAAGGACGTCCTCCTCGGCTCGGGGTTGCTCCGCGAAATCGACAAGGGACTGGTGAAGTCGCGAGTAGGCATCGTGCTGGTGACCCCTGCGCTGCTGCGCCGCCTCGCAGGAGAGGGCATCGCCGACAAAGAGCTTTCTGCACTGCTAGCGCGTGACCTGCTCGTTCCCATCGTGCACGACACGACGTATGAAGCTCTCCGCGAAGTCAGCCCCCTGCTCGGTTCGCGAAGCGGCCTGAACACTGCAGAAGATACGATGGCAAATGTCGCGGCCAAGCTCGCCGAGCTGGTCGCCCTCTAGCTTTATTGCCGGGGTGGCTGGCCCGACGTCGCACAAGCGGTCGGCCGGGCTTGGTAGTTCAAGCCAATCTGTCGAGTTCCCCGTAAAGCGCTTGAGAATGGCGGTAAATCTTCTCGAACACCGGCTGCATGCGCGAGTAGGTTTCCCCCCAGGCAGGGTCCGGCCGCACCTCCGGTGAATAACGTACGAAGGCGGCGGCCCCCTGCCGGAGATCGGAGAAGCGTCCTTCCGCCGTCGCTGCGAGGATCGCGGACCCGACCACGCCGCATTCAGGTTCGGTCGGCACGACGATCGAAATGCCATAGGCGCTGGCCTTGATCTTAAGCCAGAGTTCCGACTTTGCCCCGCCGCCCGACGCGATGACGCGCTCGAGCCTGCAACCGCTGTTTTGCTCCATGATGCGGATGTGGCGCGCTACCCCAAAGGCCACGCCTTCCAGAACGGCGCGATGGAGATGGGCGAGACCGTGTCCGGCGGTGATGCCGAAGAACTGGGCGCGGGCGTTGCGGTGGTCGCCGAAGCGCTCGCCGGTTAGATAGGGCAGGAAGAAAAGCCGGTCCGCTCCCGCCGGTGCTTGCGCCGCCTTGCCTGCGATCTCGTCATAACCAAGCGATTTCTCGTGAAAGGCGCGGCGCGCCCAGCGCATGGCATCGCCGCCGGTTTCCAAAAGCATGAACGCGCCCCAGCCGCCTTCCGGCGTGCCGACATTGGAGATTTCGGGATCGAGCAGCGGCTTGTCGGTAATCATGGTGACGATGGCCGACGTGCCCGTAACGTCCGAGCCGAGGCCCGGACGGCATACGCCCGAGCCCAGGAGCGCGACGGGATAGTCGCCGCCGCCGACCAGGACCGGCGTGCCTTTTCGCAGTCCGGTCTCGCGTGCGGCGGCCGCAGTCACAAGTCCGACAATCTCGACCGGCTCGCGGATTGGGGCCAGTTTCGCGATGTCGAGGCCGAGACGATCGCACATCGCGGGCGACCACGCGCCGGTTCTCGGGTCCATGAGGAAGCTGCAGGCGGCTTCCGTCCGGTCCATTGTCGCTTCGCCGGTCATCCGAAAATTGACGTAGTCCTTCGGCATGACGACGGTTGCCGCGCGGCCGTAGGCGTCCGGGTCGTTGTCGCGGAGCCATTGCAACTTGAAGCCCGGCCAGGCGGGTGTCGCCGGATTGGCGCTGTCGGCCAGGTAGTCGGCAGGCGCATATCGGGCCTCGAAAGCCGCCACGAGCGCGGCCGTTCGCTTGTCGTTCCAGAGCGGGACGGTATCGCGCGTGAGTTCGCCATTTCCGTCGAGCAAGACTGTGCCGTGCATGTGCCCGCACGCGGCGATGCTGCTGATACGGCCGGCGGCGCCGTCTACCGTGTCGAGCACCGCGCGCACAGATTGGACGACGCTCGCCCACCAGTCCCGGGGGCGCTGCTCGGACCAGCCATACGCCGGCACGATCTGGTCGTGTTCCACGGCGCGGATGGAGATTACCTCGCCGTCTCTCCCCACCAGGGCCGCCCGCACGCTGCCGGTGCCCACGTCGATGGCCAGGATGAGATCGCTTTTCATGTTCGACCCTTTATTGCCCGGTCGAATCGCCGGGTTTGCGCAGCCGCTCGACATGCGCGTGCGGTTCCATCGTCAGCCATCTAGGGGTAACGAGGATGCGTTCGCGCATTCTTCAGGCCTTTGCCGCCGCCAAGGCGATGTCGGAAAGGCGATCGAATTCCGCGCCTGCGGTCGGAATGTCGATGTGAAATACTTCGGCGATGACCTGCGTCCAGCCATGGATGAAATAAGTCCAGCCATCTTGGATCTGGAGGTTCCGCAACGTCTGCTGGCTGCGCGCCTGGTCAAGAAAGAGCAGATCGCCACGGTAATTGAGGTCCCAGGCAATGCTCTGCTCGGGAAACCGGACGGCATCGGACAGTGGCGAGCCGGGTGCGTCCTTGCCAAGGCCCGTGGCGTTGATGATGAGCGAAGCGGGCGGCAGGCTGGAAACGACTGCGTCGTTAGCTTCGGGTTCGGGAGCCAGCACATAGTCGATCGGCACGGCGGAATCGATCTGGCGATGGACGCGCGCGATCTCGTCGAGGCGGTGCTGGCTTCGATTGGAAACGATGATGCGGGCCGGGACGTCCGCCCCGCGCACCCGCCGCATGAGATGCCATGTGATGGCGATCGTTGAACCCCCGGCCCCCATCGAAAAGAGCGCACCGCCGGTTCGCGCGAAAAAGTCCGTGGACAGGAAATTGTCGAGCGCGAGCCCGGAAGAGATCGGATCCTTGGCGTGGCACACGAGTTGCGTGCCGCGTTTGGAAATACAACTCGTTTCGCCCATCAGCCGCGCATGCGGGTCGACGATGTCGAACCTGTCGCGGCAGGCTTCGTAAAGATCGATCTTGTGCGTGGTCACGAGTGCGCCGCGCGACTGTGGATCGTCGCGGATAAACTCGACTGCCGCGAGATAGGCGGCCGGATCGGCATGAAGCGGAAAGTCGATGCCGGAAATCGCGGCGTCGAGCTTAAGGTGCTTCGCCCAAGCCGGGAAGACTTTCATGATAGAACTCTTGGCCGTCGTGACCCCGATGAAATAGAGAGTTGGTCGCGTGGCCTCGCGGTAGGTCACAGCCGAGTTTTCCGCGCTTGCGCCGCACCGGCGGGAAAGAATTTGACCACCTTCACGCCGAGCCGAGCCGCAGCCCTTTGGTCCGACGGCGTCATCACGCCTGGATAAAACGGAAACCCGACCCGATCGGCACTTGCGACGATCTCGGGATCGGATCCTGACGCAAGGCCGAACCGTGCACCGGCCGCGATCGATTTTTCGAGCGAGACAGCGTCGAGAATCGTGCCCGCGCCGACGCAGAGTTCCGGCCGGGCGTCCCGCGGGGTGCCGCGCACCTGGGCCGCCGCGGCGGTGCGCAAGGTGATCTCAGCGACCGGAAGGTCCCCTTCAAGAAGCGTATCGGCCAGAGCCACGGCATCCTCGACACGGTCGATGGCAATCACGAGCACGACGCCGAGCCCGGCGATGATATCGATCGGATTTTGCATGGGGCTGCCTCCCTGCCGGTCAGTCGGTGCGTTCAAAAAGTTTTGCGATCTCGCTGGGCGCGCGCGCGACGTAGTCTGGATTCTCGACCAGGGTCCAACCTTCGGCCCCATCCGAGACAACGCGGTGACGCATCCCGCGCGAGCGCTCGATGATGCCGTAGTCCTGGCCGGAATCCGCCGGATAGCTGAACATCATCAGAAGATCGTCCGTACCTGTATTGACCGACCGGTGAATCCAGAAGGGCGGCACGTAGCAGATGGTCTGCGGCCCTATCTCGACGATGCGCGTTTCGCCGTCCGGCGACTCCAACTGCATGACGCCAAATCCTTTCTGGCCATAATAGACTTCGGGCCGATTGGCCTTTGCATGGACATGTCCACGCGTCAGGAAGAATTCTCGGGCGACTTTCCCCGGGCTCATTCGCGTGACGCCGAAGATCAGGTCTCCGGGATCGGCGGAGGGGCGGAAATCGCAAACGTCGTAAACGACCGGGTCGCCCGTTGTTTGGATCAGAGCCGTCAGAGCGGCGTCATCCGCATAGATCCCACGAAGGTCGCTCAAACGCTTTGCGTAGCGTCCCGTACTACCAGTCATTGTTCCCGCCAGCATCGAGATGCTGCAGGTTGCCGGCTCAGCCAAATTCATCGACGCCTCATTTTTGCACTTCCGCTACATAATATGAAGATTGTCGTCAAATAATCTCGACGAAGAAATCGGTGTCGCCGTTCGGTTTGGTTTAAAAATGACCGCCCGCCGTCAGGCTGGCTTCACGTTCGGCGCGTTGCCTGTTTGCTTTGAACTCTGAGGGCGCAGTTCCGATCATTGACAGAACTAGAACGACCCTGAAATAAAACACCAGAACAATCTCGTGCCGGATATGGAGTGCCTCGTGTTGTTGCAAATCGCGTTTGACAAGGCCGAGCACCTGGCCTTTCTTGCGCGGATGCAGGGTATCGCCGACATCATCGAGATCGGCACGCCATTGCTGAAGCGGTTCGGCGTCGGCGCGATCGCTACCGCGCGCGAACTGTGTCCCGATACGTTGGTGCTGGCAGACACCAAGACGGTGGATGGCGGGCAGCTCGAGGCGGACATGGTGTTTGGCGCGGGTGCCGCTATGATGACCGTTTTGTCCTGCGCCTCGAAAGCGACCCATGATACTGTAGGCCAGCGCGCCGAGGCGTTCGGCGCCAGCGTGATCGTCGACACGATCACTGAATCGGGCAAACCCGAGCTTCTGCCGCCGTATGCGGAATTTCCATCGAACTTCGCCTATGTCGCCGTTCATTCGCCGACCGACGCGCGCCTGGCGGGCAATACCTCGACCTCGCACATCGATGCGGTCGGCGCGATGCACGCCCGAGGCTTCCGGGTTTCACTTGCCGGCGGGATAGGCCCCGCCACCCTGGAAGCCGCGATCGCCGCAGGACCGGAAATTCTAGTTATCGGCAGCGCCATCACCGAATCCGCAAATCCCCAGGAGATTGCCCGATGGATCCGCGACAGACTGCCTGGGCCCGGCCTTGGCTGGCCGTGGGACAGGAAATAGCCGGCGTTCTCGATCGCATCGATGCCGACGCCTTCGCGCGCCTCGTGGCAGCCTTCGACGATCCCGGCCGGCGCTGGTTCTTTTCCGGCCAGGGCCGCTCCGGCCTGTCGGCGCAGATGGCGGCCATGCGCTTCATGCACCTGGGATACACCGTCCATTGCGTCGGCGAAGTCTCCGCACCCTCGATCCGCAAGGGGAACGCCCTGCTGATTATCTCGGGCTCGGGCGAGACGCCGACCAGCGTCAACTTCGCGCGCCTAGCGAAATCGGAAGGCGCCGACGTGGTGACGCTTACGTGCAAGCCCGGAGGCACGCTGGCGAGCATCGCGGACCTGGTGCTTTCCGTGCCGATCGAGGCCACCGCGCAGTTCGGCGGCAGCCTGTTCGAGCAGTCCTGCTTAATCCTGCTCGACAGCGTCGTCCTGGCGCTGGCCGCCCGCCTGCCTGGAGCCCACGAAACCATGCTGTACCGACACACCAACCTGCAATAGGCTCGTGATGTTGCCCGTCCTCTCCATCGGCGACTGTCTTGTCGACACCGTCGAAATCCGGCCGGGCAGCTCGGAGCGGCATCCGGGCGGAGCCGGCCTCAACCTTGCGGTCGGACTTTCACGCTTGGGTCCTAGCTCCGGCCTCGTTGCTCGCGTCGGCGCCGATCCTGACGGGTTCCGGCTGCGTCGCTACCTGCGCGACGAGGGCGTGCGCCTGTTCGAGACGCGGACCGTCGATCCGACCGGTGTCGTGATGTCCAGCCGGCTGAACGGCGAGCCGGCGTATAGCTTCGCGCCCATCATGTTGCGACGCAGGATCGCGTTTACGGACCCGACGATCACCGCGATGGCCGACGCCGAAGCGGTCGCCGTGAATTCGTTTCCCTTCGACAATCCAGGGCAGGTAGCGGCGCTCCTGGAGGCGCTGCAACGGGCGAGCGGCCTAATCGTCGTCGATCCCAACCCCCGGCGCAGGTTGATCGCCGACATGGCGGCCTTCCGGGACGGAGCCGAACAGGCCTTCGCCCGCTCGTCGATCGCTAAGATCAGCGACGAGGATGCCGACCTTCTCTATGGCGAAACCGACGTCGAGGTCGTCGCGCGCCTGCTCTCCCTGGGCATACAGACCGTCCTGTTCACCCATGGCAGCGATGGCGCCGCGATCCACACGCGCGACGGGCTGGAGGTGCGCGTTCCCATCGCCGAGCGGCCGGACCCGATCGTCGACACCATGGGTGCCGGCGACGCCACGCTGGCGACGGCGATCGCCTTCATCCTCCGTCATGGTCTGCCGCGTTCGCAGACCGGCTGGCGTGCCTGCCTCGAGGAGGCGATGCGCGTTGCGGCCGCCACCTGCCGCCGTGCCGGCGGCGGGCTCGTATCGCTGCCGCTCGCCTGAAGCCCGGGCTATGGCCTTCTCGAAGATCGATAGGGGCGACGGGCACGCGATCTGCGAATCCGGACCCGTGCCTGGCGCCTGCCGCGAAAGCTCTGGACATGCGGACGGATGCCGATATTCTACATTCAAACGCGGGACCGTGCGCATCAACGCAGCGATCCGGCAGAGGTATCGGCACCCTGGCTCACAGGAGAAGCCCGGTCGAAACGGGAGGAAGTTGGATGAAAATTAGATCGTTGCTGGCCGGAGTTTCGGCCATTTGCGCGCTGGCGGGCGCGCCTGCCCAGGCGCAAGACAAGCCGTTCGCGGGGGTGACCGTGAACGTCATCACACAGACAGGCGCCATTCAGGAGCCGCTGCAGCGGCGCGCCCCCGATTTCGAGGCGCTCAGCGGTGCCAAGATCAACATCATCGCGGTGCCCTTCTCCGATCTGTACCAGAAGATCCTGACCGACTGGGCGAGTGGTACCAACTCGGTCGACGCCGCGGTGTTCGCGCCGCAATGGATGGTCGACTACATCGCCGGCGGCTATCTCGACGACCTCACCCCGCGCGTCGATGCCGACAAGGACATCCAGCAGGACGATGTCGGCGCGTTCTTCCGGGACTTCTCCGAGAAGTACAACGGCAAGACCTACATGATCACGCTCGATGGCGACTTCCACATGATGTATTACCGTAAGGACATCTTAGACGCCGCTGGCCAAAAGGTGCCAACGACCTGGGACGAGTATCTTGAGGTCGCCAAGGCCACCCACGGCAAGGACATGAACGGCGACGGCACGCCTGATTTCGGCTCCTGCATCGCCAAGAAGCGCAATGCGCAGAGCTACTGGTTTGTCACCGACGTGGTCGGCTCGATGACGCAGTCCAAGGGAACCAATCAGGGCACGTTCTTCAACACCAAGGACATGACGCCGCTGGTCAACAACGACGCATTCCGCAAGGCGCTCGACTTCCTGTCGGAATCGACGAAATACGGTCCGCCCGATGAACTCAACCTTGACGTGAGCGACACCCGCCCGCTGTTCGCCTCGGGCCGCTGCGCGTTGAATCTCGATTGGGGCGACGTCGGCACGATATCCATTGACCCCGCCCAATCCAAGGTGATGGGCAAGTGGGGCGCCGCTGTAATGCCGGGCGCGAAGGAGGTCCTGAACTGGGACACCGGCAAGCTCGAGGCCTGCTCCGCCGAGATCTGCCCGCATGCGGTCGACGGCGTGAACCACGCTCCCTTCGCCGCGTTCGGCGGCTGGGGCGGCGGCATCAACGCGGCGGCCGATCCGAAGGTGAAGGACGCCGCCTACGCCTTCTTCTCCTACATGACGCAGCCGGCCCAGTCCAACGCCGACGTCACGGTGGGCGGCACCGGCTTTAATCCCTATCGCGCCTCCCAGCTCAGCTACAGCGACCTGTGGAAGAAGGCGAACATGAGCGAAGAGGAAGCCAAAGTGTACCTGGGCGCCATCAACGCCAGCATGAGCAGCCCTAACATGATCCTCGATCTGCGCATCCCGCAGAATCAGAAGTACCAGCAGGTCGTGCTCGACGAGGCGGTTTCGCGCTTCCTCGCCGGCGAGATCGACAAGGAAGCGACCGTCAAGGCCGTCGAGGACGGATGGAACGAACTGAACGACGAGATTGGCAAGGACGAGCAGCTCCAGTTCTACAACGCGACCATCGGCGCCAAGTAGGCGGCTGGGCGATCAACTTGGCGCGTCTCCGGATGCGCCAAGTCCCTTGCATTCCACACCAGTGCCCCTCGCGATGACAGCGCCCGTCGACACGACGATGGAAGCCGCCCATGGCCAGGGCTGGGCCGAGCGGCTTGATCGCCGGTCCGGCGGCATCATGGTGCTTCCGGCGGTCATCGTGCTGCTCTGCTTCGCCATCTTCCCCCTCATCATTTCCGCCTACCTGGCGCTTTCGCGGTTCGCGCTCGCGCCGGGCGGGTTCACGCTCAAATTCATCGGTCTCACGAACTTTCGGAAAGTGCTGGTCGGCTCGCAGCAATACCATCTGCTCGGCCAGTTCGGTGCCTTCGGTCTGGTGCAGTGGCTAAGCGTCGGACTGGTCGCCGCGGGGCTGCTCGTCCTGCTCGGCCGTTACTTTACGCGCGGCGGGCCGACGGTGCTGGGTACGGTCGGGCGCGTTCTGGCGGCTGCCGTAGCCATGGGGCTGACCATGCTCGCCGTCGCGACCGTCGCGCCCGGCGGCGTGCCTGGAACCGTTGTCAATACGCTTCTCTACGTAGTCGTCGGCGTGTTCGTGCAGTTCGCGCTGGGGCTGGGGCTTGCGCTGCTCTGCGGCCAGCCGATCCGCGGCCGAAATTTCTTCCGCGTGGTGTTCTTCATCCCGCTGATGGTCACCCCGGTGGGCATCGCCTACACCTTCCGGATGCTTGCCGACATGCAGAAAGGCCCCTTCGCCCCGCTCGTGCGCGCCTTCGGCGTCGGCGAATGGTCCTGGGCCACCGAGGCCTGGTCGGCGCGGCTGATGGTCCTGATCGGCGACACCTGGCAGTGGACGCCGTTCATGTTCATCGTGCTGCTGGCCGCGGTCGAGAATCAGCCGCGCGACCAGGTGGAGGCGGCACAGCTGGATGGGGCGAGCGGTTTTCAGATCTTCCGCGACATCACCTGGCCGGCTATCGCGCCGGTGGCGGCGACCGTCGTTTTGATCCGGCTCATCGAGGCCTTCAAGATCATCGATCTTCCGAACGTCCTCACCGGCGGCGGGCCGGGCCTGGCGACGGAATCGATGACGCTGCACTCCTTCATTTCGTGGCGCACCCAGGATCTCGGCAGCTCAGCGGCGGTCGGCTACATGCTGCTCTTCATCTCGACCATCGTGTGCGTCTCGTTCTTCAATTTCGTGGTCCGGCCGGCGCGGAGGTTCGAGGCATGAACGTCGAGCCACGCTCGCTGGCCCGCAGGTTGTTCGAGCCTGCGTCCATCGACAGCCAGGCCCCGGTAGCCAGGGTCGTGACCTACGCGCTCCTGTTCCTATGGACGCTGATCGTGCTTGTGCCGCTCTATTGGGTGTTGATCACCTCCTTCAAGGGACCAGGCGACGTCGACAATGGACCGTTCTATCTGCCATTCGTCGATTTCGCCCCTTCGCTCAACGCCTGGAACTTCATGCTCGTGGAAAACCCCACGCTGGGGCCATATCTGAATTCGGTGGTCGTCGCGGTCTCGAGTACACTGCTCGCCGTCCTGATCGGTTCCCTGGCGGCCTATGCCCTCGTGCGCATCCGCTTCCAAGTCAAGCTCGCCGCCATCGCGGTCTTCCTGATCCTGCTCGCGGCGGTGATCGCGGCGGTCGCGACGTTCGGCGTGAAATGGCAGGTCGCCGTCAGCGTGGCGGTGGCCCTGTTCGGCATCGCCCTGTTCACGCTCGTGGGCCGCACCAAGGCGGCTGTCGGCAATACCGACATCGAGTTCTGGATCATCTCGAACCGCATCATGCCGCCAATCGTTGCCGTCTTGCCGATCTATGTGATGTTTCAGCAGTTGCGCCTGCTCGACACGCAAGTGGCGCTGATCGCCACCTACACGGCGGTAAACCTGCCCATCGTCGTGTGGCTCACGCGCGACTTCTTCGCGGGCATCCCGCTCGACCTGGAGGAAAGCGCCGAGATCGACGGCGCCTCCAAGTTCCGGGTCTTCTTCACCATCGCGCTGCCCCTGGTGCGTTCCGGACTGGTGGCCACCTTTCTGCTGGTGCTGATCCTCGCCTGGAACGAGTACCTGGTTGCCCTGTTTCTCTCCAATGTGGAGGCACAGACGATGCCGGTGCTGGTATCGGCGCAGAACACCACGCGCGGACCGCAATGGTGGAACATGTCGGTCCTGATCGTCGTGATGATCGCGCCCGTCGTCGTTATTTCCACTCTTCTGCAGAAGCATATTGCGCGCGGGCTTCTTGCCGGTGCCGTGAAGGGCTAAGGCGATGCAAGTTACCCTCTCCGAGATCCACAAGTCGTTCGGCGCGGTGAAGGTCGTCAAAGGAATCGATTTGCAGATTCGCGACGGCGAATTTCTCGTGCTGCTCGGGCCTTCGGGCTGCGGCAAGACAACAGCGCTGCGCATGGTCGCCGGGCTGGAATCGGTGAGTTCAGGCCGCATCCTCATCGGCGAGCGCGACGTCACCCACGTTCTACCCAAGTATCGCGATGTGGCGATGGTGTTCCAGTCCTATGCGCTCTATCCTCACATGACGGTCGCCGAAAACATCGCCTACCCGCTGAAGCTTAGGGGCGTTTCGCGCGCCGACCGCGCCGTCGCGGTTCGCGCCGCTGCCGTCAAGGTGCATCTGGAAGAGTTCCTTGACCGCTATCCGCGGCAGCTTTCCGGCGGCCAGCGGCAGCGCATCGCGCTCGCCCGCGCCATGGTGCGGCGGCCGAGCGTCTTCCTGATGGACGAGCCCCTGTCCAACCTCGACGCAAAGCTGCGCGGTCACATGCGCTCGGAGCTGAAGCGCCTCCAGGCCGAGCTGGGCGTGACGACGATCTACGTGACGCACGACCAGGTCGAGGCCATGACATTGGCCCACCGCGTCGCCATCGTGAACCGCGGCGTCGTCCAGCAGATCGCCGAACCACGCCTGATCTACGACGATCCGGCAAACCTGTTCGTCGCCGGATTCATCGGTTCGCCGCCCATGAATTTCCTGCAGGGAGAGTTGGTCGAGGGCCGGTTCGTCTCTGCGGACGGACAGTTCGCCACCGGCAGCGCCGAAAGCAGGAAAGGCGTCACGGCCGGCCTGCGGGCCGAGGATTGCCGGGTGACAGGCCCCTCGGAAGGCAAGATTGCCGCAAGGGTCTATGCCCTGGAGCTTATGGGCGACCATACGCTGATCACCTGCCAGTTGGGCGAGGTGATCATGACGGTCAAGGCCGACAAGTCGGCGCACTACGAGATGGACGAGCCGATCGGCGTGACCTTCGCAGACCCGGCCGTGTTCCTGTTCGATACCGAAACCGGTGTGCGCATCCGTAGCCGCACCGCTGTGGCGGCGACTGCATAAAGCTCTCGCGATCGCCAGGTGATTGGTTCTGAGCTTGTGGTGATCACCGGCGCGCGCACGTGCTGCTCCAGCGTGAGGGCTTCGCGGCCGCTGCTGGGCGGAGTGCCTCAACGCCCGTGCTTCATTTCCTCTACAACACGACCGTGAGAATGGTTGTCTGCGCCCCTTTTCACTGGAGAACGTTGGATCCCGGTTCCTCTCCCTCCGCCAAATCTCAATGACTTAGCTCATGGCGGAAGTCGGACGGCCCTTCGGGGTAACGCCGGGGTGAGCGCGGATGCTGTGCAATTCATGTTGTCGAAATACGTGAACGTCGCAGCGGAGACCTGCCGCTCCCTGCGTTCAAAACACGTTTCGCCGCACACGCTCCGGCACAGCGCCGCCATGGAACTGCTGTTGGCTGGTGTCGACCTAGCGGTGATTGCGCTTTGGCTTGGCCATGAGTCAATTCAAACGACACAGACCTACCTCCATGCTCATCTCGCGCTGAAGGAGGCCGCATTAGCGAAGGTGACAGCTATGGAGGGGCAAAAAGGCATTCGCTTCAAGCCGGGCGACAAGCTGCTGGCATTCTTGAATGCGCTTTGATTTCTCAATGTTGGTGCTGGGCAGCGACTTGCCCGGCACCAATACTCCCTGCTCGGATCCTCATGACAGAGTTTCCAGCTAGCTGCCAAGGGTTAAGCTTGGCCGTCAGCTCACGACCCTTCTCTGCCCTTCGTTCGGAGCACTTCTACGGCAAGCTCTGACCCGTTCCAGTCGCTCTCGCCATACATGCTGAACGACTGCTGTACGCCGCCAATCGGTCGCTGAGATCATCGCTGTGTGCGCCAAAAGCTGCCGTCGCCCTCATGCCACTTGCTGGCCTGATTTCGGCGATCGGACGGACCTGCCGCCCTTCCTCGAAGTATTCAAAGTCCGTCTGTTGGCCGCTACAGCCGCGCTTGGACGCAATGGGCAAGCATCGCCATATCTTCCGATCCGACGTCACTGACCACGGATGAATTCCAGTGGCATTGGCTTGGGCGGGGTCGAGCCGGGCGTAACGCAGGTTTCGCCGTTGCCTTTGTCGATCCTCAGAAGGCCGTCCACCAAGGTGTAGTAGCAGCTCCAGCGCACACCACCATCAAGCGAGGAGAGCTTGATCTCGCCCTGGCTGCCCAATTCCCAATAGAGGCGCAACGTCGCGAAATAGCGGTAGCCGAAGACGCCGTCATCGTGAAAGGTGATGATCCGACCGGAGCGGTCGGTGGGTGTCCAGATGCCGAGCAGGCTCGCCCGCTCCTCAGCCGTCGCCGACGTGCCACAGCCGCCAAGCGCCGCCGCCAGCGACAGCGACACCAACCACCTGATTGATGCCATAGGTCTCTCCAAGCCCTTCGTTTGCATCATGTCGCATGCCGCCGCGCCTGCATCGAGCGGAAGCACGGCCGCTTCGCACTTGGTTGGCCGGGAATTAGCTGAAAGCGCCCCTTTGGCCAATCTCTACGGCACCCGCCGAGGCTCGTGGACGAATGCGCTCAGTCCAAGCCATTGCTGCATTGATTGCGCGAGCGCCGGGTCGCCTTCGATCTGCAACTGGCCGTTGGCGGCTTCCTGCTTGATCGTCGTCAGCCCCATCCAGATTGCCGTCATGGAGCGCAGCGAACTCGTTACGAGAAGATCAAGTTCGTGGCCGGGATCGAAATTGCAGAGGTCAACCGTGCCTCCTTTGGTCACGAGCCACCAGTTTTTTGGGAGGGTGGAAGCTCGGAATACAGAAACTGTATCATACACCTCCGCTCGGGCAGCAGCTTCACGTTGAGGCTACGACGCATATCCCACATGAGTAGGGACGGGTCGAGGTTCTTCAGCGAAAGCCGGGACTCCATCCAGCGCTGCGCCCATTTGCCGAGCCCCATGATCAAGGGCCGTAGTTCCTCCCCGGCCTCGGACAGCCGATATTCGACGGAGCCGTTGGCCCTCGGCCAGGTGACTACGACGCCGGTGGCCTGCAGTTCCTTGAGGCGCTTGGAGAGCAGGGCGGGGGACATCTTGGGCAGCCCGCGCCGCAAGTCGCTGAAGCGGGTGCTGCCGCAAAGAAGCTCGCGCACCACCAGCGTGGTCCAGCGACTGCACAGGATTTCTGATGCCATCGATACGGGACAGAACTGGCCGTAACTTCCGCGCTCTTCCATGGGCACCCCGCAACTCGGCCGTTCGAGAAGTTACCGCACATCGAGGCTTTCGGAAATAGCGGGCAGTACAGATGCTGAACTAGAACGTCCGGCCATTACCGACGATCCTTCAGCCTCCTATAGATGGAGGATCTCATGTCACTGCACGCAACACTAAGCACCTCGGCAGGTTCACCTACGGTCGACACGGTCAACGAGGCCAGCGACGTCGTTGCCATAGCGCAAGGCCTTGCGCCCAAGCTCGCCGCCCGCACTGCCGAATTTGACGAGAACGATCGTTTCGTGGCCGAGAATTACGTTCTCCTGAAGGAGGCCGGTCTGGTTGAGGCTGGCGTCCCCCGCGAGTTGGGCGGCAAAGGCGCCGGAATACCGGAACTTGCCAACATGTTGCGCATGCTCGCCCAAGCGTGCGGATCCACCGCTCTTGCCTTTTCGATGCATACCCATCAGGTCGCCATTCCGGTTTGGCGCTGGCGCCACCAGAAGATCGCAGCGATAGAACCCCTTCTGAGACGGGTCGCCGCTGAGCGACTGATCTTGCTCTCGAGCGGCGGCTCCGACTGGATCGGCGGTTCCGGCAGGGCGACCAAGGTCGAGAATATCCGCGCGCAAGGGCTTCACCTCCGGCGCCGAGGCTGGAGATCTGCTGATGACCGGTGCCGTGGTGGAAGGAACTAACACGGTGATCCACTTCGCCGCCCCGATGAAGGCCCCGGAAGTGCGCGTTGAGCAAACGTGGAAGGTGCTGGGAATGCGCGGTACCGGTTCGAATGACGTGGTCATCGACAACCTGTTCATACCCGAAGCGGGTGTTGCATTTTCGCGCAGTGCCGGAGAGTGGCACCCGGTGTTTCAGATAATCGCCACGATCGCATTCCCGCTGATCTACGCCGTCTATCTCGGTGTTGCAGAGCGTGCGCGCGACCTTGCGGTAGATCTGGCGAAACGCAAGGCACCGACACCCCACAGTCTCGACCTCGCAGGTCGAATGGAGACCTCGCTCCGCGCCGCGCGCCTCGCTCACCGCTGGATGCTGGAAACGGTCGACCTGAATGCCCCTTCGGCAGACACCGTCAATGAAGTGATGATCGGCCGATCTCTCGTCGCCGATCATGCGATACGGACCGTCGAACTCGCGCTGGAACTAGGTGGCGGCATGGGGTTCTACAGACGGAATGGGCTAGAGCGTTGCTTTCGAGACATCCAGGCCGCCCGCTTCCATCCGCTCCAGACTGGGCCGCAGGCTCAGTATGCGGGCGCGATGGCGCTGGGGCACCCCGTCGCCACCATCTTCTAGAGAGTCTATGCGATGGACACCAGGATAGCGATCTCGCAGAAGCCGCCGGTGCTGCTCGACCTCGAAGCGACTTACGAGCGCGCAATCGCATCAATCGCCGAGGCCGCGGCAGAGGGGGCGAAGCTCATCGTTTTTCCCGAAGCCTATCTGCCCGGTTACCCGACCTGGATATGGCGGCTGCGCCCGGGCGGTGACATGGCGCTTGCCAATTCCCTTCATGCAAAGCTCCGCCGCAACGCTGTGGACATCTCCGCCGGAGGCCTCGACCGGCTACGGGAAGCGGCGGCGCAGCACGGGATGATCGTCGTCATGGGACTGAACGAGATCGACTCCCAGTGCAGCGGATCGACCCTCTATAATACGGTCGTGACGATTGGGTCTGACGGCTCGATCCTCAACCGCCATCGCAAGCTGATGCCGACCAATCCCGAGCGGATGGTATGGGGCTTCGGCGACGCCAGCGGCCTTCGCGTCGTCGAAACACCGATCGGCCGCGTCGGCTCGCTGATCTGTTGGGAGAGCTACATGCCGCTCGCTCGCTTCGCGCTTTATGCCCAGAACATCGACATCTATGTTGCGCCCACCTGGGACAGCGGCGAGACTTGGCTTGCAACCATGAAGCATATCGCTCGCGAAGGTGGCTGCTGGGTATTGAGCACCGCGACAGCCCTGGAGGCCACCGATATCCCGGAAGATTTTCCTGATCGCAGCAAGCTCTTTGCCGAGGACGAATGGATCAATCCGGGCGACGCCGTAGTGGTGAAACCATTCGGCGACGTTGCTGCTGGCCCGCTGCATCGGGTGAAAGGAATTCTCTATGCCGACCTAGACGTAGACGCGGCCCGCGCCGCACGAAGATCGCTCGACGTGGCCGGACACTATGGCCGCCCAGACATCTTCAGACTGGAGGTCGATCGAAAGGCGAGGCTTGCTGTACATTTCGACGATGGCACGCACGATCTTGAGCTTGGACGCCCTCATATGCCCTGATAGCTGATCTTCTCTAACGCTGTGGAAGGTCAGCATCGGGGCCAGTCCACGACCTTTCAGCAGGTTGAATATCTGCAATCTTCGCAGCGTACACAGAAGTTGCCATACCGGCCCCTAACACGTCATTCAGTGATCGATTCAGCGACGGCCGCTGATGGCGCTGCTTGCTCGTTCCGATCGAGCGGGCGTAGGGCAAAAACCACCCGA
The DNA here is from genome assembly GCF_040320985.1 of Mesorhizobium sp. M0571. NCBI lineage: Bacteria > Pseudomonadati > Pseudomonadota > Alphaproteobacteria > Hyphomicrobiales > Phyllobacteriaceae > Mesorhizobium > Mesorhizobium sp. M0571. The sequence continues at coordinate 23,060 of NZ_JAMYQT010000065.1, forward strand.
CCCGGTCCTTTGACGGATCGTGTCCGCATGCTGAGAAGCTGAAGCGCACGTCGCCTCGATCGCGCCATTTGCCGAAATTCCGGGCGCTTCTTTGAAGCCGACGTTCGCGGTACGGCCGAAGTCAGATCCATTTGCGACCTTTGACTGCCCTGCTCGGTACGGGGCCCCAACAGGACGAAGCAAGATCACCGATTCGACAAGTCCACGGAGTGATTGATCAAAACGCTTGCCTGTATGGTGTGACGCCGTCAGCCGCATCCGGTCGCTTCCTGACGGCCGCGAGAGGCAATATACAAGGGGAATAATATCGCTTGCGAGGGAGGCTTCATGGACTGGCAAGAGGGACGGATCGATTGGACGTGGGACGGCAAGTGCGTCTCGACCGGAACGACCCGATATGGCGAGGGCCCGGTCATCCTTCTGTTGCCGGCCCTAAGTTCGATCTCGACGCGGCGCGAGATGCGACCGCTCGATCGCAGGCGCGAAAAGATCGGGCCGGGTAACGCACCACAGCACCTTGCCCACCGTGCGCGCGGCAATACCGGCAGCGAAGAGTGCCGCGGCTGCGCCATCGACGGAGCCATTTCCACCACCCGCGACCTCGTGCAGACCGCCAAAAGCCAACCCGCCTCCCGGCAGAATCCTGTCGATCGCCGCCACTCCGAACGGCAAAACCGTGCGGGCACGCGCGTTGCTGCCTTCGAGGCGCGCGATGCGTTCTCGAAGCTCGGAAATGGCAGCAGGGGGCGCCGATACACTCATCTGACCCTTGAAACGCGGAAGGCCTGTGATATGTTCTACATTTGTTCTCGTCCTGGCTAAGAGTCAACCGGGATGGGGTCGTGCCCCTGCGGAAGGAGGCATTCGATGCTCGGGCCATATCCTTCAATGCGAAAATGCGAGTTCCATTTTTGGAGTTTGGGCGCCACGGAGTGTCCGAAACTTGTAGCATTTCGGACATGCCTATAGTTGAGCCCGATACCGATCTTCGCTCGCGCCTGCTTGCCCGCATTGAGTCCAAACCCGACGAGGTCTGGACCCCCGGCGACTTCGCCGATCTCGGCGCGCGCGCCGCCGTGGACAAAACCCTGCAGCGCCTGGCAGCCGCCGGGGAGTTGCGCCGGATCGACCGAGGCCTCTATGACCGGCCGCGCACGAACAACCTGACTGGCCGCGCCACCGTGCCGGACTATCGCGCTGTGATCCGCGCCGTCACGCGCCGCGATCGGGCGCGCGCCGTCATCGATGGTATGACGGCCGCCAACGACCTCGGCCTGACGACCGCCGTCCCCGCCCGGATAGAAGTGCTGGTCGATGCGCGGTTGAAGCCAATCAAGCTCGGCACGCAGGAAATCCACTTCAAATACGCTGCCCCTAGCCGCCTCTATTGGGCGGATCGGCCGGGGATGCGGGTCGTCCAGGCCTTGCATTGGCTGCAGGACATGCTGACCCAGAAGGGCGAACGGAAGCGTATCCAGGCGACGTTGCGCCGCGTGTTTGCCGACCCCAAGCACGGCGAGGCCATTCGCGAGGATCTGCGCGCCGGTCTCTCCGCCGTGCCGATCTGGATGCAGGAGTTCCTCCGCGAAATCCTGAG
>NZ_JAMYQT010000066.1:0-24341 GCF_040320985.1 Mesorhizobium sp. M0571
GCCTCTGTCGTCGTGGCGCGGCCGTGTAGAATCTGTCCCATAGCGCGTCCTTTGATTCGGACGACAATGGTGCGCCATTAAAGCCTGAGATCAAACACCTAGGATCCATGCCGTGACATCCGCCGAGGAATACGATGGTGCAGAATCACCCGTTGCCGGCCGATGCGAAGAGGCACTCGATTCCGGTTGGTCGGAACACGGCCGCCAAGCAACGGCATGGATCCCAGGGGCTCCGCAACGTCGCTTCGCTCCTGCTCCGCCCTAGGATGACGAAGTATGAGATGTCTCGTGCGAATCTCGAATGTCTGCGATTGCCCTGACTAAATATGGATCGGCTTGAAGAACGTCGCCAGTGCCGCCTCCTTGACCGCTTCCGACATCGTCGGATGGGCGTGGCAGGTGCGGGCAAGGTCTTCCGACGAGCCGCCGAATTCCATCAGCACCGCCGCCTCGTGGATCATCTCGCCTGCGCCGAAGCCGACGATGTGGACGCCGAGCACACGGTCGCTGGCCTTGTCGGCCAGGATCTTCACGAAGCCGTCGGTGTGCAGCATGGCGCGCGCCCGGCCATTGGCGCTGAACGGGAATTTTCCCGCCTTGTAGTCGATGCCGGCCTTCTTCAATTCTTCTTCGGTCTTGCCGACCGAAGCGATCTCCGGCGTGGTGTAGACGACGCTCGGGATCACCTCATAGTTCACATGGCCGGCCTGGCCGGCGATGGTCTCGGCCACCGCCACGCCCTCGTCCTCTGCCTTGTGGGCGAGCATCGGGCCGGCGATAACGTCGCCGATGGCGTAGATGCCGGGCACGTTGGTCCGGAGATGGCCGTCGGTCTTGACCCGGCCGCGCTCGTCAACGTCGACGCCTGCCTCCTTTAGCCCGAGAGCGTCCGAATAGGCCCGTCGTCCCGTGGCAATCAGCACGGCGTCCGCCTCGATCGTCTCGGCCGCCCCGCCTTTGACCGGCTCGAAGGTGACCGTCGCCCCCTTCTTGGCCTTGGCGACGCCGGTCACCTTGGTGCCCAGCCTGAACTCAAAACCTTGCTTCGACAGCAGGCGCTGGAATTGCTTGGAAACCTCGCCGTCCATGCCGCCCAGGATGGTGTCGAGAAACTCGACCACGGTGACCTTGGCGCCGAGCCGCGCCCATACCGAGCCGAGCTCCAGCCCGATGACGCCGCCGCCGACCACCACCAGATGGCCCGGCACCTTGTCCAGCGACAGGGCGCCGGTCGAGGATATGATCAACTTCTCGTCGATATCGACCTTGACGCCGGGAATGCCTGCGACGTCCGATCCGGTGGCAATGACGATGTTCTTGGCCTCGATCTCCTCGACCTTGCCGTCCTCAGAGGTCAGCGACACCTTGCCGGCCGCAACCACTTTGCCGGTGCCGCGGAAGCTGTCGATCTTGTTCTTCTTGAACAGGAAGGCGACGCCATTGACGTTGGCCGCCACCGTCGCATCCTTGTGCGCCATCATCTTGCCGAGATTAAGCTTGGGCGCGCCGATTTCGACACCGAGCGTGTCGAAGGAATGGCCGGCCTCGGCGAACATCTCGGACGCGTGCAGCAGCGCCTTTGACGGGATGCAGCCGATGTTGAGGCAGGTGCCGCCGAAGGTCGGGTTCTTCTCGACCACCGCCGTCTTCAGCCCGAGCTGCGCCGCCTTGATGGCGCAGACATAGCCGCCCGGTCCCGATCCGATGATAACGACGTCATAGGCCATGATACTGTCCCCTTTGCTTTAGCGGCCGCCGCCGACTTCCAGAATGGCGCCTGTCGTATAGGACGCCTTGTCCGACAGCAGCCAGAGAATTGCAGCCGCGACTTCCTCGGCGGTGCCGGCGCGCTGCATCGGCACCACGCGGCCCATTTTCTCGGCGCGATCCGGCTGCCCGCCGGAGGCATGAATTTCGGTGTCGATGATGCCCGGGCTGACTATATTGACCCGGATGCCTTCCCCTGCCACTTCACGCGCCAGGCCGACAGAGAAGGTGTTGATCGCGTTCTTGGAGGCTGCGTAGTCGACATATTGACCTGCCCCGCCAAGCCTCGCCGCGATCGAAGACAGATTGACGACGGCGCCCCCCTTGCCGCCATGCCTGGTCGACATGCGCTTCACCGCTTCGCGCGCGCAAAGCATCGGCCCGATCACATTGATCCGCATCATCCGCTCGAGCCGCGCGAACGACATTTCGTCGACACGTGACAGGCTGTCGACGACACCGGCATTGTTGACCAGCGCGTCAAGCCCGCCAAAGCGGGCATCGACGGCCTCAAACATGGCCAACACATCCGTCTCGCTGCCGATATCGCCCTTGACCGCAACGGCTTCTCCGCCGCCGGCCTCTATGGCGGCGACCACGGTTTCGGCCGCTCGCACATTCGAGGCATAATTGACCGCGATGCGGTAGCCGGCCTTGGCGGCAAGCCTGCATGTGGCGGCGCCGATGCCGCGGCTGCCGCCGGTCACCAGCAGGATTTTTCCGCTCTCGCTCATTCCTGACATCCTTTCAGGGCAAAGACATCCCAGGGCACCTTGGAAAAGCCGTTGGCGCCATGGGCCGCCGACATCTGCAACGACGCTCCCAAGTCGGGAAGGATCAGCTTCTTCGGTGCATCCTTTCCTTCGCCCGGCAGCAACGCGATATTGCCCTGGTCGTCGGCACTGTAGATGACGCCCTCCCACACGGTGCAGGCGGCGAGCTCGTCGCCGGTGACATCGCCGGTCGGGCATTTGTACATCAGCGAGCCATGCGGCCGCGCCACGCCCTCCGTCCACATGACGATGCCGTCGAGCACGACGCCATTGTCGAGCACCATGTTGAAACTATGGGTGACGGTCGCCGACTCGCCGGTTGGCCTGAAATCGATCTCGCCGGCGTTTTCAGGATCGCCATAGACCGCGAGCTCGAGCGGACAGGCGGCGTGAGCGGCGGAGACCGTCTGGATACCGACCGCGCAGATCGCGACAAACAACCCCGACCGGAAACGAGAGCAACTCATCCGGTGGCGCAGATCCATTCTCCGGCTCACCCCAGCCGCCTCTAGAGGTCGAGCACCAGCCGCTCCGGATCCTCCAGGCTTTCCTTGACCCGCACCAGGAAGGTCACCGCTTCCTTGCCGTCGACGATGCGATGGTCGTAGGAAAGCGCCAGATACATCATCGGCCGGATGACGATCTGGCCGCCAACCACCATCGGCCGCTCCTGGATCTTGTGCATGCCGAGAATGCCGGACTGCGGCGCATTGAGGATCGGCGTCGACATCAGCGATCCGTAAACGCCACCGTTGGAAATCGTAAACGTGCCGCCTTGCATATCGGCAACCGAGAGCTTGCCGTCGCGCGCCGCAAGCCCCAGCCTGCCGATGTCCTTCTCGATTTCGGCTATTCCCATCTGGTCGGCATTGCGCACAACCGGCACGACAAGGCCCTTTTCGGTGCCGACGGCAACGCCGATATGGGCATAATTCTTGAAGATGATGTCGGTGCCGTCGATCTCGGCATTGACCGACGGGATTTCCTTCAGAGCGTGGGTGACCGCCTTGGTGAAGAAGCCCATGAAGCCGAGCTTCACGCCGTGCTTCTTCTCGAACACGTCCTTGTATTTGGTCCGGAGCGCCATCACCGCGCTCATGTCGACTTCGTTGAAGGTGGTCAGCATGGCGGCGGTCGATTGCGCTTCCTTGAGGCGGCGCGCGATGGTCTGGCGCAGCTTGGTCATGCGCACGCGCTCCTCGCGCGACGCGTCGTCTGCCGAGGACGGCGCGCGCGCGGCAACAGGTGCCGGCACAGGCACAGCCTTCGGCATTTCGGCCGGCTGCGACGGCGCGCCCCTGGCGATCAGGTCGAGTACGTCGCCTTTCAGTACCTGGCCGCGCTTGCCCGAGCCCGAGACCTGGTCGACTGCGAGATTGTGCTCGGCCAACAGCTTTGCCGCCGACGGCGCCGGCGGCGTGGTGCGCGTCTCGATCGCTCCGGCGTCGCCGGCGATCTTGGCCGTCTCGGCCGCGGCCTGCTTGACGCTCGAGGCTGCTGTTGGAGCCGAGGCCTGCGACACCGCCTCCTGCTTCGTTGCCGGAGCGGCGGCAGCATTGGCTGCTGCGCCGGCGCCTGCCGAAATCGTGCCGAGCAGTGCACCGACGCCGACCGTCTCGCCTTCGTTGACGGCGATCTCGCTAAGCGTGCCCGCGGCGGCGGCCGGCACTTCCACCGTCACCTTGTCGGTTTCGAGCTCGACCAGCGGCTCATCGGCGGCGATCGCGTCGCCAACCTTCTTGAACCATTTGCCGATGGTCGCCTCGGTGACGGATTCACCAAGGGTCGGGACGCGGATTTCGGTAGCCATTGTGCCTGTCCGTTTCTTTCGGTTCTGTTTTATCCGCCCAGTTCTGTTCTATTCACCGAGCGCGTCGTCGAGCAAGGCGGCAAGCTGGGCAAGATGCTTCGACATCAATCCGGTCGCCGGCGAGGCGGCGGCCGGCCGGCCGGTATAGCGCACCCGCTGATGCTTGGCATCGATATGCGCCAGCACCCATTCGAGATACGGATCGATGAACGACCAGGCGCCCATGTTCTTGGGCTCCTCCTGGCACCACACCATCTCGGCATTGCGGAAGCGCAACAGTTCGGTGATCAGCGCCTTGGCCGGGAACGGATAGAGTTGCTCGACGCGCAGCAGGTAGATGTCGTTGATGCCGCGCTTCTCGCGCTCTTCGTAGAGGTCGTAATAAACCTTGCCCGAACAGAGCACGACACGGCGGATCTTCGAATCCTTGGTGAGCTTGATGGCTTGGCCCGACAGCAGCTGCGCGTCGTCCCACAACAGCCGGTGAAAGGCGCTTTCGCCCGACATCTCGGGCAGCGTCGACACCGCCCGCTTGTGGCGCAGCAGCGACTTCGGCGTCATCAGGATCAGCGGCTTGCGGAAGTCCCGCTTCAATTGCCGGCGCAATATGTGGAAGTAGTTGGCCGGCGTCGTGACGTTGGCGACCTGCATGTTGTCTTCGGCGCAAAGCTGCAGGAAGCGCTCGAGCCGGGCCGACGAATGCTCGGGCCCCTGGCCTTCATAGCCGTGCGGCAGCAGGCAGACGAGGCCCGACATTCTGAGCCACTTGCGCTCGCCCGACGAGATGAACTGGTCGAACACCACCTGGGCGCCATTGGCGAAGTCGCCGAACTGCGCTTCCCACAGCGTCAGCGCCTTCGGCTCGGCCAGCGAGTAGCCATATTCGAAGCCGAGCACTGCCTCTTCCGACAGCATCGAGTTGATGACCTCGAACCCGGCCTGCGCCGCCGACAGATTGTTGAGCGGAATGTAGCGGGTCTCGTCGCGCTGGTCGTACAGCACGGAATGGCGTTGCGAGAACGTGCCGCGCTCCGAATCCTGGCCAGACAGCCGGATCGGATTGCCGTCGAGCAGGATGGCGCCGAAGGCCAGCGCCTCGGCCGTCGACCAGTCGATGCCTTCGCCCGACTCGATTGCCTGGCGGCGGTTGTCGAGGAAGCGGATGATCGTCTTGTGCGCCTCGAAATCCTTCGGCACCTCGGTCAGCTTCTTGCCGATCTCCTTCAGCGTCTTGACCGGCACCGCGGTTTTGCCGCGCCGCTGTTCGTCCTGGTTGTCGGCCGAGCGCAGGCCGGACCATGCGCCGTCCAGCCAGTCCGCCTTGTTCGGCTTGTAATGCTGGCCGACCTCGAATTCGGATTCAAGATGCGCCCGCCAGTCGGCCTTCATCTTTTCGAACTCGGCCTGGCTGATGTGGCCTTCGGCAATCAGCCGGTCGGCATAGATCTGCACCGTCGTCTTCTGGTTGCGGATCTTGCGATACATGATCGGCTGAGTGAAAGCCGGCTCGTCGCCCTCATTGTGGCCGAAGCGGCGATAGCAGAACATGTCCACCACGACCGGCTTGTGGAACTTCATGCGGAATTCGATCGCCACCTTGGTGGCATGGACCACGGCTTCCGGATCGTCGCCGTTGACGTGGAAGATCGGCGCCTCGATCATCTTGGCGACATCCGACGGGTAGGGCGACGAGCGCGAGAAGCGCGGGTTGGTGGTGAAGCCGATCTGGTTGTTGATGATGAAATGCAGCGTGCCAGCGACGCGGTGGCCGCGCAGGCCCGACAGGCCGAGGATTTCGGCAATGACGCCCTGGCCGGCAAAGGCGGCGTCGCCATGCAACAGCAGCGGCAGCACCTTGGCACGCTCTTCCAGCGGCACGATCTCTTCGCGGCTGCGGCCGAACAGATAATCCTGCTTGGCGCGTGCCTTGCCCATCACCACCGGATCGACGATTTCCAGATGCGAGGGGTTGGCGGTCAGCGACAGATGCACCTTGTTGCCGTCGAACTCGCGGTCCGATGAGGCACCGAGATGGTACTTCACGTCGCCCGAGCCTTCGACCTCGTCGGGTGCGGCCGAGCCGCCCTTGAACTCGTGGAAAATGGCGCGGTGCGGCTTGGCCATCACCTGCGACAGCACGTTCAGCCGGCCGCGATGCGCCATGCCAAGCACGATTTCCTTCATGCCGAGCTGGCCGCCGCGCTTGACGATCTGCTCCAGCGCCGGGATCAGCGACTCGCCGCCATCAAGGCCGAAGCGCTTGGTGCCCTTGTACTTGACGTCGATGAACTGCTCGAAGCCTTCGGCCTCGACCAGCTTTTGCAGGATCGCCTTCTTGCCGGCGGCGGTGAAGGATATCTCCTTGTCGGCGCCCTCGATGCGCGCCTGGATCCAGGCCTTCTCCTCGGGATCGGAAATATGCATGAATTCGACGCCGAGCGTCGAGCAATAGGTCCGGGTCAGGATATCGAGCATCTGCCGGATGGTGCCGAATTCGAGCCCGAGCACATTGTCGAGGAAGATCGGCCGGTCGTAGTCGGCTTCGGTGAAGCCGTAATTCTCCGGCGACAGCTCGTTATAGTCCTCGAGCGGCTTGGCAATGCCAAGTGGATCGAGATTGGCATGCAGATGGCCGCGCATACGAAAGGCGCGGATCATCATGATGGCGCGGACGGAATCGCGCGTCGCCTGATGCACGTCGGCGTCGGAAAGGGCTGCACCGTTGCCGGCCGCTCTGTCCTTGACCTTCTTTTCGATGTGCTTTTCGACCAGCCCCCAATTGCCGTCGAGCGCCGAGACCAGCTCGCCATTGGCCTGCATCGGCCAGGAGGGCTTGGCCCATGAGGCGCCCTTGGCATTCCTGCGCACGTCGCCGGCGTCGTCCTTCAGCGCCGCGAAGAAGTCCTGCCATTCGGGATCGACCGAAGCGGGATCGTCCTCATAGGCGGCATAGAGCGCGTCGATGTAATCGGCATTGCCGCCATAGAGGAAAGAGGTAAGCGAAAACTGGTCGTTGGCCTGATCTTGTCTTGCCATGTCACTGTCGAAGCTCTGGCTTCGTCTCCTTTTAAGTTAAAAGTGAATGGTGAATGGTGAATGGAAGAGGGGAACGCTCCCCGTTTGCACCGCTACCGTTTACTATTCACCATTCACTGTCCTTTGATCGCCTCGACCAGCGTCGTGCCGAGCCTTGCCGGCGACGGCGAAACCTTGATACCGGCCGATTCCATCGCCGCGATCTTGTCTTCGGCGCCACCTTTGCCGCCGGAGATGACCGCGCCCGCATGACCCATGGTGCGGCCCGCCGGCGCGGTGCGCCCGGCGATGAAGCCGGCCATCGGCTTGCTGCGGCCGCGTTTGGCCTCGTCCTTGAGGAACTGCGCGGCGTCTTCCTCGGCCGAACCGCCGATCTCGCCGATCATGATGATCGATTTGGTCTCATCGTCGGCGAGGAACATCTCCAGCACGTCGATGAACTCCGTGCCTTTGACCGGGTCGCCGCCGATGCCGACGGCGGTGGTCTGGCCGAGGCCGACATTGGTGGTCTGGAACACCGCCTCATAGGTAAGCGTTCCCGAGCGGGAAACAACGCCGACCGAGCCCTTGCGGAAGATGTTGCCGGGCATGATGCCGATCTTGCATTGGTCGGGTGTCAGCACGCCGGGGCAGTTCGGCCCGATCAGCCGCGACGTCGAGCGGTCGAGCCTTGCCTTGACCTTGATCATGTCCATCACCGGTATGCCCTCGGTGATGCAGACGATCAGCGGGATCTCGGCCTCGATCGCTTCCAGGATCGCTTCGGCAGCACCCGCCGGCGGCACGTAGACGACGGAGGCATTGGCGCCGGTCCTGGCCTTGCCCTCGGCGACGGTGGCGAAGATCGGCAGCGCCTCGCCCTTGGCGCCGGTCCAGGTCTCGCCGCCCTTCCTGGGGTGGATGCCGCCGACCATTTTTGTGCCGTGATAGGCCAGCGCCTGTTCGGTGTGGAACGTGCCGGTTTTGCCGGTCAGGCCCTGCACCAGCACTTTGGTGTTCTTGTCGACGAGAATGGACATTATTTGGCGACCTGATCAGTGAGAGCGGAAGGGGTTGATTGCGACCACGGAGCCATAGGCCTGTCCGTGGTTGAGGTCTTCGGTGTTAAGTGTCTTGACGCCAAGACGCTCGGCGGCGGCGGCGATGATTGCACCATCCCACGCGCGCTCGGATTTGTGTCCGATGGCGGCATAGATGGGAACATTCGCGTTGAGGAAGCACTCAGCGGTCATGGAGAGCTTCCCGGTTCCACTTCTTGCCGCCCATGTCGCCTGCAGCCTCGCAGGCAAGCCTCAGCAGGGCTAGTCGTGCCCCGTCCTTGGCACGACGCTTCGCGGCCACTGTCGCGAAAAACTCCCGAACCATGGCGTTGACGGTCGTTCGCTGTTCAGCGGCCGCCAGCTTCACCTGCTCCAGAACCTCGTCATCAACCGCCAGAGTGATGTTCTTCATTTTCTCTTACTCTCACGAGCTCCCTACAACCGCTTCAGGTCGGCGACGGTGAGGTCGCTTCTTGCATTGCCGGTGTTGAGCGTCGTCGCCGGTTCGAACATCAGCACCACCGGCTGTTCGCTGAGCGAGCGCGGCCGGTGCTCGACGGCGCGTGGCACGACTATGAACTCGCCGCTGCCAAGCTCCACCGTACCGTCGCGGAAATCGATGGCGATGCGGCCGCGCAGCACCAGGAAGGCCTCGTCTTCATTGTCATGCGCATGCCAGTCGAAGGCATCGCCGAACTTGGCGATTTTGACCTGGGCATCGTTGACGTCGCCGGCGATATGCGGATCGAAGACCTTTTTGATCTTCTGATCCGCTGCCTCGACGAGATTTGTCTTGTACGGAGGCACAGGCTCATTCCTTTTCCGTTATCGGGCATCTGCAGAGTGCTGTTCATCAATCTCGTCCCGCAGGAAACGGTCAGGTGCATGTCCGAGATCATTCTCTTTGCCATACATCCAGGCTCTCATTTTCATCGTAGGTTTGAACGGGCTCTTTCCTGCTCCGACGACGACGTACCACTCACGCCCAATCTCATCTGACACCTGATAAAGCCAGAAACGTCGATAATTATCGGTCTTCTCAGCGACTACGCCCCGCACTTTGTAGTGCATCGGTTTTTCGTCCAGCTTCCAATGATAGTGGCACTCCCAAAGGTATTGTTCGATTTCCTCGACCGAATAGGGGCTGCGGTCGGGCAGCCGGTCCAAGCTCTCAACCTCTTCTTCCCAGTGGATGGGGAAGCTACCCAACGCAACGCTCCTAGTTTGTCAGTGTTTCACCGCCGCCACGATCTTCAGGGCCGCGTCATCGAGGTCATCGGCCGACACCACGTTCAGCCCGCTGTCGTTGATGATCTTCTTGCCGAGCTCGGCATTGGTGCCTTCCAGCCGCACCACCAGCGGCACCTGCAGGCCGACCTCCTTGACCGCGGCGATGACGCCCTCGGCGATGATGTCGCACTTCATGATGCCGCCGAAGATGTTGATCAGAATGCCTTTGACCGCCGGATCCCTGGTGATGATCTTGAACGCCGCCGTTACCTTTTCCTTCGAGGCACCGCCGCCGACATCGAGGAAGTTGGCGGGCTCGGCGCCGTAGAGCTTGATGATGTCCATCGTCGCCATGGCAAGGCCGGCGCCGTTGACCATGCAGCCGATATTGCCGTCGAGCGCGACATAGGCGAGGTCGTATTTCGACGCCTCGATCTCCTTCTCGTCCTCTTCGGTGGTGTCGCGCAATTCGAGCACGTCCGGGTGGCGAAACAGCGCATTGTTGTCGAACGACACTTTGGCGTCGAGCACGCGCAGCCGGCCGCTCCTCATGACGATCAGCGGGTTGACCTCGAGCAGGCTCATGTCCTTCTCGACAAAGGCCTTGTAGAGGATCGGAAACAGCGTGTCGCCGTCCTTTGCCGCGTCGCCGTCGAGCTTCAGCGCGGCGTTGAGCTTCTTCACATCGTCGGCCGTCACGCCCTTTTCCGGGTCGATGGCGACGGTAATGATCTTTTCCGGCGTGTCGTGGGCGACCGCCTCGATGTCCATGCCGCCCTCGGTCGAGACGACGAAGGCGACGCGGCCGACCGAGCGGTCGACCAGGATCGACAGATAGAGCTCGCGCTCGATGTCGGCGCCGTCCTCGATATAGAGCCGGTTGACCTGCTTGCCGGCTGGGCCGGTCTGCTTGGTGACCAGCGTATGGCCGAGCATCTCCTTGGCGTTGGCGACGACCTCGGCCACCGACTTCGCCAGCCTGACACCGCCCTTGGCATCGGGGCCGAGCTCCCTGAACTTGCCCTTGCCGCGGCCGCCGGCATGGATCTGGCTCTTGACCACATAGAGCGGGCCGGGCAGCGCCTTGGCGGCGGCTTCCGCCTCGCTCGCCTTGAACACCGGCACGCCCTCGGCCACCGGTGCGCCAAAGCCCTTCAGCAGCGCCTTGCCCTGATACTCATGGATGTTCATGCGCTATGTCTCCAGCTTGCTTGGCGGGCTTACTTGCCGGCTTATTTGGCCGCGAGATGCGGAGCGATCTTGACGCACGCGTCGCACAGGCCCTGCACCGCCGCCACCGAATTGTCGAACATCTTCTGCTCGGGCTTGCTGAGCTCGATCTCGATGATGCGTTCGACGCCGCCGGCGCCGATCACCACGGGAACGCCGACATAGGTGTTCTTGACGCCGTATTGGCCGGAAAGATAGGCAGCACAGGGCAGCACCCGCTTCTTGTCCTTGAGATAGGCTTCGGCCATCGCGATGGCCGAGGCAGCCGGCGCGTAGAAGGCCGAGCCGGTCTTGAGCAGGCCGACGATCTCGGCGCCGCCGTCGCGGGTGCGCTGCACGATCTGATCGAGCCGCTCCTTCGAGGTCCAGCCCATTTTGATGAGGTCGGGCAGCGGGATGCCGGCAACCGTCGAATAGCGGATCATCGGCACCATGGAATCACCGTGGCCGCCGAGCACGAAGGCCGTGACATCCTCGACCGAGACCTTGAATTCCTCGGCCAGGAAATAGCGGAAGCGCGAGCTGTCGAGCACGCCAGCCATGCCGACGACATGGCTCTTCGGCAGGCCGGAAAACTTCTGCAGCGCCCACACCATGGCGTCGAGCGGATTGGTGATGCAGATGACGAAGGCTTTCGGCGCGTATTTCTTGAGGCCGGCGCCGACCTGCTCCATCACCTTCAAATTGATGCCCAGAAGATCGTCGCGGCTCATGCCGGGCTTGCGCGGCACGCCGGCGGTGACGATGCAGACGTCGGCGCCCTCGATGCCGGCATAGTCGTTGACGCCGGTCAGCCTGGAGTCGAACCCGTCAACCGGCGACGACTGCGCTATATCAAGCCCCTTGCCTTGCGGGATGCCCTCGGCGATATCGAACAGCACGACGTCGCCGAGATCCTTGAGGCCGACCATGTGGGCGAGCGTGCCGCCGATCATGCCCGAGCCGATGAGCGCTATCTTGTTGCGTGCCATGTCAGGATGTTTTCCCTTTGACTATGACGGCGCCCAAATCTTAACGATTTGATGACGGCGTCGGAGGAAGAGGCCGGAATGCTGCAGGAACCGTGAAATTCGCCGCACGCAATAGCCCCGGCCGCACCAAAATTCAAACGATTATTTTGGAGTGAGGAATTTCAATCGGTTAGAAACAATGGGAATTACGTAAACGTCAAAATTGTAAGGCCGACTAGAGGAGTTCTACACAATGGCGCCCAAAATCTTTCCCGGCGATGACGCCCTTGTGATGCGGGTTGCCGACGAGGTGTTCGACGAGGCATTTGGTCCTTTTCTGCGCTTGGTTCAAGGTCGGGCGATCCTTCGCACCCTATCCTAGGTTCTGCACCGCAGCGCTAGCCTTGAGCCTGCCGCGCCTCCGGCGACGGCGCCCTGTGCCTTTCCGCCCAATCCGCCAGCCAATCGTGGCTCTGCATCTCGATCAGCCGCGATGCCGTGCGCTCGAACTCGAAGACCTCGTTGCCGCGCTTGGCCGTATAGAGCTGCGGCGGCGGCGCCGCGGCGCTTACCACCAGCCGCACATGATGGTCGTAAAGTGTGTCGATCAGCAGGATGAAGCGCTTGGCTTCATTGCGCTTGCCTTCACCGAGCACCGGCACATGGTCGATGAAAATGGTCGAGAAGCGGCCGGCAATGGCAAGATAGTCTCGGGCGCCGAGCGGCCTCTCGCAGAGCTCGGCGAAGGAAAACCGCGCAGCCTCGCCGGCGGCCCGCGGCACCACGACGTGCCGGCCCTTCACCGTCAGCATCGTCTCGGCCGTCGGCCTGCCATGCGTCATCGCCTGCCAGGCGTCGTCGAGCGCATGGTCGGCTGCGGCATCGGCCGGGGTGATGTAGACCGGCATGCGGCCGAGCTTGTCGAGGCGGTAATCCTTGTCGGCGTCCAGCGCCAGCACCTGCGCGTGGCGCTCCAGCATGCCGACAAACGGCAAAAACAGCTGGCGATTCAGCCCATCGCGATAGAGGTCCTGCGGCGCGACATTGGAGGTGGCGACCAGCACGACGCCATTGGCAAACAGCGCCGAAAACAGCCTGGACAGGATCATCGCATCGGCGATGTCGGTGACGGAGAACTCGTCGAAGCACAGCACCCAGGCTTCCTCGGCCAGCGCCCGCGCCACCGGTGGGATCGGATCGTCCTCCTTGGCCGTGCCGTTCTTGCGAGCCTGCCGGTGCTTCTGGATGCGGTCCTGCACGTCGGCCATGAAATCGTTGAAGTGCACACGGCGCTTGCGCCGCACCGGCAGCAGCTCGAAGAACATGTCCATCAGCATGGTCTTGCCGCGGCCTACGCCGCCATGGATGTAGAGGCCCTTGACCGCCTCGTGCACCTCGCGCTTGCGGGCGAACAGCCAGCCCAGCGCGCTCGACTTATGCGCCAGCCGCTTTGCCGATGTCTCGTCGATCAGCCGGTCGAGAGCAGCAGCGACCCGCTCCTGCACCGGGTCGCGTCCGATGGCGCCCGTCTCGACAAGATGGTCGTAGCGCTGCTTGACGGTCGCATGGGTCTGGAGGCCGTCACGCAGATGCATCGGTCACGTCGTTGTCGAGGCGGTTGGTCTTCCCTGTCTTCTTTGCCTACCTTGTAAGCGAGATCGGCAGGCCGTTGGAAGTCTGGCCGTCGAATTTCTCGCCGCCCGAGGAATAGAGCCGTGCCAGCGTGCCGCCATTCTCGTCATAGAGCGTCAACTGCTTGCCGCCGACGTTCCAAGATTTGATGCCGTCGAGCGGGGCCGGGCAATGCAGCGGTCCGGCGCGATAGCCCGAGCCGAATTTGGTCTGCGGCGTCGCCACCTGGCAGCTCTGGCCGGACACGCTTGCCTTCCACACGCCGGCGACGCTGGAGGCGGTAAGGTCGGCCGCGCCGGCCGGAGCCGTCCCGTCCGGCGGCAGCGACGCTATCTGCGTGTTCTGCGGCGCGGTCGGAAATTTCGATGGGTCGGCCGGGCCGGGCGTCGCCGGCGGCGGCAGCTGGTTTGCGGTTACCTTGCCGGCGGGCGCAGCTTCCAGCGGCGCCGGCTGTTGCTCGTCCATCGATGAGAACCGTGAGGTTGAACAGCCGCTCGCGACGAGTGCGGCCAGCGATACGGCCAGCAGGCCGGTTTTCGAAAATTTCATTCTTCAACCTCCGTCGGATCCGGCCGGGGGTGCCGTCCGCGCAATGTCCCCCCACCAAGATGGAGAAGGTGGCGAAATTTCAACCCGATATGGTTAAAATACGGTTTGCGCCGCTAATGTTGCAAATTTATCGCAAAATGCACATTGCCTGAATTGCGTTACGCCTTGGCATCTGGCCGCACCCCGACCCTTTGCATTCCTGGCGCGCCCGTCAAATGCTTGCGCCGGCCGGCGTCGGCATTATCTCTTGGCGATCAGCAAACTGCAGGAGCCGATTTCTTGGCCGCGAGAAAAAGAGCCGCCAATCGCTATTATAGCGGCCCGCCCAGCGATCATTTCGACGGCACCTTGTTCTTCAACCCCGACGGCCGGCCGCCGGGTCGCTTTGCCGATCTCTTGAAATGGCAATTGAGTGGCGAACGCTCGAAATGGCCGGCGGCGAATCCGAGCCCGTTTCCGCCGGCAAGACCGGTCGAGCGGATCGATGGTGCTGCGCTGCGCCTCACCATGGTCGGTCATTCCTCGCTGCTCGTCCAGACAGCCGGCCTGAACATCCTGACCGACCCGGTCTGGTCGTCGCGCGTCTCGCCGCTCTCCTTCGCCGGGCCGAAACGCGTCAATCCACCGGGCATCGCCTTTTCTCATTTGCCGCCGATCGACCTCGTCCTGGTCAGCCACAACCATTACGACCATCTCGACCTCGCCACGCTGAAGCGTCTGAAGACAAGGCACGATCCGCTGCTGCTGACGCCGCTCGGCAACGATACCATCATCGACGCTGCCGTCTCCGGCATGCGGCTTTCCGCGCATGACTGGGGCGACCGGGTCGATATCGGCAATGGCGCCGCCGTGCATGTCGAGCCGGTACATCACTGGTCGGCCCGCGGCACCCGCGACCGGCGCATGGCGCTGTGGGCGGGTTTCGTCGTCGAGACACCAGGCGCAAAGATCTATTTCGCCGGAGATACCGGCTTTCACGGCGGCATCAACTACCGGCTGATGGCTGAAAAGCATGGCGGCTTCCGCCTCGCCATCCTGCCGATCGGCGCCTATGAGCCGCGCTGGTTCATGGCGCCGCATCACCAGGATCCGGAGGAGGCGGTGCAAGGCATGCTTTTGTGCAACGCCGCCTATGCCGCCGGCTGCCACTGGGGCACGTTCCGGCTCACCAATGAACCGATCGACGAGCCGGCCAGAAAGCTCGGCGAAGCGCTCGATGCTGCCGGCCTGCCGCAGCAACGTTTTCGCGCCTTGCGGCCGGGGGAAGTCTGCGACGTGCCGGCGGTCTAGGAGGCCGGCGGAACCCAAGGCCTCGCAGAAGCGTTTGTAGGTGTTCAAACCTGTCGGCTGCGAGGTAATCTCTTATGATCAAGTGGATCATCATTCTTTTGATTGTCGCGGCCGCGGCAAGCCTGCTCGGCATGCCGGCACTGGCCGGAGCCGCCGCGACCGGCGCCCGCATCCTCATCGGCATCGTGCTGATCATCTTCCTGCTGATCGTGCTTGGCGTCTTCGCGGTGACCTGAAAAGCATGCCGCACTGGTAATTTCTGCCGCTATCCGCCATATAGGCGCCAAACCGGCAAGAGACCTTTCGATCGATGGCAAGTGTGGCCCCTTTCGCCAAGATGAACGGCATCGGCAACGAGATCATCGTTGCCGATATGCGCGGTCGCGCCGATCGCGTGACGCCTGCGGCAGCCATCGCGCTTAATGCCGACGCCGCGACCAAATTCGACCAGATCATGGCGATCCACGACGCCAGGACGCCGGGCACCGCCTTTTTCATCGACATCTTGAATTCGGACGGCACCAGCGCGCAGGCCTGCGGCAACGGCATGCGCTGCGTCGTCCAGGCGCTCGCCGCCGAGACCGGCCAGAAGACCTTCGCCTTCGAGACCGTTGCCGGCATTCTCAATGCCGAAGAACACGCCGACGGGCTGATCTCGGTTGACATGGGCAAGCCGCGCTTCGGCTGGCAGGATATTCCGCTGGCCGAGGAATTCCGTGACACCCGCATGATCGAACTGCAGATCGGCCCGATCGATGCGCCGGTACTGCATTCGCCGTCGGTCGTCTCGATGGGCAATCCGCACGCCATTTTCTGGGTCGACCGCGACGTCTGGTCCTATGAACTCGAGCGCTTCGGCCCGCTGCTCGAAAACCACCCGATCTTCCCCGAGCGCGCCAACATCACCATCGCGCAGGTGACCTCGCCCGAGACAATGGTCATCCGCACCTGGGAGCGCGGCGCCGGCCTGACCAAGGCTTGCGGCACGGCCTCGTGCGCCGCCGTGGTTGCAGCAGCCCGCACCAGGCGCACCGGCCGCAGCGTCACGCTGACGACGCCCGGCGGCGGCTCGCTGCATGTCCTGTGGCGCGACGACGACCACGTCATCCTGACCGGTGCCGCCGAATGGGAATTTTCCGGCAGCTTCGATCCGTCGACCGGCGTGTGGGCGCGCGACACCGAAAGCGCCGCCTGATGGCCCCTCTTGCCAACAGGGGTGTCGACGTCGTCACCTTCGGCTGCCGGCTGAACACCTATGAATCCGAGGTGATGCGGCGCGAGGCGGAAAGTGCCGGCCTCGGTAGCCTCGAAGGCGGCGCCATCATCTTCAACACCTGCGCCGTCACCGGCGAGGCGGTGCGCCAGGCCAAGCAGTCGATCCGAAAAGCCCGCCGCGAGAACCCCGCCGCCCGCATCATCGTCACCGGCTGCGCGGCGCAGACCGAGCCACAGGATTTCGTTGCCATGCACGAGGTCGATCTCGTCCTCGGCAATGAGGAGAAGCTGAACGCCCATTCCTATCGCGCGCTGCCGGATTTCGGCGTCAACGACACCGAGAAGGCCCGCGTCAACGATATTTTTTCGGTACGCGAGACGGCCGCCCACATGGTCGACGCCATCGAGGGCCGGGCGCGCGCCTTCGTCCAGGTGCAGAACGGCTGCGACCACCGCTGCACCTTCTGCATCATTCCCTACGGTCGCGGCAATTCGCGCTCGGTGCCGATGGGCGCCGTGGTCGAGCAGGTCAAGCGGCTCACTGGCAATGGTTATGCCGAGATCGTGCTGACCGGCGTCGACATGACCAGTTTTGGCGCCGACCTGCCGGGCGCACCGAAGCTCGGCAAACTGGTCAAGACGATCCTGAAGCAGGTGCCCGACGTGAAACGCCTGCGGCTTTCCTCCATCGATTCGATCGAGGCCGATGACGATCTGTTGGACGCCATCGCCTCCGAGCCCAGGCTGATGCCGCATCTGCATCTGTCGCTGCAATCGGGTGACGACATGATCCTGAAGCGGATGAAGCGCCGGCACAGCCGCGACCAGTCGATCCGCTTTTGCGAGGATGTGCGCAAACTGCGCCCGGGCATCGTTTTCGGCGCAGACATCATCGCTGGCTTCCCGACCGAGACGGACGCCATGTTCGAAAACTCGGAAAAAATTGTTGAGGAGTGCGGCCTGACGCATCTCCATGTCTTCCCGTTTTCGCCGCGCCAGGGCACGCCCGCCGCGCGCATGCCGCAGCTTCGCCGCGAAATGGTCAAGCAGCGCGCGGCACGCCTGCGCACCGCCGGCGAGGCCGCCTACCGCCATCACCTTTCGGCACTTGCCGGCACGCGCCAGTCGATCCTGGTCGAGCGCGACGGGCTCGGCCGCACCGAAGGCTTTACGCTGGCCACGGTCTCTGCCGGCGCGCCGGGCGACATTGTCGAGGCTGATATTGCCGGCCATGACGGCACCCGCCTGATCGCCGCGCCGCTTGCCGCCCGCGCCGCCTGAGAGCGCAAGACATGGCTGGGTTTTTCAAGAAGATATTTTCGTTCGGCAAGAAGGAAGTCGTCGAGGAGCGGCCCGACGAGACCGCACCGCTGCCGCCAATCAAATGGGACGCACTGGAGGCGCTGAAGCCCGCCGCCGAGCAGCCCGTCCCGGAATTCCTGAAACGCAGCGAGCCTCAGCCTGAGGCCGAAGCCGCACCGGCGGTCGAGCCGGAGGCCCCTTCTGCGCCGGAGCCTCCGCCTGTCGAAGAGCCGAAGCCCGAGCCCGCTCCGACCATTTCCCCCGAGCCAGACATTCAGCCGGCGCCGGAAACGCCTGTTGAGGAGCCGGAGGAAATCCCGGCCGGGCTTGTTATTCCGGAGCCAATCCCAGAGCGGAAGCAGCCTGAGACCGTCCAGACTGAGCTTCCGTCATCCGAAGCTGGCGCCGCCCCTCATCCTCCTGCCGGCACCTTCTCCCCGTATAGGGACGGGGAGAAGGGAGCTGATCTTGACGCCGAAGCCCCTTTCACAGACGCCGAAGAAGAAGCTGCAACGCTGACGCCCCCCTCTCCCCGTCCTTCACGGGGAGAGGGTAAGGGTAAGGGTGAGGGGCAGCGCCAACCTGCGCAAGACGCGGCACCGACTGCCGAAGTTAAGCCAACGTCACCTGCGCCCGAAGCACCGCCCGCCGAAATCCCGCCCCCGATCCGCCAGCCGGCGCCGGTCGAGACGAAGCCGACGCTGGCCGAGATCGCGCCCGAACCAGAGGCCATTCCACAGCCATCGCCGGAGCCAAAACCCGCTCCGGGCAAGGTGACCGTAACCAAGAAGGTCGAGCAGAAGGCCGAGCCGCGGAAGGCGCTCGAACCGGCGCCGAGGCGCTCCTGGTTCCAGCGCATGCGAGACGGGCTTGCCCGCTCTTCCAAGGAGTTGTCGGGCAACATCGCCGGCGTCTTCACCAAGCGGAAACTTGACGAGGACACGCTGCAGGACCTGGAGGATGTGCTGATCCGCGCCGATCTCGGCATGGAGACGGCTCTGCGGGTTACCGACGCGCTCTCCGCCAGCCGCTACGGCAAGGACGTCTCCGACACCGAAGTCCGCGCCATCATGGCGGCCGAGGTGGAGAAGGTGCTGACCCATGTCGCCATGCCGCTGGAACTCGATCTCAGCCACAAGCCGCATGTCATCCTGGTCGTCGGTGTCAACGGCACCGGCAAGACCACGACCATCGGCAAGCTGGCGGCAAAGCTGACCGATGGCGGCCTCTCGGTGATGCTCGCCGCGGGCGACACTTTCCGCGCCGCAGCGATCGAGCAGCTGAAGATCTGGGGCGAGCGCACCAACTCGCCGGTCATTGCCTCGAAGCTTGGCGCCGACGCCGCCGGCCTCGCCTACGACGCCTTCGAGCGCGCGAAGGAGGCCGGCTCCGACGTGCTGATCATCGACACCGCCGGGCGGCTGCAGAACAAGACCGAACTGATGGCGGAACTGGAAAAGATCGTCCGCGTGCTGGGCAAGCTCGATCCGGCGGCGCCGCACACCGTGCTACAGACGGTCGACGCCACCACCGGCCAGAACGCGCTCAACCAGGTCGAGATCTTCCGCAATGTCGCCGGCGTCAACGGCCTGGTGATGACCAAGCTGGACGGCACCGCGCGCGGCGGTATTCTGGTGGCGATCGCGGCAAAGCACAAATTGCCGGTCTATTTCATCGGCGTCGGCGAACAGGTCGACGACCTAGAACCCTTTTCCGCAAGCGAATTCGCCAGGGCGATCGCTGGCGTGGCTTGACGAGCATGATCCCGAAAAGTTGCAGACTTTTTGGATTGGATCATGCGTAAGAAGGATCCCATGAGCCCACCCATCCTCGAACGCGACCCGTCCGATCCGCGACGCAAGGCGTTGAACCCCGGCCTGAAATTCCTGCTCGAGCTCGGGCCTGGTCTGGTGTTCTTTTTCACCACCATCCGCGGCGCGTGGCTTGTCGGGAAATTTCCGATCCTCAGCCATATCGGCGAGCCTATCCTGATTGCCACAGCGTTCTTTATGGTGGCGACGGCGCTGTCGCTCAGCGTTTCGTGGATTTTGACGCGCAGCTGGCCGATCATGCCGCTGGTGTCGGCCATCGTGGTGTTTGTGTTTGGCGCGCTGGCGCTGTGGCTTCAGGACAAGACCTTCGCTTTCATGAAGCCGACAATCATCAACAGTTTGTTCGGCATCACGCTTCTTGGCGGGTTGGCGTTTGGCAGATCGCTGTTGGGCTATGTCTTTGATTCCGCCTTCAATCTCGACGCCGAAGGCTGGCGCAAGCTCACTTTCCGATGGGGGCTTTTCTTCCTTTTTCTGGCTGCGCTGAACGAGGTCGTATGGCGTAATTTTTCTGAGGAAACCTGGCTTTATTTCAAGGTCTGGGGCACGATTCCCATTACACTTGTCTTCACGTTGAGCCAAATGCCGTTGATCCTGCGCCATTCGCTCGAGGACAAGGCCGCCAAGGAAGAGAAGGCCGGCAAATAGACCAGGAGAGGGGCATGGAATTCATCACCACGCGCGAAGAGCTGAGGACGATCTACAAGACGCCTCGGCCGACCGACGGCTCGATCCGCAAGGAATTGAAGGCATTGGACGGCCACTGCCGTTCCTTCATCGGCAAGAGCCCGTTCGTGCTGATCGGCTCGTCCGACGGCGCCGGCAATGCCGATGTGACGCCGAAGGGCGACAGGCCGGGCTTTGTAGCAGTGCTCGACGAGAAGACCGTCGCCATCCCGGACCGGCCCGGCAACAACCGGCTCGACACGCTGGAGAACATCCTTCTCAATCCCTCGATCGGGCTGCTCTTCCTCATTCCCGGCATGAACGAAACGCTGCGTGTCAATGGCGATGCCCGCATCACCGTCGATGCGGCATTGCGTGAGCGGCTGGCGGTCGACGGCAAGGCGCCGCAAAGCGTCGTCGTGGTGACGGTCAAGGCCGCCTACATGCATTGCGCCAAGGCTTTCATGCGCTCCGAACTGTGGAAGCCGGAGAGCTGGTACGACCGCGCGACGCTGCCGACGCTCGGCCAGATCCTGCGCGACCAACTGGCGCTCGCCGAAACGGCGGAGGCGACCGACCGCTGGCTGGACGAGGATTACAAGCAGACCATGTGGTAGCGTGCCCGGCAACGAATCGCCCAAGCCGGTCTCCATTCCTTTGCTGAACATTCTCGCCATCTCCGGCAGCCTGCGCGCCGCCTCGACCAATTCGGCCCTGGTCGCGGCCCTCGCGCAAAACGCGCCACCGGGTTGCCGCGTTTCCGTTTATGACGGGCTTGGGCGGCTGCCGATCTTCAATCCCGACGACGAAGGCGAGCGGACGCCGCCGCAAGCATCGGCGCTGATCGATGCCGTCACCTGCGCCGACGGCGTCATCATCTCTTGCCCTGAATATGCCCATGGCGTGCCAGGCGGCCTGAAAAACGCGCTCGACTGGCTGGTGTCGCGCGATGCCGCCGTCGGCAAGCCGGCCCTGCTGGTCCACACCTCGCCGCGCTCGCTGTTTGCCCGCGCCGCGCTGGTCGAGATCATGCGGACCATGTCTTTCCAGCTTTACGAGGAAGCGCCGCTGGAAATCGCCCTGCTCGGCAGGAAGCCGGATGACGTGGGAACCATTCTGTTGGAGCCGGCAAACCGGCTGGCAATGCGTGACGCGCTTTCGGCCTTCGCGGACTTCATTCGCACGCGTTGAGTGACGGGCCACCGTGCTTTCGTCATCCTAGGGCGGAGCAAGGAGCGACGCGACGCGGCGCAGACCCTGGGATGACGAAGCTAGGGGCTGCGGCCATCTGCAGTGCCGCGGGATTAGCCCTTGCCGCGCAGCGTCTCGACATCGGTCTTGCCAACAAACCAATCGCGTGCATTGACCTCTTCGAAGACCACCCAGACGTTATTGTTGGTCAGGCCGGTGGCGCCGACGATCGCCTCGGTCACCTGGGCAGCGATCGCTGCCTTCTTGCCGGCCGGGTCGGCGGCAATCGCTTCCTTGACGATGCGGATGTTCACAAACGGCATGGCGTCCCTCCCTGGATATTGTCAGCTCAATAGGTTCTGGCGCCGTTGACCATCAGCCGGACCATGTAGAGCGAGGTCGTGCCGGCGATGTAGAGGCAGTTCAGCTTGTTGCCGCCGAACACGCAATTGGCGACGACTTCCGGCACCTTGACCTTGCCGATCAGCGTCCCGTCGGGATCATAGCAATGGACGCCGTCAGCGGCACTGGTCCAGATGCGCCCGTCCGCATCCAGCCTGAAACCGTCAAACAGGCCGGCGGTGCAGTCGGCAAAGACCTTCTCGCCGGACACCGTCTTGCCACCTTGGCCGACATTGAACACCCGGATGTGCGCCGGGTTTTGCGCACCATGCGTGCGGCCGGTATCGGCGACATAGAGCTTGCTCTCGTCAAGCGAGAAGGCGAGCCCGTTGGGCCTGACCATGTCGGTAATGACGGCCTCAGTCTCGCCGGTGCCGGGATCGACCCGGTAGACATGGCAGGCGCCGATCTCGCTTTCGGCCTTGTCGCCCTCGTAATCGGTATCGATGCCGTAGCTCGGGTCGGTGAACCAGATCGAGCCATCGGACTTGACCACCGCGTCATTGGGCGAGTTCAGCCGCTTGCCGCGCCATTTGTCGGCGATGGTGATGACCGAGCCGTCATGCTCGGTGCGGCTGACGCGGCGGCCGGAATGCTCGCAAGTGACCAGCCGGCCTTGCCGGTCGACGGTGTTGCCGTTGGAATTGCCCGACGGCTGACGGAACACGCTGACGCCGCCGTCGGTCTCGTCGTAGCGCAGCATGCGATTGTTCGGGATGTCGGACCAGACGACATAGCGCCCGGCCGCAAACCAGGCCGGCCCCTCCGCCCAGCGGCAGCCGGTAAACAGCCTGTCCACCTGTGCATTGCCGTTGAACAGCCGCGCAAAGCGCGGATCGAGAACTTCGTAGAATTCGGCGGCCATGGTTCCTCCCGGTATTCAGTCGCTGGCGAGGCACGATCAAGCCAGCCTGCGATCGATATGGCAAGATCGATGATGCGTTAGAAGCTTTATGGGAGCGGATGCTGGCCCGGACGGCAGGTCGCATCCCGTTAACCGGCTATGCGCCCAGCGCAATGGTGCATTGCAACATCTTATTTTTGCAACGCACCATAACTATGTCATGCTCCGTATCGATCAAGGGAGGAACAAACGGCCGCAAAATGCGGCGCAAAAGGAAACTCGCTATGATCATCGACAGCCTCATGAGCCGCGCTCGCGCCAGCATCGCCAAGCGCCGGCATTACAACCGACTCGTCGCCGAAATCGACAGCTTCACCAGCCGCGACCTCGCCGACATGCGCGCAGACCGCAGCGAAATGCTCTACCAGGTCCACAAGCAGATCTACGGCTGAATCATCGGTCGAGTAACTCGGCCGCGCCTCGGCGCGTTGAGATTCAGGTCAGGCTGACTCGAAAATGATGGATTCCGAGAACCGGAGCGGAGCGTACTTTGGGTACGCGAGCACCGGAAGCGCAGGAAACCGCCATTTGCAGGCCGGCATCACCTGAATATCAACGCGCCGTCAGCGCTTTCTCGATTTCGGGCAGCAGCAGCGTCTGCGCCGAGTCCGGCGTCAGCGGCCCGACATGCTTGTATGCGATCTTGCCGTCCTTGCCGATGACGAAGGTTTCCGGCACGCCGTAGACGCCCCAGTCGATCGCGGTGCGCCCGGCCGCGTCGACGCCGATCGCCTGAAACGGATTGCCTAAATCGCCGAGGAACCGACGGGCGTTTTCCGGCTGATCCTTGTAGTTCAGCGCGGCCATGACGAAGCGTCTGTCCTGCGACAGCGCCAGCAGCACCGGATGTTCTTCCCGGCACGGCGCGCACCAGGATGCGAAGACGTTGACCAGCGTCACCTTGCCGGCGAACTGTTTCGAATCGAGGCCCGGCAAATTGGTTCCCTCGAGCGGCGGGAGGTTGGTCTGCGGCGCTGGCAGGCCGATCAGCGCCGACGGCACCTCCGAAACGTCGCGCCCGGACAAAAGCTGCGCCAGGAACAATCCCGCCAGCCCGAGAAAGACCAGCAGCGGCACCAGCACGATCAGGCGGCGGCGCGCCGGTGTTTCCGTTTCCGTGCTCATGATTTTGCTGCCTTATCGGAGCGCCGGCGCACGCCGGACGCCTCCAGCTCGGCGAGCTCTCGCTTGCGGCCGCGCTGGTCGAGCAGGATCCAGCCGATCAGTCCGGCCAGCACCACGGCCGTGATCGCATACGCGGTGGTCACATAAAGCGCATGCACGCTCATGCTTTTCGCTCCGCGCCGCCTGCCAACCGGGCCTCTTCGCCTCGTTCCAACATGTCTTCCTTTAACGCCGCGCTCTCGGCTCGGCAATCGGCCGCCATGCCGCAGCCGTAAACTGAAGCCGGCGCCTAAATTGTTTGATCTCAGGTTTTAATGGCGCACCATTGTCGTCCGAATCAAAGGACGCGCTATGGGACAGATTCTACACGGCCGCGCCACGACGACAGAGGCGGTCC
>NZ_JAMYQT010000067.1:0-24111 GCF_040320985.1 Mesorhizobium sp. M0571
CCGGGAGCGATAGCCGCGGCCGTCGAGGCCGAAGCGCAAGCGGCCAGTCGCCGCGATCAGGTCCGCGATGCTCTGATGCGCGATCGCGAGGCGGCACGCTACAACGCCGATCGGGCGTTCCGGCAATACGACGCCATCGATCCGCAGAACCGGCTGGTCGCGGCGGAACTGGAGTTGCGATGGAACCGGGCGCTTACGCGTGTCGGCGAGATCGAGAGCAGGATTGCCGCGCATGATGCCTCGACATCGGAGCCATCACTTCTGTCGCCAATACACGTCACCGCGCTCGCCGCCGATCTCAAGGCTGTGTGGGCGGCGCCGACGACGGATGCAAGGCTCAAGAAGCGCATCGTTCGCACCGTCATCCGGGAGGTGGTCGCCGATATCGATGACGAAGCGTCAGAGATCGTTCTTCTGATCCATTGGGTTGGCGGCGTCCATACTGAACTGCGCCTGCCGAAGCGGCGCCGTGGACAGCGCAACAGCACGTCCGGCGAGATCATCTCGGCCGTCCGCCAACTGGTGCTCATCGCCAATGATGATCTGATTGCTGGCATCCTCAACCGCAATGGACTGGTGACCGGCCACGGCAATCGATGGACACGCGAACGGGTCACCGCGCACAGGTCGCATCATAAGATCCCTGTCTTCCGGCCAGCGGCGGACGGCAAAGAGCCATGGCTTAACCTGAACAAGGCGGCGCGCCTTCTCGGCGTTGCACCGAAGACCCTCAGGCTCGCCGCCGAGGCGGGCGAGATCGAAGGCGTTCATCCTCTGCCGGATGGTCCATGGGTCTTCAGCCGATCAACGCTTGGCGAACCGGCGGCACAGCGCATCGTTCATCGCGCGCGGCAAAACCCAAAATACCCCACGGGATCGCATCCAGATCAGCAAAACCTATTCACTTCAACGACATAGACAGATGGGTGTTATGAAACAGGATTTAAGTCGGCGCGCCACAGGGCGATGGCGACGCGTGCCTGAGCCAGCGAAGTAAACAGCGTCTCGTTGAGCAGTTCATCGCGCAGTCGGCCGTTGAAGCTCTCGATGAAGCCATTCTGCATCGGCTTGCCGGGCGCGATGTAGTGCCATTCGATCCCGTGATCCTTCGACCATGCGAGGATGGCGTTCGACGTGAACTCCGTGCCGTGGTCGGAGACGATCATGCCTGGCTTGCCGCGCTGGGCGATCAGTTCCGTCAGTTCACGGGCAACCCGGCGGCCGGAGATCGAGGTGTCCGGAATCGCGGCCAGACATTCGCGTGTCACGTCGTCGACGATGTTGAGCACACGGAACCGCCGGCCACAGGCGAACTGGTCATGGACGAAATCCAGCGACCAGCGCGCATTCGGCTTTGCCTCGACCAGGATCGGCGCCCGCGTGCCGACTGCTCGCCGTCTTGCCCGGCGCTTGCGCACTGTCAGACCTTCCTCGCGATAGAGACGGTAGATACGGTTGACCCCAGATGCCTCGCCCTCGCGCCTGAGCAGGATGAACAGCCGCCGGTAGCCGAAGCGTCGGCGCTCGTTCGCGAGGTCACGCAGCCGACCACGCAGCTCCGTCTCTGGCGGTCGGCGAGACTGGTAGCGGATCATCTTGCGATCGGCGCAGACGAAGGAACAGGCCCGACGCTCCGATAGGCCCATGACGGCCTGCAGATGCGCGACGGCTTCGCGCTTGGCGGCGGGCCCTACCATTTTTTTGACAGAAGCTCGCGCAATGCCGAGGCTTCGAGCATCTGGTCGGCGAGCAGCTTCTTCAGCTTGGCGTTCTCGTCTTCCAGAGCCTTCAGCCGCCATCCCGCCATACTTGGCCTTCCAGTTATACAGCGTCGCCTCCGAGACCCCGTGCTTGCGGGCAAGATCGCCCGCCTTCGCACCCGCCTCATGCTCGCGCAGAACCGCGATGATCTGCTCTTCCGTAAACCGCTTTCTCTTCATCAGTCCGTCCTTCAATCAAGGCCCGGACTCTAATCTCAGATGGAGGAAATTCTCAGTGGCAGGTCAATCTCAACCAAATCCGAAGCGATCGCCGTCATCAGACCACGCAGAACATCAGCGCGCCCTTACCGGCCCGCGAAACGCCGGTAGTTCGAGGTGACCGGCTCTATTAGTCGCCACGATCGGAGCCAGCGAAAAGCCAGGAAGTTCTTTTGCTGGCTGATGGAGGTTGGCAACCGTTGCCGAATAACCACCAATCACAGCACTCCACTGTGTTGGCTGAGTCTTCAAGCCCCATTCACATCATCAAGATTGATTAGTGAAGATTTCATAAAGTACACGTAAATTTATGATTTTATTACAAGTAAATCGCGCAGATTATTGTAGGCTTGGGTGCGAATGATCGGCACTCAGGAGCATTCCATGCCATCTGACTTCGGCAAGGTTTGCGAGTTCGATGCGGCCCTTGTCAGGAACGGATTCGACCGCCCTCATTGGCCGCTGTTCGTGGAACAGTGCTTCGTATCGGAAGGAATGGCCCCTGAATGCAACATGCCCTGCACCTTTACCGCCATTCCCAAATTCTGGGAAAGAGCATGCTTACTGTTAGGCGGGTCCGATGATCGCGAGTCTCTGGTCACTGATGCAATCCACCATCCAATTGGTATCGGAGACTGCACCTACCGACTGCGCTGAACGACAAAATCGGCAAGTCCCGTCTCCATCCCAGGAGACAGCCGATGGGTTCTTCAGAGAGACAGTCCTCTTAGTGTATGACCGATACACAGTTCGACCAGAACGAGCAATGCCATACTGAATGCCGATAGTCGCAGAACGTCCCAAAGACGCAACAGTCCCTCCAAAGCCGGTGTCCGTAAACTCGATCATTCAGCCTCTCGTCCCTGAGGTCTAGCAGGGAACAGCTTCTGTTCTGCTCGCCGGCAATTGCTCGCCACGGAGAATTAAGATGGTTCCAAGTAGTATAGCTTCGCATTTCGCCCAGTTGAAAAAGATAAATCCGCTGGCCTTCAAGGCCATCGAACCGCGAATCGTTAGAGAATCCTCCGCCCGCCTTACCAATCTGGCCAATCTCTCGCGCAATGAGTTCACCTCGGAAGGGCGTGGATCCGATTACCTCGATAGCATCCAACTGTCGCTGCTGGCACGATCGGAGGGTGTGATGGATCTTCTGGGCAAGATGCACCCCAATGGTCGCGAGGGACTTTGTTCATCACTAATCATCTGCGATCTTCTCGCCGGTGACGGATATGTGAACAAGGTAGCCCACCGGCTCTTGGGTGCGGCACACTGCCCGACGTTCATCAACTCTGACATCTCTCAGTTCATGGTGGACCGTTGCATCCACGACGGCCTGTTTGCGATCTGGCAAAGTGCGACCGATCCGTTCTGGATAAGAGACGGATCGGTGGATGGTGTGCTGATGGCCTATGGCACGCACCACATCCCGCGGGCTCAGCGCGCCACCGCTGTCCACGCGGCTGCGCGAATTCTCCGGCCCGGTGGCATCTTTGTTCTTCATGACTTCGAAGAGGGCTCACCCACTGCCCGCTGGTTCGCTGACGTGGTGTCAACTCATTCTGTGACGCCGCATGACTATCCTCATTTTACCGCGGGCGAGGTGCTCGATCTGTTCTCTGCTGCGCAGTTCGATGACGTAACAGTGCAGCGAATCACAGACCCATTCGTATTCCACGGAGGAGATGAGGAGAGCGTTCTCCAATTACTAGCCGAATATGTCGTGAAGATGTACGGGCTAGAGAGGCTCCAGCCCCACACCCAGCGCGTGCTCGCGCTTCTTGATGAGTATTTCGGGCTCGTCGTGAGACGAACCCCTCACGGTGAGTTCGAAGCGCGCATAGCGCGCAATGCCTTGGTCGGCAGAGGGCGACGGGTGTGAAACAACAGTATCCCTGGCATCATCAAGGGGCTACTTTTATATACTCTACCGTGTCGTAGCCGCATGCTTCGAGTTCTGTTGCCGTGCGATTATCGTTTGGGCTCCATACCTGACTGTAAGCGCCTCCGCGATCCTGTATGCGCTGGGTGTGAACGGCGGTTGAATTTGCGTGATTCTGACGAAATGGACATTGTTGGCGTCGAGTGGGGTAGCACGTTTCAGCGGCGCAGAATTCGGCAAGGTGCGCGGCTCGCTTCTACTTGGCAATCTGTTGCTTTGCGTGACTGCGGCTGACCGCCGGCCGGCGGCGCCGTAAGACCTATCGGCACGACAGGCACGGCGTCGATCTCAAAAACGTGGCTGTCGAATCTGCGGTATCCATCCGGCGTGGCCGCCTCGCGTGGTTGGAAGGGTGCTTTGGAGTCGCCGACCATAAGTCTACGGAGTGCTACGCGGCGAGCTGACGGCTTGATTGCGAACAGGACGCGTGCTGCGGGTGCCCAGGGCGCGCGTCCGCAGGCGAGGCAAGGGCTTTGTCTCGCCTGAGACCATGATCAGCCAGCGTCCGGCCGAAGCAGCCGACCGCGCGGTGCCGGGACATTGGGAGGGAGACGTCATCCTCGGTCTTGGCAGTTCGGCGATTGGCAAGCCGGTCGAGCGCACGGCCTTCACGATGCTGCTTCATCTCCCCGCCACGTGGGGCACGGCGAGGCTTCCCGCACGAAGAACGGCCTGCGGTCGCTGGACATGATCTGAGGCCGTGCGTGACGCGATTCCATCATCACCTTCGCTGACTTGGGATCATGGAGCCGAAATGGCCCAGCACGATCGTTTCAAGATCGATGTGGGTGTCCAGGTCTACTTCTGCGATCCACAGAGCCCTTGGCAGCGAGGCACTAACGAGAACACCGATGGGCTGCTGCGTCAGTACTTCCCGAAAGGCACCGACCTCAGCATACAGCGCCGACGAGACCGCCGCCGTGGCAGCGGGCCCTCAATGCCCGACCGAGAAAGACGCTAGGCTGGAAAACGCCGGCAGAGGCGCTTGACGAGTTGCTGCCGTGGGTGAACATAATCGGTGTTGCGACGATCGCTTGAATCTGCCCAATACACGAGCGAGCAGTTCCAGCGCCTGATGACTGACAATGGCATCACGCCAGGGCGGATTCGTTCGATTACATCGAGCGCTTCTACAATCCTCGGCGAAGGCATTCGACACTGGGTATATGGAGCCCTGTCGAGCCTGGGGAACGAGCTATGTTAGCTTAACCTGGTGTCCGAAAAACCAGCAGCACGTGACGCCGGCCCGGACACGGACCCGGCAAAGAGGCCTTCTCAGCACTCGACGCGTAATTGCCTCACCGCGCCGGAACAGCATCGGCGTCGCCGCGATGGATTTCGACATAAGGGATCAAAACGCGGCCCAAATCGCCACCAAGTGGTACGAACCGGGTCTCGTAGAATTTGCTCTCGCGAATGCGCAGGACCCCCGTACCAACGTCAACATCGGCCAGGGTAAGGGCGAGCGCTTCGCTGATGCGAAGTCCGGCACCGTACAACAAAGCAAGAGGATCCGATAGGTCTCCGGGGCGATATGGCTACGCGGATGATCAATTGCCGGGTGGCATCGAAGAGGCGACGCAATTCGTCGCGAGAATAGATATAAGGCACGAAGGCTTGCTCCTGTTTGGGAACACGCTGCGGCAGCCGCGACTGGTCGGTGAAGCCGCGGGAGACGGCATATCTGTAGAAGCCGCGAAGCACGCTGTGCTTGTATTCCCAAAGACGGGTGATCGGGCCATGTCCGGCCAGAAAGGAGGCCACATCGACGGCGCTGACATCGCACGGCGATCTCGCCCACGGCCCGGCAAAACGACCTGAGGGTGCGCGCTTCCACTCCAGAGCGCATCCCCGTGGCCTGCTTATGTCGACATAGGAGGCGACCGCGTCGGCGAATTTCATGCGAGCCAGGTCAAATCCGCCACCTCGCGCAAACCGGTCAGGTCGACCTTGGCATAGACCCGCGTCGCATAGGCACTGCGATAGCCGAGATGATCGCCGATCTCCTTCAAGCGGAGCCCGGTCGCGACCAGGCGGGTGGCACAGGCGTGGCGAAGGCAATGCGGACCATGGCGGCTGGGGAATGCCCAGCTGCGCCAAGCGACTGCGGACCACATGGTACGTGCCGCCTGCCGAAAGCGGCCGGAATGGAGCCTTGAGCCAGGAAGAGCTCCCGGCGCTCGCAACGTGGCCTGACGCGTTTGAGGTACTGAAGGACAGCGTCACCGACAGAAGTCACGGGCGGGTAGTATTGCGCGCGCCGTTCCTTTGGTCGATGAACGGTGATGGCTTCATTCGACCAATCAGATATTCAGGGCGCAACTGCCGCACCTCACCGCTTCGTAGATCGTAAATGGCGAATAACGTGAGGATCGCATGGTCGCGAATGGCGCGGGTCTTCTCCGCCGGTGCTGGCGACCAGCTGCTGCACGTCGTCCAGGCCGGACCCGTCGGGCAGGCCTACTTCTTTAAACAACCGAGGCGCGTCGATGGACCGCGGCAATCCCAAGGCGACACCAGCTGCGCGCCTCGGCGTGTCGGAAGAAGGAACGCAAGTGCGCCAGCGCTCGATGCGACGGACACACGCCCCAGCCTTCCTGCCTTTCAGGCCGAGGAAGGTATCTGTATCGGTCATGGCGATCTGCGCGGTCGATGTTTTGCGCGGCCGAACCGTTTAAGAAGGCAGTCGACATGCCAGCGCCGGTTCCGAACTGTCGCCGACGCCAAGCCGCGTTCATGACGCAAGGACGTGACAAAGTCCTGGACGTCGGTCGAAAAGCCACCCGGCTTGTCGTGCGGCAGCTCAACCAAACGACCCGGGAAGCGGAGCCTGGCGGTGGCCGTTTGAACGAACAGTTGTCGTGGTCACCGATCATCTCGCGCGCGAGCTTGGACAAGTTGATGGTCGGCCCGGCTTTGGGCAGGTGATACGATATCAGAGTCGTGACAGGCCGGTCAACCCAAGGTCGATCCATCGCGCGGTAATCAGCAGCTCGCTGGCAACGCGTAGCAAGGTGGCATGAGCAAGCCCATCCACGGGGCGCGATGCACGAGATATCGCTCTCGCTCGTCTCGTGCGGGACCGGTTTGATGGCGTGCCAGGACTTTGGGGTAACTGAACAGGGTGTCGAACATGATCGGAACTCCAGATTGATGAGGAGAATCCGACCACTATCGGTCGACTCATAATGCGGCGCTCGAAATCGTCTTCATGGCGGAAACGTTGGGCGCCGCGCCCGAGCGCCACATAAGTGCGGACGCTACATTTCACACCAAATGTTGCCGGCCACATTTGGTGCGGGAAATCCGCACGCCCGAATCTGTGAGGGCGAAAGCCGAATGGCGGAGCTACTCGACCATCTGGGACGCGAAGCTTTTTCGCAACCGGCGTCAATTGTTCGAAAGTTCGAAACCCGACGCAGTTGTTGACAAGCAAACAAGCGGAATCAGACGGGAAAGGACGACGTATTGGACTGACACCGTTTTTTGGTTGGCACCACTCTTGCGTTTTGAACTGCGACGTCCACCCAGCAACGGAGCCGTTCGATGTCTGTATCAACGATTTCAGTTACCCTCGACCAGTTGCTCGCGACGGGACAGGCCAGGAGATCTCCTGACTTGAGCAGCCAGAGTGCGCAGTCCACTTAATTTGCTCGCTCTGTTCTATGGCGACCCGCTTTTTGCTCGGTTGGCCAGGCTCGCGCAAGTTCGCAAGCCATCGATATGACGATTCGCGGGTCGGCTGGAGAATAATCGTAATCGGCAACTAGCAACGCAAATCAGTTTCAAGCAGTGCGGGATGACGGTACGTAAAAAATAAGGCAGGAGAATTCGACATGTCTGATAAGTTAAATTATGGCGAAATTTATGCTCCGATCTATGAAGAATACACCGCCTTACAAGGTAAAGTTGCTGAAGTAGACGAGACGGTCGACTTTCTTGAGCGATATTGCAGCGGGGGCAGTGCTCTCGAACTGGGTATAGGCGACGGGCGCGTGGCAGTGCCGTTGAGCAAGCGCGGCGTTAAGGTCGAAGGTATCGACAATTCGTGCAGCATGTTAAAACTTCTCGCCAAGCGCACCGACCTAATCAAAGCTTGGCAGGGAGATATTGCCCATTTTAGATCAGAGCAACGCTACAGGATGGTGTACTGCGTTTATAGCACCTTCACGCTGCTCTTCACGCGGGAAGCGCAAATAGCTTGCCTCCGATCTGCTATGGACGCCCTAGATGATGACGGGGTTTTGGTGATAGAATTAGGTGTGCCGGGCTGTTATCCTTCTGTCGGCGGCCAGAAAACCACAACGGCGCGGCTAGTGGATTATGAGAATACGATCCTCAATGTGGCTGTCCACGATCCGCTAAACCAGAACTTGGTTTCAACCCTCCTCTGGTTTTCTGGCACGTCGGTAAGACGTTTACCGCAACGCGTTCGTTACGTTTATCACCAGGAACTCGATACGATGGCCGAATGCGTGGGGCTAGAGCTAGCGGAGCGGTGGGGAGATTGGGCGAGAAGTGCGTTCACCGAACGATCCGAGAGTCATGTCTCGGTCTACCGGCGAAGCAGTCCGTAGTGCGGGGATTCAAAGCGGGCATTCTTGGCAGCTTCCCTGTTTGCAGCTCTGAATGCGTTAGCTACATTTAATCCGCGGAATTGGCGGGACCTGCAGGAATTACCCTTTCGCATTCAATGTTCGGGAAATAGGCCGAGATCCGATAGAGATTGCCAGCGATTGGCCTGAGCTCACTGCGGGCTCCACCATGCAAGCATGGGCCTTGCATACCCGCTGATCGAACACTTTGCTGCCGGACCAATCGGCTCAGCCGCGCATGAATACCTCGCATCCAACCGCTAAATGCAGGGTTTGATCATCGAAAGCTCACAATGCGACATAAACAGGCTCTGGCTTTCGCTACAAATCCCAAAGAGTGGCGCCTAACGCTCCTGCCAAGTCTACCGCCCTTCACCTCTGCAATAATTCGATGGAGTTAATATAATGCCGATCAGCAAAGGTTCACAGGTTTTCCCTCGAACAGAATACCTACGCAGGCTAGCCGCAGTTAAGGAAGAGATGGATCAGCGTAACGTGGGCGCGCTTGTAGTAACAGAGAACGCGCACATTACCTATCTAATCGGGTCTACGGCGAGATCCTACAACAGGAGAGGTCTTGTTGTTTCCGCTCGCCAAGAGCAGCCGACGTTCATCCTGCGCTGGATGGACGTGCCAGCGGCTTTTCGAGAGACATTCCTGGATCGCGACAAGGTGATTGGCTATCCTGACGAGTTGATGTTGGATCCCTCAAAGGACGACGGCTATGATGCGGTGATCGATTTCGTCTTGGAGGCTGGGCTCGCGAACGACCGCCTAGGACTCGAGATAGGAAATCTGACGGCCGACGCGGTAGAAAAATTCAAGGCGCGGTTGCCGCAGGCGCGGATCGTAAATTTCACGGACGTCATCACGTCAATGCGGACTATTAAATCTGATCTTGAGATTGCTGTCATGAGGGAAGCGGCAGCCATCACCGACGCGGGAATCCTGCGTGCAGCGGAAGTGATTAGCCCCGGCATGCTGGAAGCGGACGCCATCGCCGAAATTGTAGGAACGCTTGTGCGCGGTGCCAACGGCAAGACTGGAACATGGATCGCGACTCCATTCATGTGTGCATCACCGAGGGTTGGAACTGCACACGTTACGTGGAGTGAGGATGTTCTTCGCGATGGTTCGCACATAAATTTGGAAATCGCCGGAGTGCGGCACGGCTACACTGTGCCGATTTGCCGAACCTACTCTATCGGCAAACCTTCCGATCGTCTGCTTCGCATTCACGAGGCTCAACTCGCCGGCTTGGAAGCTGGGCTAACCTCCATTCGGGCAGGAGCGATCATCGGCGATGTCGCTCACGCAATCCATCGCGCGACTGAGAGGTTGGGCTTCAAGAAGAGGTCCCGCCCTGGCTACGGCATCGGCATTGATTGGGCGGAGCGCACACTCAGCCTCCAAGAGGGAAATCTGTCAGTTCTGAAACCTAACATGACCTTCCATATGCATTTGGGTTCGTGGGTGGAGGAAGACTTCGGTTACGTGATCAGCGAGAGCATTCGGGTAACCGAGTCCGGCGTTGAAGTGCTGACAAAGGCGCCCCGGCAGCTTTTTGTCCTTAGCTAAGACTAGCAGGCACGATCCTGGGGGAACTCTCCCAAGGTCGTTCAACAGATTGAGACGCCTCGCTCTACTGATCCATCATGCGGCGGCCCAGTACCGACCGCGAAGAGAATCAAGTGACCCACGGAGGCGACATCGTCCGGAAAAGAAAGCGCAGGAGGATATTGACCTTCCCAATCAGAGACCTGATAGAGCACGTCCTGCGATCAATGAATCGATTGTGATGTGAAAACGGTCTT
Organism: Mesorhizobium sp. M0571; assembly: GCF_040320985.1. Classification (NCBI taxonomy): domain Bacteria; kingdom Pseudomonadati; phylum Pseudomonadota; class Alphaproteobacteria; order Hyphomicrobiales; family Phyllobacteriaceae; genus Mesorhizobium; species Mesorhizobium sp. M0571. Next base: position 10,328 of record NZ_JAMYQT010000067.1, read on the forward strand.
CGCTGGTGATCACTTTGATGAGGTTCTCTTCTCTATTCGGCGTGGTGAGGTCAAGCACTTTCTGACTATCCGTACCTCTGGTGTTTGATGTCTTCGCAGTATGGCGCTTCTCTCCGGGATCGACCTCTGTTGGCCTCCCATGATGGGACCTGAAGAATGGGGCGGAACAATCTAATCGGCGACCTAATCGCGATGAGCGATCGCAATAGACAACCCCGCAAACTCACCCCATCCGTCGTCCTGCGAAGGACATCTTTCCACCGGCGGCGGAATCTTCCTGTCTCCTTTGGTTCTCGTTATCCTGGTTGCTAATTACGCAGTATAGGCAAGCCCTCCCGGGTCCAACAGAATTCGGTCCGGTCTCCACATGCGATGCATGATCACCGCAAGCCGCCGGCCAAGGCTACACCCGCCTTTTGTCTGCCTCTGCGTTTGGCGATATTGCCCAGGCTCTTAGCCAAGACCATTTCTTCACATTTGTCAGCAAGACTTGCGCTGTATCGTAAAGCAGTGACGTGCTCCCCGGAAAAGTCCTCGGTTTGAGGTTAGCCTGTTCCTCGGATGAGGAGACAGGCAATGAAGCGATCGAGATTTTCTGACGAACAGATCATCGGCTCTTTGAAGGAACACCAAGCTGGGCTTTCGGCGACAGAACTGTGCCGACAATACGGTGCGAGCGACGCGACCTTCTATAAGTGGCGCTCGAACTATGGCCGCATGGATGTGTCGGAGGCGAAGCGGCTGAAGAGCCTTGAGGTGGAGAACGGCAAGCTGAAGCGTCTGCTGGCCGATGCCATGCTCGATGTCTCGACCTTGAGCGAGATGCTCGGAAAAAACTTCTAACGCCTGGGTCGAGGAGGACTGCCGTGACCTGGGCGATCGAGAAAGGCTATTCGCAGCGTCGCGCCTGCGGGCTCGTCGGCATGGAGCCGCGGTCTACCGCTACCACCCGTCCCAACCGGATGATGCCGGTTTGCGCAAGCGGCTGCGGGATCTGGCCGCCGAACGCCGGCGCTTCGGCTACCGTCGGCTGCACCTTCTCCTGCAGCGCGAAGGCGTGGCGGTGAACTGGAAGAAGCTCTTTCGCCTTTATCGCGAGGAGCGGCTGACGTGCGCAAGCGCGGTGGTCGCAAGCGGGCCTTGGGCACCAGGTTCCGATGGCGATACCGCAGGAGGCCGACCAGCGCTGGAGCCTCGACTTCGTCTCCGACACGCTGATCGATGGTCGCCGCTTCCGGATACTATGCGTCATCGACGACTTCAGCAGAGTGTCTGGCCACGGTCGTCGACAACTCGATTCGGGTGAGTGTGTCGCCCGCGAACTCGACATCATCGCCGAGCATCGCGGCTACCCCTGCATGATCGTGTCGGACATCGACACCGAGCTGACTTCGAACGCCATTTTGGCTTGGCAGGAGGATCGGCATGTCGAATGGCACTACATCGCGCCGGGCAAGCCGATGCAGACGGATGTTGTAGAATAGCCCGTTCTTCTCATTCGGCGGCTTTTTCCACAGCTTTCGGCCTTTCCGGCCTCGTTCGCCATCGGGAAGTCGCTGCTGCATAGGCAGCTTCCGCCTTCTCGACTCGGGATCGTTCTTCGGCGCGCTTGGCCGGGATGTTGTAGTCGAAGACGGTGCCGCGTCTGGCATGGCTGGTCGGAAGGCCGGCACGCAGCTCGACCGATCTGAGCTTGCGGGCGAGCAAGGCCGGCCGGGCCCAGATGTAGTCGGTATCCTTGCTCAGCATGTGCCAGATGATCATTGCAAGCTTGCGCGCAGTGGCGACGGCCGCGATGTGTTTCCCGAGACGCGAGGCGATCCGCTTGTAGAAGCCGCGCAGAGGACCCGGTGAGCGGGGAGCCGCCCATGCCGCCTCGACCAGCATTCCCCGTGCGCGCCCTCGGCCCTGCTTCGTTATGCGTCCATGATAGGCCGGCCCCTCACCGGCTCACGAACAGGGAGCCAGCGGGCAACACGACAAATACCGATCCGCGCTCGCAGCGCATCCGGGCGAGTCGTAGGGGCGGCCAGATAACGTGCTCGAACTCTCAGTTCATCTGCATACGACGGCCTGCTTGCGTGCTCCCGGTGCCCCGTGGCCCGGATCCGCCAAGCCTACCCGACCTGACGACCGAACAAACGCTGGCACCGAGAACAACATGCCGGATAATGGCTTCGTGGAAAGCTTCAATGGTCGGCTACGCGATGAGTGCCTCAACGAACGGCTCTTCATCAGCTACCGGCACGCCCGCAACAGCATCGAAGAATGGAGGATCGACTACACTGTGAATCGCCCACACACGAGCCTCGGTGGGCTCACCCCGCTTGAATATGCAACCCGACCGTCAAGGATCACAACGTGAACAGGGCTAACTTATGAACGGGGATATTCAGGGGAGCACGTTGCGTAAGGTGAGACAATCCGCGACAGGGCACCGCGAGCACGCCAAGTAGGCAGCAGGCCGATCCAGATGCTTTCTTAGCGGAACCGCCGTGCGACCTGCCTCGGGTTGCCTCGAGAGCGCCGATTGTCCCGCAGCACCGTCTCCATCAGCAAGGGTCCGCAAAATGCCTTAAGGCGATATTATTGCCCACTAGAGATTAATCCATGCCTAAAACATGTTGGACATGCAATAGTTTTTGGACAAAGCTGCGAGGATCAACGTGCAAGAGATTGTCCATGGACGAAGTCGTTACGAAGCAAGAAGGCCACGCGTTTCGCATTGTTTTCAACCGACCCGAACGGATGAATGCGGTCAACGAAGCCCTGTATCAACAGACGTTCGATGCCCTGAATTGCGCAGACAACGATCCTAATGTGAGGTGCGTGATCCTATCTGGAAACGGCCGGGCCTTCTGTGCCGGTGCTGATCTGAAGGCCCACAAATCCGGCGAGCGGACGCGCGATGAGCGCGAGGCTTATATTATGCTCGGGCAGAGGGTGTGCGAGCGGATACAGATAATGAAGATGCCCGTAATTGCCGAGGTGCACGGCTATGCTCTAGGCGGCGGAGCGGAAATCGCAACCTCTGCCGATTTTCTCGTCATATCCGAGGACGCCCAACTCGGATTTCCCGAAGTTGCTATTGGAACCTATGTGGGGGGTGGTGTGACGCTCCGACTTCCTTGGCTTATAGGGTTGAGGAAAGCCGCGGGTCTTTTGCTGCTGGGCGATAGAATAACCGGCGCGAAATGCCTGGAAATTGGTCTGGCAACCGCGGCTCCGCCAGCGCAGCATTTGAAGGAGCACACAGCCGCGTTGGTGGAGCGCATCGTCAGGAACGCACCGCTGCCAATGGCTCGTCTCAAGGCGGCGATCAATTTCCCACATAGCCCAGACAACCTTTTTCGGAGCGAGGCCGAAGACCTGCTAGCGATCATGGAAACTAGGGATTGGGCAGAAGGCGTCGCGGCCTTCGCGGAACGCCGCTCGCCCCGTTTCGAAGGAAGATAGGGCCATGGATTACCACAACCAAGTAACGGCCTTGAGCCGCATACTTGAGCCGCATTCAGTCGCGATCATCGGCGCATCCGCCAATCCCGACAAGCGCGGCTATCAGATCGTCAAGGCTCTTAAAAAAGCGGGCTACGCCCATCCCATCTTGCCCGTCAACCCGAGGGGAGGGACGATCCTCGATTTGCCGGTCGTTAGTGACATTGATGCCCTTCCGGACGGCGTGGATATTGCGGTGATCGTTCGGCCGGCGGAGGAAGTGCCCGATATCCTTATCCAGTGTGGAAAAAAGGGCATCGCAGGCGCAGTCGTATTGGCCCACGGGTTCCGCGAGCGAGGAGACGGGGGATCTGCCGCTGAACAAAGATTGCGAGATGCATTGGTAACAAGCGGTGTCCGCATTATCGGACCGAACACATCAGGAATGCTGAACTGTAGTGTGCAGGCAGACCTCATTGGCTTGCCGGAATTGCCGCCGAGCGGGCCAGTCAGCGTTCTAACGCAAAGCGGTAACATGATCCTGTCGATCGTCGAGGACAGCCGGTGGATCAATGGCCCAGGTTTCGATATCATCGCAGGACTTGGTAATCAGACTGACCTTGGATATGGCGAGTTGATCGAGGAGCTCAGCCATCGCAAGAGCACTCGTTCGATTGCCATCTACAGTGAATGCCTGTCGGATGGCCGAGGGTTTTTGGACGCGGCCACACGAGTTGGACAGAATTGCCCGATTGTGATGCTTCGCGGTGGACGATCCATCGAGGGTCGGAGGGCAGCGCTATCCCATACAGGTTCGATCGCCGGCGCCGACGATATCGCCCTGAAGGTATTGGCACAGATGGGCGTGACTTTGGTCGATCGCTCAGATGAGTTGTTGCCCGTTGCTGCGCTTCTCGCAACCAGCCCACTTCCAAGACCGGAAACCGGAATTGCGGTTCTGACTGACGGCGGTGGACATGCAACACTCGCCGTTGATGCGCTATCACGGGCGGGGGTGCCGCTTGCAACTCTCTCGGAAGACACAAAGGCCAAGCTGAGAAAGGTCCTCGGCGATGAGGCCAGTGTCGAAAATCCGATTGATGCTGCAAGCGCCGCGGATGCCTATCCCGACGTTTTCCCCGAATGCATCGAAATTCTGGCGTCAGACCCGCAGGTAGGACTCGTTCTGACGAACGGGTTATTCGGAGCTTACCACATAAGGTTCGATACGTCTCTGTTGAAAGCTGAGAATTTGGCGGCTGAGCGGATAGTGGCTCTGCGGAACGCCACCGGCCTGCCTCTGGTTTTTCATAGCTGCTACGCCAACCGCAAACCGGAGAATCACGACACTTTGCGAAATGGCGGCGTTCAGATCTTGCCATCAATAGATTGGGCTGTAGCTGGCTGCAAGGCGCTGTTCGAAAGGGCAAACTGGCTCTCTCGGCGGGGCAAGTCAGATCACAAGCCCCCGATGCAAGCGCCACCTGTTGTCCTTCCCAGCGGGCTATCGGCAGAGACCACAGCCCGCGGGATTTTGCAGAAACTGGGCGTAGAAACTGGTGAATGGTCGGCTGCAGGCGACGCCGATTCCGTGGAGTCAGCTATCTCGAACTTTGCCAAACCCTGTGCCGTGAAGCTAGATTCCGCGGTTGTCGTGCATAAATCCGATGTTGGCGGCGTGCGCCTCGGCGTGACGCAAACGGCGTCGCGCAGCGCCGTGGACAGCATCGCAACGGCTATGGCATCCCACGCTCCACCGGTCACGACCTTCGGCTTCATCGTCACGCCAATGGTGAATAGCGGCGTCGAGCTTTTCGTTGGTGCGACCAAAGATCCGGTGTTTGGCCCCGTGGTCTTGTTCGGCTCCGGCGGCGTGATGGTCGAAGCGATGAAGGACGTGACCTTTCGCGCGGCTCCCTTTTCTCCCGTGGAAGCGTTGGACATGATCAACGAGACCCGCGTTGCGACGATCCTGGACGGCTTCAGGAACTATCCGACAATCGACAAGCAATCCCTCGCGGACTTTATCTCATCCGTGTCCGTCGCAATCTTGAGTATGAAAAATCTTTCTGAACTCGACTTCAACCCGATCATCGCCAACGAGAGCGGCATCCATCCCGTCGATGTGAGACTGGTCGGAAAATAAGAAAAGTCTTAGCGTCATGTCTAATACAACTAAAGCGCAGCTCGCCTTGGCCCTGATGTCGCTGACATTGACCACGGCGGCGCTCGCCTAGCCCGACTGTCGCTACCGGCATTCTTCTTGTTGCGCCTGATTATCTGCTCAACCTTTTGGTGAACCTGAAGTTTGACTATATGCGTCACATATACGGCATGTTCGTATAAATGCACAGAAGGCTGAGCTGAGTGTCGCGCTGGGCAATCAGGTAGCCGACACCGACCTGCTCCTGTGTCGCGAGCCGGAGGCCTGAACCGAATGGGCGAATTCGTCCGCATCTTCGAGATGGGGCCGCGCGACGGCCTGCAGAATGAGAAGCGGCTTGTGCCGGCCCCCGAAAAGACTCGACTCGTCGACATCCTGTCGGACAGCGGCTTCACGAAGATCGAGGCGACCTCCTTCGTCTCGCCGAGATGGGTGCCGCAGATGGCCGATGCTGCCGAAGTCATGGCTAGCATCCACCGTGCGCCCGGCGTCGCCTACGCGGTGCTTGTCCCTAACCTGAAGGGCTACGGGGCGGCGCGGATGGCAAAGGCTGACGAGGTCGCCGTGTTCGCGTCGGCCTCCGAGCTCTTTAGCCGCAAGAACATCAACTGCTCGATTGCCGAGAGCCTCGAGCGTTTTCGCCCCGTGCTCGTCGCGGCTGCCGCCGACGGCATTCCGGTGCGAGGCTATGTCTCCTGCGTCACCGACTGCCCTTACGAAGGGCCGATACCCCCGGCTGCCGTCGCAAGGGTTGCGGCCGAACTCCTTGCGATGGGCTGCTATGAGATTTCGCTGGGCGACACGATCGGCCAGGGGACGCCCGCAACCATCGCGGCCATGCTCGATGCCGTGTTGCAACAGGTGCCGGCCGGGAGGCTCGCCGGACATTACCATGACACGGGGGGCCGCGCCCTCGATAACATCCTGGTAAGCCTGGAGAAGGGCCTGTGCACCTTCGACGCCGCGGTCGGTGGCCTTGGCGGCTGCCCTTTCGCCCCTGGTGCGAAGGGCAATGTCGACACCCTCGCCGTCGCTGCAATGCTGGCCGACAGGGGCTATGAGACGGGCCTCCACATAGAGCGACTGGAGGAGGCGGCCCGCTTCGCGGGCAGCCTGAGAGAGGAGCGGCCATGAGCTTCGACACCATCCGCGTCACGACTGATGAGCTCGGCGTCGCTACGTTGACGCTCGCCCGCCTACACAAGCACAACGCCATGTCGGGACAGATGATCGCCGAACTTACGGCCGCCGCCGAACTGCTCGCCAATGACGACACGGTGCGAGCGGTGGTGCTGACGGGCGAGGGCGACAGCTTCTGTGCCGGTGCCGATCTCAGTTGGATGCGGGCGCAGGCGTCCGCCGAGCGTGACGAACGTGTCGCCGAGGCCAGGAAGCTGGCGCTGGCTCTTCGTGCGCTCAACGAACTGCCCAAGCCGCTGATCGGCCGCATCAACGGCCAAGCATTCGGCGGCGGTCTTGGCCTGATGAGCGTCTGCGACGTCGCGGTCGCCGTCGACACCGCGAGGTTCGGCTTCACCGAGGTCAGGCTAGGCCTCATCCCTGCCACGATCTCTCCCTATGTGCTGGTTCGGATGGGAGAGGCCCGAGCGCGGCGGGTTTTCATGTCAGGCAGGATTTTCGACGCCAATGAAGCCCGCGAACTCGGACTGCTTTCCCGCACCGTGCCGCCGGCCGACCTGGAGGCGGCGGTCGAGGCCGAGGTCCGGCCCTATCGCTCGGCCTCGCCGCAGGCCGTCGCCGCCGCCAAGGCGCTTGCGCGCCGACTTGGACCGGCAATCGATGACGCCGTCATCGGCGAGACGATCGATCTGCTGGCCGATGCGTGGGAAACGACCGACGCCGCTGAAGGAATCGCGGCCTTCTTCGATCGCCGCAGGCCGCGTTGGCAGACGTGAGGCTGGCCCGTTCGGAGGTCGTCCCTCGAACAGGCAGGAGCGACGAACGACGGATCAACTTCTCGTCACGTCCCACCGAGCCGCGACTTTTGGTCCGATCTAGGACAGAGCCACTGTGCGGCACGTCCTCGACGGGACATGGGCTTTTCGCGGCCGAGTCCCACTCACGAACATATACAGGTTGAGATCACGTAAGCACAAGGCCTGGCGAGCACAGGTACGCGAAAAGACTAGGTAGTGAACAGTTCAATCGCGGGGAAATAAGGGCCGATTGTTTGGGCTTGAAGGTGGAAGCTCTCCCTCGACCAGTTCCTTGTCTCTTGTCCTGAGACGATTCAGCCGAATGTAGTCAGCCCACGTTGGCGGGTGGAATGTCTCGGCGCAATGCCAAGGCTTTCGAAGGGTGCGCTGAAGCGTCCGATGCCGGGCGCATACAGCTCGCAACAAGCGCGCAAATGCCTGAGGGTGGTATTAATGCTCATTTGCGATCGATCTATGCCAAAAAAATGTTTGACGCGCAACAGTTTCTCGCGAAGCTACGTGAACAAGGGAGGTGCTCGGGCGATGGCATCGATCAGTCTTGACGGGCTTTCGAAGCAATACGGCCAGATCCGCGCGCTGGAGCGGCTCGACTTCACGGCCGAGCAGGGCGAGTTCGTCACCATTCTCGGACCCAGCGGGTCGGGAAAAACGACGGTCCTCTCGCTGATTGCCGGTCTGACGGAGCCGACTACGGGTCATATCGTCCTCGGCGGGCGCGACGTCACGGCAACCCGGCCGGCGCAACGCAATATCGGGCTAGTGTTCCAGAGCTACGCGTTGTTTCCGCATATGTCAGTGTTCGACAACGTCGCCTTTCCGTTGAAGGTCCGCGGCGTGCCGGCAGAGGATGCGCGGCGGCGGGTCGGCGATGCGCTGGACCTAGTGCGCCTCCGCGGTTTCGAAGCCCGACGCCCGACCCAGCTTTCCGGCGGCCAGCAGCAGCGCGTTGCGTTTGCGCGGGCCATTGTTTTTCAACCCGATATCCTGCTGCTCGACGAGCCGCTTGCGGCTCTGGACAGAATGCTGCGCGAGCAGTTGCAAGTCGAGCTGAAACAACTGCAACGCAAACTCGGAATTACCACAATCTTGGTCACCCACGACCAAGAGGAAGCGCTTTCGCTCTCGGACCGCGTGCTCGTCTTGGCCGACGGTGCGGTCCAGCAGATCGCCGAGCCCTTGGAAGCTTATACTAGACCTGCCAATCGGTTTGTCGCAGGTTTTCTCGGCACTACCAATTGCCTTGATGGCGAAGCGATCCGGCATAGTACCGGGAATTGGGTGATCCGGCTCAGCTCCGGCGAGGAATTGCCCTACCGCGCGTCGGACGAGACGTCCGGATCGCTGGTATCCGTCAGCATACGGCCAGAACATGTTCGCGTGCTCGCGCCGAGTTCGGAGCGGGGTGTCCCCGCGACCGTCATCGAATCCGTCTATCTCGGCCAGACCGTCCGTTACCATGTCGAAACGGCGCGCGGCACGCCATTGATCGCCGCATGCATGCAAACTGGGCGGCCATATCCGCCTGGGGCATCCATTCGCGTCGATTGTGATGCCGAAGCCATGTGGCTCATTCCTGAGGGCGGCGCGGTGCGGGCAAAGCTCCATCACGCCGCGCCCGAATTGCTAAGAGTCTAGGTCAACCACAACGAAGGCGCTGACAGGAACTTGACCATGGAAATGAAACGAACGCTTTCCGCTCTGTTAGCACTGCTTGCCGGGGCGACGGTCCTTGTTGGTGCTCCGTTCGATGCCAAAGCGGAGGATGCGGTAACTGAAATCCGCATACTCGAATCCGGCGGTGCATCCGGTGACTCGATCGAGAAAGGCTACATCACGCCATTTACGCAAAAGACCGGCGTAAAGGTGTTCCGCGAGAACCCAAGCGGGATTGGAAAGCTGCAAGCGATGCTCGCATCCGGTAACATCTCTGCGGTGCTTTTCGAGCTCGTTGGCACTGAGGTCCAGCAGGCCAAGGCTCTAAACCTGCTTGAACCGCTCGATTGGGATGCGATCGCTCCGTTGCCGATCTTTCCCGATTCGCGTGACGGCTACGCACTTGGGTATCAGTACTATTCAACCATCTTGACCTGGCGTAAGGACGCCAAGGCGCCGGCGAACTGGGCGGATTTCTGGAACGTCAAAGACTTCCCCGGCAAACGCGCCCTCCCGGACATGGCATTTTATGCTATTCCGATCGCTTTGTTGGCCGACGGTGTGAAGCCTGACCAGCTCTATCCCCTCGATCTTGACCGCGCCTTCAAGAGCCTGAAAAAGCTCAGCCCCGACGTTGCCGTATGGTGGGCCACCGGCGCCCAACCGCCTCAACTCCTGAATGACAACGAAGTGCAGTATGCAGTGGCATGGTCGGGGCGCGTCACCACCGAGCCGAAGCTGGACTACTCGTTCAACCAGGGTTTGATCGACACCAGCTTCTTCACCGTCCCCCGTGGCGCCAACCCGGCGCAAAAGGCTGCTGCAATGAAGCTACTGCATGAGATGACTGTACCGGAGAACCAGGCTGCGGCTGCGAGCGTCATTTCCTATACCGGAAACAGCCCGAATCTTGATGCCCTCTTGCCGAAGGATCGCATCGGACAGTTCCCGACTGCGAAGCAGAACAAGGACGTGCAGGTCGGTTACGATTACAAATGGTGGGTAGAACACGGCAAGGAGGCCGAAGAGCGCTGGCTGAATTTCAAGCTCGGACTTTAATAGTAGACACTTGGATCCTTAGGCTCGCCGTCTGGAAGGAACAGGCGGCGAGCTGGCATGATACAGCTGACGGATGTAGGGCATGGGACGCATCGGGTTTAATCGTAGCGGTTTTGCATACGTGCTACCCTTGGCTGTAGTCATGCTGGTCGCATTCAACGTTCCGATCTTGCTAATGATGCGTATCAGCGTCGCGCCCTCGTGGACGCTAGCAAACTACCTGCATCTCATCCGGGAAGAGGCTTATCTAAAAGTCCTGCTTAATACCTTCAAGGTGGCGGCGATCACCACCTTCTGCTCCGCTCTGATTGGATATCCGGTCGCCTATTGGATGACCCGACTGTCGCCAACCGGGCGGTTGGTAGCGATTGCTTTCGTAGTAATACCTTTCTGGATCAGCGTCCTGGTGCGCAGCTATGCATGGATCGTACTCCTCGGCAATGCTGGTATCGTCAACCGGACGCTGCTCTCGCTCGCCGTCATCGATCAGCCAATCGGTCTAATGTACAACGAGCTTGGGGTAACCATCGGCATGACCAACATTCTGGTGCCGTTCATCGTCCTACCGCTCTATGCCGCGATGACTAAGCTCGACCGCCGCCTGCTGCAGGCCGCAGCGACCTTGGGCGGGTCGGATTTCCAGACGTTCTGGCTGGTTTTCTTTCCGCTGACTCGGCCAGCCCTTGCCGCAAGCGCTCTCTTGGTCTTCATCTCAGCAATCGGGTTCTACATTACACCGGCACTCCTCGGCGGCGGGCGCGTTTCGATGATAGCAAATGTCCTCGACGTCTTGATCAACCGGGTTCCGAGCTGGGAACTAGCTGCAGCAATTTCTGCCGTACTGCTTGCCGCCAGCGTCGCTCTCTACGCGCTCTATCGCCGTGCTGCGGCGTATTCCGGCATGTGAGGGATGTCATGAGCAAGCGACAAGGGCGACACGGGCGGGGCGGCCACGATACGCCGAACTCCCTGGATGTATTTGAGGCTGCCCCGCTCGAGTGGCGCCCGCGCAGGGTTGCCCTCGGGCGCATGGTTCTTGGTGCGGTGGCGATCTCAGTCTTGCTCTTCCTGGCTCTGCCGATCCTGGTGGTTGTGCCAATGTCGTTCTCGAGCGCGAGCACACTCCAATTTCCACCACCAGGATTATCACTTCGCTGGTATGCAGCATTCTTCACTGATCAACGCTGGATCAACGATCTGTGGACCTCGTTAGGAGTGGCGCTTGCCGCAAGCACGCTAGCGCTGTTGCTTGGAGGCTCGGCCGCCTACGGCCTAGTGAGGGGAAAATTTGCCGGGCGGCTGGTTCTCGAGGCCAATTTCATCCTGCCAATCGTGATTCCGTCCGTCATCACCGCGCTGGCGCTATATCTTGTGTTCGCGCGTATCGGTCTGCTGGGAACCTTGCCAGCGCTTATCATCGGGCACATGGTCCTTGGGGTTCCCGTAGTAGTCCTCGTGATGACCGTCGCCTTCCGCGGTTTCGATGTCAGACTTGAGCAAGTGGCCTTCACCTTAGGGGCTTCTACGCGAGTAATGCTGTTGCGAGTCCTGCTCCCTAACGTCCTTCCCAGCATCGGAGCCGCCTGGATCTTCGCTTTCATCACAAGCTTCGACGAGGTCATCGTCACGATCTTCATCTCCGGAACCTATGAAACCGTACCGAAGCGGATGTTTAATGAGCTGGTACTCCAAATCGATCCGACGATCACGGCCATCGCCTCTTTGCTAACCGGAATCAGTATTCTCCTGCTCGTGGTATCGGCCCTGCTGATGAGGTCAGGAGAGCGGGCTAAATCGGAACGTAACTAGCTTCGGAAAAATGAGTCAGGCCCAATCATGTTTACGGCCTTTTGCGCGGCCCAAAGCATCTGGCGAGAGGCGCGCGCGGTGACCAGGGGCACGGGTTTAAATGGAGAGCGAAAGGTCGGCCGCCTTTGTTACATCAAGTGCCTCACTCTTGGTGTCGACAGACTCTGTCAAACGCATCACCTACCCAAAAAGGGACGCAACTTTGAGAATCGCCGAAGCGAGCCCACTGGATGGGCAAGGCCGCTGAAACGGCTGTATCGATCCCGCCTGTCCAGAGGGGATGGTGCTAACCCGGCCGGCCCTACAGTTGGTATGGCTTTGCCTAATGCCCAATGGTGCGCCGGCTCGCTCCAGTAGATTCATAGTAACGTCACGAGACCGCATATGTCCAAAAATCCCATCTCCCGCGTTCGCGCCAAGGGCGACGCCTTCTCTATCGGCTTCACGCTCGGGCGGGCCACCGCTTCCGGCTTCCGCCAGCGCGTCCTGAGCACCGAGGAATTCCAGGCGCTCTACGCCCGCTGGTATGGATCGGAATATCTGCAGGCGCTGGAATCCGCAGCCCGCGCGGCCTATCCCCGCTTTGTGCGTGAGATTGAAGGCATCGCCGAAGGCGCCGGACAGGATTTCGAAACGGTCTTCCTCTGGAACTGCCGGGGCGACCTACGGCTTCCCGAGCATGTCTCCCCAGTCACGAAAACCATAGCCGCCGCCGGCTGCACCACACTTCTCATTCCGGCGGAAGGTGACGCTCCGGCGATAATCGCCCATAACGAAGACGGCGCCGCCGTGTTTCTAGGCGCTTGTATCTGGGTTGAGGTCGAGCCCAACGAGGGCCCCGCCTGGAGCAGTTTCATGTATCCCGGCATGCTGCCGGGGCACACATTTGGGTTAAACGAAGCTGGGGTCGTTCAGACTGTCAACCACATTAGTGCTCAAGATTTTCAGCCCGGCGTGCCACGGCAGGTCATCTGTCGCGCGATCCTGAACGCGGGAAATCTGGACGAAGCGGTCGAAATACTCAAGCGCAAGGACCGCGCCAGCGGCTTCCATCACAACCTTGGCGACGCGAAGACGCGCAGGCTCGCCTCCGTAGAGGCGCCGGCCTCAGGCTACGCCGTTCGGGAGGCCGTCGCGCCCCGAGCTCACGCCAACCACCTTCTCTTCGAGGAATTCGACGGGCTGGAGCAGACAATCACCCTCTCTTCCCGTAAGCGGCAGGAGGCGGCGGACCGGATGATCGCGGAGGGAGCACTCGCGAGGGGCGCGGAGGCGGTGCTCTTCGACAAGACCACCCTGATCTTTTGCGACAACGATGATACCCTCCAGACCCTTGCCACGAGCGTCTTCGCGCTCTTCCCTGATCGCGTCGAATGGCGCGTGCACGCTACGCCGGGCAAGCTCGACACGCTAAGCGGAACGATGCGGGTCGTCTAAATCAAACCATCCCATGGTTCTATAAATACCAAGGCTCCGATGGCACACCTGGCGGAGATGGTGTTGTTCAGCCAACTCATATGTGAGCACCACCGAAATCTTTGATCGGTGCTGCCTCGATGCCGATCGCCAGCAAACACCAGCAGATCGCCGGCTTCGCTGAGATGTAAGCGGTGCGCCAAGGCACCTTGCAAGAGGCCGATGAACATGGAGTTTTCGCGCCATGACATTGGAACATGCAACGGGCGATATGGTCGCCGAGTTAAGCG
>NZ_JAMYQT010000068.1:0-22230 GCF_040320985.1 Mesorhizobium sp. M0571
CCTCGCTTCCGCAGAAGCCTGGATATACGTCGCTCACATTCGCCTGCTCACCCGCAGGCTCGCAAGAAGTTGATATCAAAACACTCTTTTTGATTCAGGCTCTGATACGCGGGTTGGTTACCGCAGGACCTGATGCGTCGCGGAACTGCCTCGGTCTAGGATCCGACGTCGGATGTGATCCGGCTGATAGATGTTTGGTACGCATCCGGTGAAGACCGCAGACGTGCGTATCCGGTGGCCATGAGCACCTGAGCACCGCGGTGCCGGGTCAAGCTTTCCATGGGGAGACGCGATGATATTCTTCGAGGAGGAGTTTGACCTCCTCGATGCCTTCATCGGTGAAGGCCAAGATCCCGTCGTCATCGTTGGCGCCGTACACCCAGATGACGCCGTCCTCGGGCTCGAGACCGAGGGTCAGTTCCTGGATGAGCGCTTCGCTGACGCCGAGGTCCTGGCGATACGTTCGACGGTGTAGACGTGATGCACCTTATTGCGCTGCATGATCAGGCCGCCGCTGGTTGGGTCCGCAGTTTTGCGGATCTCCAATTCCACGGCAGCAAATCATCGATCCGATGGGCCGGATAGGCGGGCAGTCGGGCGAGGACGTCGGCGAGCCAGGCCTGAGGGTCGACGTCATTCAACTTGGCGCTGACGATCAGGCTGTAGAGAACGGCAGCGCGCTGTCCGCCGCGATCAGAACCGCAGAACAGCCAGGACTTTCTGCCGAGAGCCATCTCGGGGTCATTCTGCCCATGTTGGGCAGGAGGTCGAGGTCCATTACCGTTGGCACCCGTATTTCGGACGTCGGCTTCGCTGCGAGAACAGCGAAGAGCGCGCCAACGGCCGGATCATTCATCTCGTCGTCGCGCCCGGGCATGTCATTACCGCTCCAGCCTGGGTGATCGATCCCGTGGCTTGCGCGGCGATGGATTTGGGCTCCCCGCGCGTATCGCTTGCCGCGCTGCTTGAGTTTCACAAGCTCTTGATCGAACGCCGTTTCCGGCGAGGCTCTCCGGATGATTTCACCATCGCGGAGGCGCAACATGAGAAGCCTGCCACCCCCGACACGATCTCTCGTGGTCGTTCGCCAACTCAGCTTGCCGCTCGACTCGCAGAAGCTGAACGGGCTGAGTTCAGCGCAACGGACCATAGTGATCGCGATGCCGTGAACCCGAAAGACCTGCGTCGCAATATCCAGACCAACTGCGATAACTTTCTCCATTGCGGCTCTCCCTTATGTGACTTGTGACAGCCACACTATGGCACCTAGTTGCCGGGAGCGGAGGCCGTCCACCCCATCAGGTCACTTGAACAACAATTCTCAAAAATGGTGCAGGAGCTTCGAGCCACACTGCGTAGAAGCAAAACGGTTGCAACAGATCCTTCAAGTAAACTTACAGAATCTTTGCGACTGCAAATCGCGGACAATGGTAGGTTCACCACAAGGACTGACGTCAGGCACGGCTCAAATAGCTTATGCCGATGAACGCTCGGACCACCGCACAACCCGCAAAGTTGGAGTCAACGGCCAATGGCACCAAGAGCGCTTATCCTGCTTGAAGGTTCTAGAAACAATGGTCCGCTTTATGCCAAAGCGGCTCTCTGTCTCGGTCTTCATCCAATTACCCTGTCGGCCGATCCACATCAGTATGACTATCTGGCGAAGGAAGGTATTGAGGCAATCCGTGTCGATACTGACAACCTTGATGCGCTGATCCGCGAATGTTCTCGGCTACGTGCGGCCTATGACATTGCGGGGATTACGAGCGACTGGGACAGGCTCCATGCGACAGTTGGCAAACTCTGCCGGCTTTTCGATCTGCCGGGACCGAACCCCACATCCATTGAACGATGTTGCGACAAATTCACCCAACGTCAGCTTCTCGCGGAAGCCGGCGTTCCGGTACCTGCTTATCGCTTGGCAGCGAATGCGATGGAGGTAGAAAGCGCTGCCACGAGGATCGGGCTGCCGGTGGTTCTTAAGCCAGCCGTAGGCAGCGGCAGCAGCGGTGTCCGATTGTGCACCAATCTCCACGAATTGGCCGAACATACGGCCTATCTGTTGGGCGGGAAGCACCTATGGCGGTCTTCGCCGAGGGTGCTGGTCGAAGAATTCGCACAAGGTCCCTTTTATAGTGTCGAGACAATGGGCCATGAGGTCATTGGGATCGGCACCGCTAACTTCGGCCCTCCACCACATTTCGTCTTTCGTGACTCCACTTTTCCGTCCCCCCTGACCGACGACGAGCATAGGCGTATTGTCGATGTTTCGCTGAACTGTTTGCGAGCTCTCGGCCTTGGCTGGGGGCCAGCGGAAATTGAACTCCGGTGGATGAAACGTGGCCCAGTCGTCATCGAAGTCAATCCGCGTCTTGCAGGTGGGGGTATCCCTCAATTGGTTCATCTGGCCTACGGTGTCGATCTCGTGACCGAGCACATCAAGCTTGTCATCGGCGAAGAACGGAATTTGCGAACAAGGCATTCGCAGACTGCGGCAGTACGGTTCCTGATCCCTGATCGCGATGGCATCCTCGATTGGATCAGTGGCGGCGATCGGGCGGCTGCTCTGCCAGGTGTCGCCGAGGTCAAGTTGTATGTTGAACCCAAGACGGCAATCGTCAGGAAACGTGACTACCGAGACCGAATGGGATATGTCATCGCCGTTTCATCCAGCTTTACTGAGACAGAGGCTATACTCCAGCGTGCCGTGGACTTAATCGCCTGGTCGGTGAGGCCCTTTTCGTCCATTTGAAACGCTCTGAGCATCTTGATTATGCCTTTAGGCTGTCAGGCTGGACCCACTTGGAAAGACCCGAGTTTTCCTCAAGAGTGCGTCAGGAGCCCTTGGACGCCGATCCGGTTATCCTTGCACGTCACCGATTTGACTCGAGCAAAACCGCATCGCGTCCGGCGGCCACAAGCCCCGGCATGCAGCCACTGCGATAATGGCCAAGCCTCGAGCCCGATGCGGCCGATGGACAATTCCAGTTCGTCGAAATAGCGGACCAGTGCCTTCGGCTCGCTGGCGATCTTGACTCTTGACCTCGCGCATGATCGTTCCGGTCGCGTCAACAATACACACGCTGCTCTCTTCCAGAGACATCGATGCTTAGTGTTCGCATGGCCGTTCCTCACATGATGCTTGGAGCCGATCGCTCGGACTCCGTTTTCAACACTTCTGAGGGACAGCCGCCCAAGTTGGCTATGCTCGCGAAGGCCGGCCCATTACGCCATCACAGTTCGCTCCTTGTTGTGGAAGTCAGTTAGGCCCAGCAGCGCCTACGCTGCTTACACCCCTACATCCGGCTCGCTGCCCCCGTGGAGATGGCAGCCGACGCGCTTGCGTACATGGAAACTATGCGAGATTGCTGCGTAAGCGGCAAGGGGAACCTCACGGAGCGTGGTGTTTGCAGATCTGTGAGTCTCCTGGATGATTTGTCCTGGAGGCTCGTGTGAGCGAACATATTCTGAGAGCAAGAGCTTCGAAGTTCTCACGGCCGATCCGGTGCGGCTAGGCACAGTCCTGCGCGCCGTTTTCGGACCTGGTCGCGGGAAGAGAAGACCAGGATCATGGCGGAGACGTTTTCGCCGGGGGCGAACGTGTCGGCGATTGCCCGCACTCACGGTCTGGACCCCTCGCAGGTCTATGTATGGCGTCCAAGGCGCTGGTGTCGGGGATGGTTGAGCCGGTGGCTGCAACGGAGCGCGAGCCGGTGAAGTTCGCGCGCTTTGAGTTGAGCGGAGCGCCAGCGCAATGAGCAGCGACGCTTCCTCCGCCCTTTCGCGTCGAATGCGGTACTGCTGGTCCAAGCGCTCGGTCTTCATTTCTGTTCCTCCCGAAGCGGTGCCAATCTACGGGCATTTGGCTTTCTGCATCGCGAAGGAAGCCGGTCGTCCTCTTTTGGGTTTTTCCTGAAGCGCGGACCGTCTTCTGTAGCTCTCGACATTCATCTCGAAGACGGTTGCGTGACGAACGAGGCGGTCCACCGCCGCGATCGTCACGGCACACCGAAGTTTTCATGATGCCTTCTTCCTTGATCGCCTGGCGCGAGCGATCCGTTCCAGCAGCAGCAAACCCCTCCTCGACAATCCTGAGCTTCGCCTCGTCGGTAAACCGACGCCGGCCGTGTCGATGATCTCAAGGCGGCTCACTACTGTCCGCTCAGTGTCCTTATACCTGTCCATAAGGACAAAACGATTCACCCGAGCCCTCAAGGCGGTCCTGCTCGGATGCGTACAGAACTGCTGAACGAGACGCTGTTCACCTCGCTCGCACAGACCCGCGCGTCCCTGGCCCGGTGGCGCGCCGACTACAACAGAGCGCGGGCTCGTTCGCAGATCGGATGGCAGACGCCGAACGAGTTTGCACAGACCTTCAATCCGCGATGGGCGCTCGCGCTGCGCAATGCGTAAAGCTCGGCGCCCGCGCCCGCGCCTGTTGCTTCCACCGCCCATCAGGGGAAATCCAACGCCGGAAACGAACTCAAAATTGGATTGAAGCTGGGGGCAAGGTCATACCCCGTCGATGTTAGGCCGTCGAATATCAACTACCTGACGGGTTACGACTGCTGGACGGTTCAGCCCCAGGTTTACTTGATCCCTTATTCGGGCGACGTCGTGTTCTTCGCGCGGGAGGTGGACCTTCCTGGCGTAGCTCTGACGGTAAAAATCCTCGAACTCGTTCAAAAAAAATCGCCTGACGTCCGAAGTCATCGGTGAGAAGGTTGGTCTATCGGCAACCGCCTCCCAGCGACGCTTGAAAAGACTGCTACCGAGGGGATTATCGAAGCTGACGTGTCCATCGTTTCCGCAAAAGCGGTAGGCAGACCTATTCAAATGCTGGTCCTGGTGACCCTCGAGCGGGAGCGCTCGGACATCATCGACAAATTCAAGCAAGACATCAAATCATCGCCTGAAATCGCCACGGGGTTCTATGTCACCGGTGATCCGGATTTCCTTTTATACATTACCGCACTCAGCATGGACGACTATGAGCAGCTCAACCCTCATATCAGAGCCTGAAAACGACGGTCCTAGTGGATCGCGTGAAGGCCGGATTTTCAGTTCCGATGGAAGACCCTATTAGGGATTGATTGGACGGTTTCGGAGTGGCGACCAAGGCCTGCGTTGGCAGCCGATGTTGCGTGCGGTGCTGTCTGCAGCCATACGCCATACTCCGCGACCGCGACCAGAAAGCGCAATGCCTCAGGTGATGTTGTTGCTCATTTGCGATTAATCTATGTCGAAGAAGCGTTGGACGCGCAATAAATTTCTTGATTAGGATTGGAACGCACCAGCCTAGAGGAAGCGTCGAGCCGGAAGCAATCCTCAGTGAACGAAGCAATCATTCAAGCCAAAAAATCTCTTCCCGCACATAACGGTGCTGATGAACTGCATGGCCGCCCCGATGTGGATAAAGATTGTGCCTAAGGCGGAGGCCAGGGCTCGCGCTCAAATTCCTCGAGCGCGTCCGTATTCCGGAGCAGGCAAACAATATCCCGGCTCAGTTCTCCGGAGGACAGCAGCAACGCGTCGCCTTTGCCCGTTCTCTCTGCATGGAGCCGCCGTCATGCTCTTTGATGAGCCCGCGCGCTCTGTAGCGGACCGGGTGATCTTCATGGATGCCGGCCAGATCGTCGAAGACGGCAAGCCGTACGACTTCTTCACCAATTAACAACACGAAAGAACAAAGCTGTTCCTCAGCCAAATACTATTGCACTGACGATCTCTTTTTCTACGAGACGATCGGTGTGGGCGCTCACGAATATTTCACGATCACACATAGGATTTCCATTATGACAAAGCTTCCGAGTGACTTTCCGGATTTTGGGCTGACGCCCGAGGAGAGGCGATTTGCCGAGCGCGGCCACTTTTATGAATGTGCCGGTATGGATGGCGCGTTTGGCGAGATCTGGTGCTACAGCGACCGGGTTTCCTACCGTCCGGGCGAAAAGGTTCGGCTGCAGGTGAGTTCGACTGCGCCGCGCTTCACCATTGATATCATGCGCGACGGCGGGACCGAGACGAAGGTATTCCAGAAGAGCGGCATCGCCACGCGCTGGCAGGACACGCCAGACCAGTGCTCAGTCGACGGCTGCGGCTGGGAGACGACATTCGAGTTCGAGATTGGAGATGACTGGCCTTCCAGCGGCTATCGCGTGACCTTGACTGCGGAGAGCCGCGACGGTCGGCCGATACATTGCCATCACATTCTGATCGTCCTACCGAAGGCCGGTCGCAAGCCGGGCCGCATCCTACAAGTGGCGGCGACCGGTACCTGGCTCGCCTATAATACCTGGGGCGGTTCGAACCACTACGACGGCATCACAGGCCCAAACCGCAACCAATATTCGCCCGTTGTCTCAACGCAACGGCCGTGCGGCCGCGGCTTTGCTGTCCTTCCGCCGGGAGCGCCTCGCGTACCATTGGAAATGATGATGCCGCCGAAGACGGTGCCGCGCTATCCACACAAGGAATGGGCCTATGCCAGGGGCCATTCAAAGAAGTACGCATCCGCTGGCTGGGCGACCTACGACAGCCACTTCTTCCGCTTCGCTGAGCGCGCCGGATATGATGTCGATCTCGCCAGCCAGCACGAATTACATTTCTCGCCCGAGATCCTGCTTGACTATGACTGCGTCGTCTTCGCCGGCCATGACGAGTACTGGACTTGGGAAATGCGCGACGCGGTTGACGCCTTTGTCGATCAGGGCGGCCGTGTGGCACGTTTCGCCGGCAACTTCATGTGGCAGACTAGGCTGGAGGACGAAGGTCGTCAGCAGGTTTGTTACAAATACCGGGCGCGCGCCGAGGACCCGGTCTACAAAAGCGGCGATGTTACGCGCGCCACCAATTCCTGGGAAGCGCCGGAGATCGGCAGGCCAGGCGTACAAACCTTTGGCCTCAACGCCACTGATGGCAGCTATGTCGGCTGGAGCGGGTGCGCACCACGCGGTGTGCGAGGCTTCCCCATCTATCAGCCGGACCACTGGGCCTTCGCCGGTACCGGGCTATTTTACGGCGATTTGCTCGGCACGGAGAGCCACATTTTTGGCTATGAAGTTGACGGGCTGGACTACGAAATCCGCAACGGCCTACCTTACCCTTCGCCTAAGAGCGGCGCGCCGGACGGGCTCGAAATCCTTGCTGTTGGTATGGCCACTCTGGTCGAAGAAAGCGCCGATTTGGCGCCCGAAGACGTCTTAATAAGCGACGGAGACGGTCGGTTCGTCGCTGAGTTGCTGTTCGGCGAGGCGAGCAGCGCCAATATCGAAAAAATAAAACGTGGGAGCGGGATGATCGTCAATTTCAAGCGCGGAGAGGGCGAGGTGTTCCATGCCGGCACCTGCGAGTGGGTCGCTGGCCTTCTGAGACACGACGCCATGGTCGAACGCGTGACCCGCAACGTCCTCAACCACTATCTCGGCCGCAGGTAGAAGATCCCGCGCCACTTAAACGCCCGAAGGCATTTGATAGGAGCGTCCTAGGAGTGCGTCGCAACAAAGAGCACCCGGTAGAAACGTAGAATCAATACATGGTGCGCCATCGCTCGGCTACGGTCAATCTGTTGTTTGCGGCTTCACTTGACATACTCTCCTCCCGTAACGCTGCGGAGTGCCAGCCGCTCCCCTTTGCGCCTAAAAGACTTAAGCGGCGAATTGGTTCATGGTGGGCTCCGACAGCCTTCGGCTCCCGGGCGGCTGATCGGGCAGAGCGTCGAAGTCGTGGTGTTGGGCGGCCGCGTTATCGTGCGTCACGCGGGCGAGGTGGTGGCGGATCATGCCTTGTGCGGGGGACGTCGCCAACGGATTGTCGAGCGCGCGCATCTTGCCGGCGTGGTCGGCGCTGCTGCGCCGGTACAATCGGCGGATATCGTTGCGTCTTCCGCTCTGTTGCGGCCACTGGCTATGAGGCACTGGTGGGAGGCAGCTGGTGATGACGGCGGTCGATCACGAGATGTTGGTCGCAATGCTCGACCGGCTAAAGCTGACCGCGATCCGGGATCAGCTCGATACGCTGCTGGACGAAGCGGCGCGTTCGCAAATGACCTTGCGCGAGGCTTTGGCCTTCCTGGTAACGCGCGAGATCGCGAGGCGCGACGAGCGGCGCATCTCCATGGCAGGCAAGATCGCGCAGTTCCCGTTTGTGCGCGAACTCGACGGCTTCGACTTCGACGCGCAGCCGTCGCTGGATCAGCGCCAAATCCGGGAGCTGGCGACCTGCCGCTGGATTGCTCATGGCGACACGGTCCTGTTGCTTGGACCTCCGGGTACGGGCAAGACACATCTGGCGGTGGCTCTCGGGCGCGAGCCACGCTCGTGGCGATGCTGGCCAAGGCCCATGACGACGGCTCACTCGAAAAGCAGCTAACGACCCTGTCGCGGCCGAAACTGTTGATCATCGACGAGCTCGGCTATCTCCCGTTCGAAGCCAATGCCGCGCATCTGTTGTTCCAGCTGGTGTCGCGGCGTTATGAGCGGGGATCGATCCTGATCACCTCCAATCGCTCGGTGGGCGAATGGGGCAGCGTGTTTGCCGATCCCGTGGTGGCAACCGCGATCCTGGATCGCCTGCTTCATCATTCGACAGTGATCACCATCCGCGGTGACAGCTACCGGCTTCGCGAAAAGCGTCGTTCCGGCCTATTGCAGAAGGCCGGAACGACGCTCGACAACAACGAAACCGCAAAACAATGAGGGGGTCAGTTCCTCGTTTCGCCCAAGGGGTCAAATCCCCACTTCGCTTGACAAGCGATGCTGAGAACGAATGAGAATTATCGGAATCCGGCGCCGGCTGCGGCTGCATGATCGACCTGCAGCAAACAGCCCGGCGCCGGCAAAGGGGGTGTGAGAAGGCGACGACCCGAGCGGGCCCAACGACCGAACAGATCTGGATCATGAAAACCAGTTCGAGCCAAAAGAGCCCAATGCGCTCGTTGTTGAGA
This sequence comes from Mesorhizobium sp. M0571, assembly GCF_040320985.1. NCBI lineage: Bacteria > Pseudomonadati > Pseudomonadota > Alphaproteobacteria > Hyphomicrobiales > Phyllobacteriaceae > Mesorhizobium > Mesorhizobium sp. M0571. Next base: position 8,945 of record NZ_JAMYQT010000068.1, read on the forward strand.
TTTGGACCTGATCTGCAGATCACCATACCGGCCAGCGGCTTCTGGAAATGCCGCACATGAAGGGCCTGACAGAAGACCGCACTCGATCACACGTCGAAAAGGTCTATTTCAGACGATCGTGAAAAAGCCAGAAGCCTCTTGCATTACGGGTGGCAAATACAGAAGGCTCCACAACTTAGAACCTGAATCATTAGAGCCTGAATCAAAAGAATGTCTTTTATATTTGCCATGACCTCCGCCCGGCGTAATGGCTGTCGCCGCGGATCAGGATGCAGTCTCGGGCCAGCGGGCGCGGATCGTCCGGATGAGGCGGCGCCGCCCGGCGCAATGCGCGAGCGATTGAGAAGGTCGGCAAGGCAATGATCGAACTTCGAGACCAGCAACATCACTTTCTTGGGTAAAGATAGCGGCCGCAGGGTGTAGGTCATATCAAGGTGCCAGGCGGTTCCGCGATCCCACCGGCCGATACCTTATCGGATGTCGCGTAGCCGAGGCGTGCGAAGACCACCCGCATGAAAAACAGTCCCGTTTCGGCGTCACTGTATTGCTGGGCTTCGAGAATGTTGCATCCCGCTGAGTAAAGTATGCCCGCAACTGCGGACACGATCCCTGGCTGGTCCCCGCATGACAGCGAAAGGACCATAGACTGGTCTTATGACATTGGCGAAGGGTCCTAATGATCTGTTGGCGATCACCAGGGCGAAGGGCTCAGGCCCTTGACGAGCTCCGGCGTGATCAGTTCCTCGACGCGGCGCCACTCGCCCTTCACGCGGCTGCGTCCGGCGTCATAGAATGGCCGCAGAGAAGCTATGGCGGAATAGCGCTCCCCAGCGATCTCGATCTCGAATGACCCTCCGGACAGCCAGTCAGCCGTCACCCCGGCTTCTGACGTGAGATATCCCATCCCGATGCCACAGCCGACAGTGTGGCCAAATCCGGCCGAGCGCAGGTATCCGACGAGGCTGCCATTGCGCCACACAGGCTCGGTGCCGAACATCAACGACTCGGCATCGGGTGCAGCGAGCTGGACCAACCGCCGGCGCAAGGGTTTGCCGCGCTGAGCCTCCAGCGCCGCGCGTCCGATGAAATCGTCTCGCTTGTCCCAGGCAACCGTGAACCCTAGCCCCGATTCCAAGGGAGTGTCATCGTCACCGACATCTGAACCCAAGTCACGGTAGACCGCTTCTAGGCGCAGCGTGTTGAGGGCGACATATCCGGCGTGGCCAAGGCCGAGATCGGCACCGGCGGCCACCAGAGCGTCAAAGACGCCTAATGTCTGTTCGGTCGGGATGTGAAGTTCCCAGCCCAACTCGCCGACAAAGGTCATCCGGAATGCGAGCGCGAGGCTGTATCCGACCTCGATTTCACGAGCCGTTGCGAAGGGAAATGCCTCGTTAGAGAAATCCGCGGGACTGACGCGCTCCAGTAATTCGCGCGATCGCGGACCCATGACGGAAAGGGTCGTATATCCGGATGAGACGTCGGCGACCGAAACGTGGCCGGCTCCCTTGGCATGCAAACGCAGCCAGGCGAGATCACGGGTGCGTTGGACGGCCGCTGTCACGACAAGAAATTCCTCGTCAGCGATGCGCACGATCGTGACGTCGGATTCCATACCGCCCCGCTCGTTCAGCCAGGGGGTATACACGATCCGGCCCACGGCACCGTTCACGTCGTTGGTGGACAAGCGTTGGAGCAGTGCAAGGGCATCCGGGCCCTGAACCAGAATGTGCGCGAAGGAGGTCTGGTCAAACAGGGTGACGCCGGAGCGGGTGGCCGTATGCTCCGCGCGACTTCGCTCGAACCATTCGTCCCGGCCGAACGTCGCATGGTTTTCATTCGGCGATCCAGGCGCACCAAACCATTGAACGCGTTCCCAACCGGCACTTTCACCGAAATTCGCACCGACGGCGGACAAGCGGTCGTGTAGGGGGGACACGCGGACATTGCGTGCCGTCTTCGGTGACTTATGCGGCAGATGAAGCGTCCAGAGGTTGCCGACCGCCTCCACCGTGCGGTCGTACAGATACCGCCGGTTCCGCTGGAAGGGCATTGACCTCCGGACGTCCATTTCCCAGCAGTCTCCCGCTGGCAAGCCTGTCGACATCCATTCTGCCATGACCTTGCCCGCACCACCCGACGACTCGATGCCGCAGGAATTGAATCCAGAGGCGACATACAGACCTTGGATTTCAGGGGATGGCCCGAGGTGGAACCGGTTGTCCGGCGTGAAGCTCTCAGGGCCGTTGAAATTCAGTTGCAGGCCGATATTTGCCAGGACGGGCATGCGATCGATCGCCGCGGAGAGATACGGTTCGATGTGGTCGAAATCCTCGGGCAACGAATCGAAACTGAAATCGTGGGGTATGCCATTGATGCCCCAAGGTTTGCCATCGGGCTCGAAGAAACCCACGAGCAGCTTCCCGGCGTCGGCCTTTGCATAAACACGCGCGTCCATATCGCGGATCGTCGGCAGGTCGTGGGGCAAGTCGGGAATGGCCTCCGTGACGACATAAAAATGCTCGGCAGCCTGCAACGGTACCGACCAATTGAGGTCAGCAGCCACATTCCGCGTCCACAAACCGGTGCTGATGACCGCCTTTTCGGCACGGACCGTTCCCTGACTGGTTTCCACGCCGGCGAAGCGGCCCTTCTCGACGAGGATGCGTGTCACCGGGGTCCGCTCAAGGATCATTGCTCCTCCCTGTCGAGCCCCGGCTGCGAAAGCACGGGCCGTATCGATCGGGTTGGTCATCCCATCGGAAGCGATCCACGCCGCTCCAAGGACATCACTGACATCGAGCAATGGAACGCGGCGCTGCGCTTCCGCAGCGCTGATCACTTCCACGTCTAGGCCAAACGAGCGGCCCATCGAGGACCCGCGCTTGAGCTCTTCAAGCCGGTCCTGGGTCGCGGCGACGGTGATGGAGCCGGTTTGACGGAAGCCCGTGGCTTGCCCGGTCAGATTTTCGAGATCCCTGAATAGCTCCGCCGAATACTGAGCGAGCTTGGCCATGGTTTCATTGGCGCGGAGTTGCGTCACGAGGCCCGCAGCATGCCAGGTCGTGCCGCATGTCAGCTGGTCGCGCTCCAGAAGCAGAACGTCCCGGTGGCCCAGACGGGTAAGGTGGTAAGCTATCGAGAGGCCGATAATGCCACCTCCGATGATGACGTATTCGGCATGGGACGGCAACTTGCTGGCCATTTGAAACCCTGTTGTAGGCTTGCCGCGGAAGCGCGGGGCAAGGCGGGTTGGTTGTGCAAACAACCTACTGTCAGACGTGCTCTGATTTCCGCCGATCTGCAGGCCAGGTCCGCAGTATTTCTGCGCCATCCGGTCTTCCGATGCAGCGTTACTCCCGCGGAATGAACGGCGGCGAGTCCCCGGGGTCAGCACTGCCGTGTCCGCAACGCGTTGCATCGCCGGTGACATAGCCTCTATAAGGCGCTGAAATTCTGCCTTCGGTGGTGGTAATCCAGCATAGCGACGTTGGAGAATAAGATGACATACGACCGGATCGATGCCCGCATCCTGGAACTGGTTCAACGGAATAACCGCCTAACCTCCGATGTCATTTCGGAAAGGGTCGGGCTTTCCGCCACCGCGTGCCAGCGTCGTCTTAAGAGACTGAGGGCGGAAGGAATCATCGAAGCGGATGTCTCGATAATATCGGCGAAGGCCGTCGGCCGACCCATCCAGATGATCGTTATGGTGACCCTGGAACGGGAGCGCGCCGACATCATCGACAAATTCAAGCGGGATATCAAATCCTCAGCCGAGATTGCGACGGGGTTCTACATAACCGGCGAGGCCGACTTTGTGCTCTATATCACCGCGCGTAGCATGGAGGATTACGAACAATTCACGCGCAAGTTCTTTTATCAGAACGCGCACATAAAGAATCTTAAGACCATGGTAGTCGTCGACCGGGTCAAGGCAACGTTTGGGGTCCCTGTTCAGGATCCGGAAGATCCTTGAGCCGTATCCTTGCGGCGTCAAAAACCGATGCTAAGGGCAACGCTGTCAGCTGCCATCAACTCCGCCATTCGGCGGGCCGGAGGTGTGGATGGAGCCGATCGCTCGCGAACTCGCTGGGTTCATCTGGGCCATTGCGGGTCAAGTGCCGCGGCCAGTGAACTGACTGCGGGAAAGTAAGTACTACCACCTCAACGAAGGAGCAATCAATCATGATCCCGGGCCTGGGTAAGGTTGGAGGCACGGTCACGGCAGGAGAACCCTCCCAAACATCGCACGCCTCCGGCGAGGGCCGCCTTGCGCGAGCATGGCACGGAAGCGAGGCTGCGCTCTTAAGGTCGTCCTTACGAGCGTAGTTAGCAGCACAGCATGAGCCATGTGACGTTATTGACCGGGCCTGAGCGTCGTCGTCGTTGGCGTGACGAGGATCAGTGCCGGATACTGGCCGCGGCATTCGCGCCCGGGGCCACAGTGGCGGCGGTAGCGCGCCAGTACGATGTCGCGACCAGCCTGATCTATAAGTGGCGCCGCACGGTGAGAGCCCGCGAGACGGGCTTTGCCGAAGTTGTCGTGGTTCCCGATGAGCCTGTCGCCGCTTCGGTGCCGGCGGCGCCACCAGCGGTGATCGAACTGGAGATCGCCGGCAAGGTGCGGCCGCGGATTCCGTTGACCACGCCGCCGCCACTGGCGGCGGCGATGGTGAAGGCGCTGGGCGTTTCATGATCCCGGTCCCGAGCCAGGTGCGGATCTGGTTGGCGGTCGGCCGGACCGATATGCGTCGCGGGATGCAAGGGCTCGCTCTGCAGGTTCAGGAGACGTTGGGCCGGGATCCGCATCTATGCGTCGGGCGAGATTATGTGGCGGAGCCGCCCTGACGCCCGTCAGGGCCGGCCAAACCGGCTTGCCTCCGCCACATGATATTTCGTGTCTCTCTCACAGGCGCGGGATTCCCCTGCGCCGCAATGTCGGAGGGGCAGGATGCTCGAGTTCTATTTTTCGTATCGTGGGGTGCTCAAGCGCCTGCGTAGCGGTGCGCTCGGTGGCGAGATGGATCGCATCGCGAAGCATTTTTTCACGCTTGGTTACAAACGAGCGTCCGCCAAGATTTACTTGAGCCGCATAGCGCGCTTTAGCCAGTTTGCCGGGCCGCGCAGTGGTCCGATGCCGATCCCTCAAGATGTCATCGATAGCTATTTATGCCCGTTTACTACGGATACTCCGCGCATTGGGGCAGGATCGGCGCTGGGACACGCACGCCGAGTGGCTCCGGAGCGGTTCATTGGTTCTGTTCCAAGTGTAGACGATGATCCAGATGCTCCGCTTCTGGCTTCCTTTTCGGACTATCTGCGCAAAGTGCGGGGACTTGAGCCGAGGACCCGCGAAGGCGTTCTTTTGGGCAGCCGCCGCTTTCTGGATTGGCTCCGCCATCATCATCCCGACCAAGAGCTCCAAGCGTTGACGGCGGAGCACGTCTTCGCCGCCGTTGAGCATCGGCTGTCGCTATCGGCGACCTCCGCCACCCGCACGGCGGCGACCTCTCACATCCGAACATTTCTTCGGTTTTTGAATTGGGCTGGCCACCATGACCAGGATCTTGCCCGCGTCGTCCCAAGGCCGCCCCATTGGCGTTTGGCGCATTTGCCGCCGCGCCTTGCATGGGACGACGTTCGGCGCGCAATCGATGCGGTCGGCGCAACAACGCCGGTCGACATCCGCGATCGAGCCGTCCTGTTGCTGCTCGCCACCAGGTATTCGTAACGGCGAGCTCCGCGCCATTCGGCTGCAGGATATCGACTGGCGTGCTGGCGAGGTTTTTGTCCGGCGCACCAAGGGCAAGCATGATCGGGTGGCACCGCTCCTCGAGGAGACCGGCGCCGCGGTCGCCGACTACATCCTGCGCGCTCGACCGAAGGTGGATAGTCCGTATCTGTTCCTGTCCTTCACGCCGCCCGTGGGACCGTTCAAGTGCGCGTCGCCTGTTTCGAGGATCGTACGGAAGCGGTTGCGGCATGGCGGGGTCGAACTCGGGCGGGTCGCAGGTGCGCATCTCCTGCGCCACAGCCTTGCCACCCAACTCGTCAGGCAGCGAAGGCCGACCAAGGAGGTCGCCGATCTTCTCGGGCACCGGAGCATCAACACAACGGCGCTGTACGTAAAGGTCGCGGCCTCGCAGCTCGCCGAGGTCGCACTCCCCTTTCCGGGAGGCGTCGCATGACCGCCTTCGTCCGTTTCCTCGGCGAGAAGGCCGAGCGTTACATCGAGCTGCGCCACTCCCTCGGCTACGCCTTCAGCAAGCAAGCCGGCACGTTGCCGGCTTTCGTCCGCTACGTTGAGCACGCTCAGCTCGATGCGCCCGCCACCCGGACGATGGCGCTGGACTTCGCCTTGTCGTTCGGCGGCGCCGCCAACAGCCGCGCCACCCGTCACGGCGTGCTTCGCCGATTCTACGAGTATCTCGCTGTCTATGACGTCCGCACCGAGGCCTTGGAGCGCAGAGCTTTCCCCAGGTCCAGAGCGATTCCGCCTCCGCGTATTCTCAGCGAGGCTGAGTTGGCGTCGCTCATCGACGCATGCGCCCGCATTTCGCCAGGCACCCCGCTCAGAGGGCGGACCATGGCGACGCTGATCGGATTGTTGGCGAGTTCGGGGCTGCGATCGGGCGAAGTGGTTCGGCTTGATCGTTCCGACGTCGATCTGGCCAACGGGGTCCTCCTCATTCGGAAGACGAAGTTCCGCAAGGATCGTCTCGTTCCAGTTCACACGACAACCCAGGCTGCCCTTGGTTGCTATGCCCGTGAGCGTGATGCCGCTTTTCCCATGCCCAAGGATCAGGCCTTCTTTCTCAGTTCCCGGGGCAACCGCCTCTCGGCGACTGGCCTGCAAAACGGCTTTGCTGAGGTCCGTAAGCTCGCCGGCCTTGATGGCGGCAAGCCGTTAAGGCCGCACGAGCTCAGGCACCGGTTCGCCGTGACCCGCCTCAGCCTCTGGCACCAACAGCGCGCCAGCGTTCAGGCGCTGCTCCCATTGCTCGCCACCTATCTCGGCCACGCCAGTTACAGCGATACAGCCTACTACCTCACTGGCTCGGCGGATCTTCTCGCCATTGCAGCGGAACGCGCCTTCCTCGATGGAGGTGCAGCATGAGCGAACACCTGCTCCTGGCGCCGCTCCTGGAGTCCTATTTTCGCCGGCGTCTGACCAAGCAACGCAACGCGACTCCCGCGACCGTGGCCAGCTATCGCGACGCCTTGCGCATGCTGATCCTCTTTGCCGCCGCCCGGTTACGAAGGAAGCCGGCGGCGTTGACGCTCGAAGAGCTTGATCGAGACCTCGTTCTCGCCTTTCTCGACGAGCTCGAAGAGAAGCGGAACAACTCCGTCGCCACGCGCAATGCCCGCTTGGCCGCGATCCGATCTTTCTTCCACCACGTCGCTGCCGCCGACCCGGCGTCCTTCGGCGTCGCCCAACGCGTGCTGACGATTCCCATTAAACGGACGCACATTGAGGTGACGTACCACCTCACCAAGGCCGAAGTGGACACCCTCATCGCGGCGCCCGATCCAAAGACGCCCCGTGGTCGGCGCGACCGAGCCTTTCTGCTCTTCTTGGCACGGACCGGCGCCCGGGTCTCCGAAGCCACCGGCGTCAACGCAAACGATCTTCAGTTGGAGCGGTCGCACCCGCAAGTGCTGCTGCGCGGCAAGGGGCGCAGAGACCGCGTCGTCCCTATTTCCAAGGACCTGGCGCGAGCGCTGACGACCTTGTTGAGCGAGCGCGGGATCGCCCATCACGAGCCGCGACCGATATTCGTCGGCGCCCGCAACGAGCGCCTGACTCGTTTCCGAGCGACCCATATCGTGCGGCGTGCAGCCGCGGGGCCGTGGCTATCAGGCCGGCCTTGGCCGACAAGCCCATATCGCCGCACATCTTCCGGCACTCCCTCGCCATGAAGCTTCTCCAGTCCGGCGTGGACCTTTTGACGATCCAAGCCTGGCTCGGGCACGCACAGGTCGCCACGACCCACCGCTATGCCGCCGCGGATGTCGAGATGATGCGCAACGGACTCGAGAAGGCGGGCGTCGCCGGCGACCACGGCGTGCGTTTCCGACCGAACGACGCCGTTCTGCAACTGCTGAACAGCATCTAAATATTATGTGGCGGAGGCAAGCTGGGTTTGGCCGGCCCTGACGGGCGTCAGGGCGGCTCCGCCACATAATCTCGCCCGACGCATAAGAACGGATCCGAGCCGGCATCCCGCACCAGCGCAAGCAGGCCATCGATGCCTTTTCGGAAGTCCACCGAGTGGCTCGCAAGATAAACCTTCACCCCTGCCGGGATCATGCTGAGCGCACCGCCCGCAACACACGCCGCAGATGGTCCTCGCACACAGTCGCACCGGCGCGGACCGTCATGCCATTGACGTCAATCTCAATGGTTCGGGAAGGGTCCGCCTGAAGCCTCCCAAGGCTGGCCTCCTCAGCCTTGCCGGCGCGTTCCACCTCATCCGTCTTGGGCGCCGCAGCCCGCCAGCCGAACAATTGCGATGGGCTGATCCCAATCTCCCGAGCCAGGGCCGAAACATTGGCGCCAGGTTCACAGCTCCTTGCCACCATCTCGGTCTTGAACGCATCCGACCATCGCCGCCTCCGCGCCACCGGTGCACCCTCGAAGCGATCCGCAACCGCCTCAATCAATTGAAAGCTTCTATCCGCAGGCATAGGCGCAGACATAGAAATTGACACTGAAAGCTCCTCGGCTACTTCCGTGTCATCATCGCCGCCGCATACTTGCTGCGCCAGATGGGGTGCCCTTCCCGCTTACCGTTCTCATGCGGTTGGGTCATGAGATTCGGTTGATGCCGGCTGCCTATGTCAAACCATGCGTAAAGCGGCAGAAGAATGATGCAACAGATGCTGAGGCGATCTGCGAGGCGGTGACGCGGCCGTCGATGCGCTTCGTTACGGTGAAGAGCGACTAGCAGCAGAGCGTGCTGATGCTGCATCGAGTCCGAGAGCTTCTGGTCTGGCAGCGGACAATGCTTGTCAACGCCTTGCGCGGCCACCTGGCTGAGTTCGGAATCGTGACGCGCCAGGGCATTGCCGGCGTCGGGATGCTGATCGAGCTCGTCGCAGAGGAGAATAACGAGCTCATCCCACCGCTTGCCCGAGTTGCGCTTATTCCCCTGGTCGAGCAGCTACGAGCGGCGCATGAGAAGGTCATTAACCTGGATCGTCACAGCCACGCCTGGCACCGCTCGAATGAACTTAGCCGGCGCCTAGAGACAATACCTGGAATTGGCCCGATCACCGCCAGCGCGATCGCCGCGACGGTGACAGGCATCCTGTTCAAATCCGGCAGACAGTTGGCTGCGTGGCTCGGTGTTGTTGTGCGGCGGCAGGACTAGTCAGGCGGCAAGGACTGCCTCGGCCGGATCAGTAAGCAGGGCGATCCCTATATCCGTCGACTGCTTGTAGTTGGCGCCTATGCCGTCCTCAGGTTCCAGCCGCAAGGGCAAAGCGGCGCCGACCCGCTGGGCTGCCGAGCTTCTGACGAAGAAGCCGTACAATGTCGTCGCCGTTGCACTCGCGAACAAGATGGCGCGGATCGTGTGGGCTCTGATGATCACCGGCAAACGCTTTGAAGGTTCCGCCACCCCGTGATGCGGCCATAGAGGATGCAGAGATTTGGTGAGGTGCTAACGGTGTGATGACGGACGGTCGAGCCGGGATCGGACAAACCCGCTCAGTGGGTGCCGCTCGAAAAAGCGCGTTGACCTGTCTGGGATCCGATCAGCGGACTTCACCAGGGCCAGCGGCATGAAACGCGCTGCACTTCAAAGGCCGTATACATGCCTGCACCCGACCAACCCGTAAGAAGCGCCAAAATCACATTGCCAAGCGGAGGCCGTCCATACATGCCACTGAACATTCATCCAGCGGCGATTAGAGCCTCGGCACGGCGCAGCCGAGAACCGGCCGTCAAATCCGCCCCGGAAAGTGTCCGGAACTTAGCGGAATCGCTGGAGTGCAACCCCAGACTGCTTGTCTCAGTCTGGGGTGCACTCCATCGCTGTCCCGGATTTAGTGGACAGCTTTACCCGTGGCTGCGCGTCTATTCGCCGACGGCGGCTATGCCGGAGAAAAACTGACGCAGGCTCTCGCCGACCTGGGCACATGGACCATCGAAATCATCAAGGGCTCCGACGCGGCCAAGGGCTTCGAGGTCCTGCCGCGGCCATGGGTCGTTGAGCGAACTTTCGCCTGGCACGGACGGTGTCGCCGCTCGTCAAGGATTTCGAGGCGACTATCGCCAGCGCCGAGGCATGATGGGGTGGACGGCGTCCAAGAGTGTTTTTCAGCTGCATGGTGTCGACGCTGTGGAGCGTCCGGTGCTGGTGCGCAAATTGCAACGGCGGGCGGCAGTCCCGTTCTTCGCCAAGCTTGCGCCGGTGAGGATCGGGCTGGAGGCGTGCGGCGGCTCGCATTACTGGGCGCGCACGCTATCGGGGCTGGGTCATGAGGTGGTGCTGATCGCGGCGCAGCACGTGAAGCCGAATGTGCGGCGCGGCAAGCATGACGCGGCTGACGCCGAGGCGATCTGCGAGGCGATGAGCCGGCCCAGGACACGCTTTGTTGGGGTCAAGAGCGGCGAGCAGCAAGCGGCGCAGATCCTGCTTGGGGTGCGCGAGCAGCTGGTGCGGCGCCCGACGGCATCGGATGTGCCAGAATGAGTTCGTTGAGATCTCAAACAAGGGAGCCGTCCGTGGAATACCTTATCCGCATTGGCATGGATACGTGCCTTGGCGCGGCCGCGACGCACCTGCTGGATGTGGGCCGTCGCGCCCACCATTAGCGCCTGCCGCAGCATCTCGTCGCCGGCCCGCGTGATCACCCCCAGCCGGTTCTTGCCGGCGGTCGAATGGTTCTTCGGCGTCAGCCTCAGCCACGCCGCGAAGGTCGCGTCCCGAGCCGAACGCCGTCGCATCAGTGACCTTGACGTCGAGCAGGCTCGTCACGACCGGCCCGACGCCGGGCATCGCAGCCAGCCGCTGTCCAGTCTCGTCCTTGCGGTGATGGGCCAACAGTTTCTTGTCGATTGCCGCGTATCGCGCGCACACCGCGCGGTATTCCTCGCCGAGCGTCTCAAGCAGTTCCTTTGCCAGCGCCGGCACCGTCGCGTCGCCGGCAATGCGGGCCAGCAGTGGCTCGACGCGGGCAAGGCCTTGTGCGGCCGCCAGGCCGAATTCGGCTGCGTAGCCGCGGATCGCGTTGGAAAGCTGCGTGCGCCGGCCTGCGGCCAGCCCAGACTGCGGCTCAGCACGGCGCTGACATGCCCGGATAGGCCGCAACGGAGGAACACCGAACACAAGCTCTTGCAACGGAAGGAAGATGGCGTGATCGATCGATCCGTGACGCGCGAAACTCCGAGGGATCCATTGGCCAACGAAACCGCTGGCATGATTGGAACGGGCGTCGCGAACCTCACCTTGGCCAGCGGCCGCAAGGACCGCGCTCAAAGGCCGGACATATGGACGCAAGCGATCGAAAACGACGCAAGACAACCGTTGCAGGCAGGGCGCCGTCCACATATGGATATTCATCGCCTCCATCCGCCTCATGCTCCGCCGCCGCGCAGCTCCACCTCGCACGTAAACGAGTTTCGAGTCAGGCTCTAGTCAAGCGTGGTAGATGAACTTTTCCGCCCCATGTCTTTGCCACAGGATGTTTGCCGTTGATGGACAGCACGGGGACGGGATGAGCCCTTGAGACGACGGTCGATCATGCTCTTATCCGCGGGTTGGCTACCGCACTTCCGTAATCCGTCTTGGGCTATCCTTGTCTAGAGTCGGGCGTTGGGCCGTTGCCCAGCCACATAGCTAGCGCGGGAATTCCCCACCGTGGCCACATCCCGTCTCCGTGCTGTCCCGGTTGTTCCGCCGGATTGAAGCCGGTCAATTAGCTTCAATCCGGCGGCGCCCGTGGGAGACGAGCGTTTGCTGGAAGCTCAATCTTCACGGGGGAAGCGCACCGCATCTTCAGCGCACCGGCTCAACCTGGTGGCCGATGGCCCACAGGAAAGCCGCCATCTCGCGGGCGATCGCCGCCACGACGATCGGTCTCTTCTTGCCAGAGGCCGTCAGGCGCCGGTAGCGGGCGCACAGTCGGGTCTGCGCCTTCCAGGCAATCTCGCGAACCGCCTTGGGCAGGCCCTCGAGGCGGATGCGAATGGTTTCCGTCACCCGGGCCGGATAGCGGTAGCTCCAGGCGCCCTCCACCAGGACGCGGCGTGCGCGGCGGTTGCCGGCAAGCGTCAGGCCGCCACGCTTCACCGTCTCGCCGGTTGACCGCTCCGACGGCACCAGGCCGAGAAAGGCCATCAGCTGCCGCGGATTGTCGAAACGGCGCACATCGCCGACTTCGCTGACAAAGGTGACGGCAACGATGAAGGAGACACCACGCAGCGCCTGATAGGCCGCCACCACCGGCGCCATCGACCAGCTCGGCACCAGCTCGGCGAGTTGGGCATCGAGCCGCTCCAGCCGGTTCTGCGCATCGGTGATCACATCGACCTGATCCTGGAACACGATCTGCTGGGCCGGATGGTCGAACTTCTGCGCCGCCAGCCAGCGGGCATGCGCCGGGCCCCAATTCTTGCGTCCGCTAAAGACCCGGCCATGGCGCAGCAGGAACGACAGAAGCTGCTGGCGCTTCTTGCGCAGATCCTCGCTCGCCGAGCTCCGAACGCGCACTAGATCGCGCACCGCTTCATGCACTGCGTCGGGAACCCAGATCCCGGTCAGCTCCCCCGCCCTCAGCAGCCGTGCCAGGGTGACCGCATCGCGTCGGTTCGTCTTGACGCGTTCGCCCGGGCGCTTCGGGATCAGCGACGGCGCAACGACATCGCAGCGGTGGCCGAGCTCAACGAGCTGGCGGCAAAGCCCGTAGCCGGTTGGGCCGGCCTCGTAGCAGAAATGCAGGCGCGGATATTTGCGCTCCAGCTTACGCACGAAGCGTTCCACCGCCGTCGGTGTCGCCTCGATCTCGCCGAAATAGCGGACCTCCCCCTCCCGGCCACCCTCCGCAATCGCAATCGCGTGCTTGGCTTTCGAAACGTCGACACCGACGTAAAAATCCTTATCTTCTGCCATGGCTCGTCCTTCCTTTGCTGGGGCTCGGCTCGGCATTCCCGAGCAACCCCCGTTTGCTTAGAGGCCGTTTTGAAAATCGGCTTACTGGGGTTTCGTCTGAGGCTGGGTTATGATTCAAGCTGTGGATGTGGACAAAGCAGAGCCGTGGCCGGATGGCCCAGA
>NZ_JAMYQT010000069.1:0-22160 GCF_040320985.1 Mesorhizobium sp. M0571
TCGACCGCCGCCATCAATTCGCGGATGGCGTCCTCGCCGATCTTCTTGTCGCTGTCTTCAAGCGCCGCAAGTGCGGAACCCTTGACGATCGGAATGTCGTCGCCGGGGAACTCGTTCTTGGTCAGAAGCTCGCGCACCTCAAGCTCGACCAGCTCGAGCAGCTCGGCGTCGTCGACCTGGTCGACCTTGTTCAGGAACACCACGATCGAGGGCACGCCGACCTGGCGGGCAAGCAGGATGTGCTCGCGGGTCTGCGGCATCGGGCCGTCGGCGGCCGACACGACCAGGATCGCGCCATCCATCTGCGCAGCACCGGTGATCATGTTCTTGACGTAGTCGGCGTGGCCGGGGCAGTCGACATGGGCATAGTGGCGGGCAGCCGTCTCATACTCGACATGCGCCGTCGAAATGGTGATGCCGCGCGCCTTCTCTTCCGGCGCCGCATCGATCTGGTCGTAGCGCTTGTACTCGCCAAAATACTTGGTGATCGCCGCCGTCAGCGACGTCTTGCCATGGTCAACGTGACCAATCGTGCCAATGTTCACATGAGGCTTAGTGCGCTCGAATTTACCTTTTGCCATGTGATGTCTCCATTCCTGCCAGCCCGTGCGGGCCTTGAATTAAGTTACTGGTGCAACTCGTTTCGAGTTACGCGTATTTCTTCTGGACTTCCTGGGCGACCGCGGTCGGGACCGGCTCGTAGTGGTCGAACTGCATCGTGTAGGCCGCGCGGCCCTGGCTCATCGACCGAAGGTTGTCCACGTATTTGAACATGTTGGCGAGCGGCACCATCGCGTTGATGACCACCGCGACGCCGCGGGCTTCCTGGCCCTGGATCTGGCCACGACGGCCGTTCAGATCGCCGATAACGCTGCCGACGTAATCTTCCGGCGTCACCACTTCGACCTTCATGATCGGCTCGAGCAACTGCACGCCAAGCTTGGGCGCTGCTTCACGGAAGCAGGCACGGCCGGCGATTTCGAAGGCCAGAACCGAAGAGTCCACGTCGTGGTAGGCGCCATCGATCAGCGTCGCCTTGACGCCGATCATCGGGAAGCCGGCGAACGGGCCCGACGTCATGACGCTGTTGATGCCCTTTTCGACACCGGGGATGTATTCCTTCGGCACAGCGCCGCCGACGATCTTGGTTTCGAACTGGAATTCGCTGCTTTCCGGATTCGGCTCGAACAGGATCTTGACGCGGGCGAACTGACCGGTACCGCCGGTCTGCTTCTTGTGCGTGTAGTCCTGCTCGTGCTTGCGGGTGATCGTCTCGCGATAGGCCACCTGCGGCGCGCCGACATTGGCCTCGACCTTGAACTCGCGGCGCATGCGGTCGACAATGATGTCGAGGTGAAGTTCGCCCATGCCGGAAATGATCGTCTGGCCGCTTTCCTCGTCGGTCTTGACGCGGAAGGACGGATCCTCGGCGGCCAGGCGGTGAAGGGCGAGGCCCATCTTTTCCTGGTCGTTCTTGGTCTTCGGCTCGATAGCGATCTGGATGACCGGATCGGGGAATTCCATGCGCTCGAGGATGACCGGATGCAGCGGATCGCTGAGCGTGTCGCCGGTGGTCGTGTCCTTGAGGCCGGCCAGGGCGACGATGTCGCCGGCAAAAGCCTCTTCGACGTCCGCGCGCGAATTCGCATGCATCTGCAGCATGCGGCCGATGCGCTCTTTCTTGCCCTTCACGGTGTTGTCGACCGAGATGCCCTTGGTGAGCTTGCCCGAATAGATGCGGGCAAAGGTGAGCGAACCGACGAACGGGTCGTTCATGATCTTGAAGGCGAGCATCGACAGCGGCTCGTTGTCGTCGGCATGACGCTCGATCTCGGCGTCCGTCTTGGCGTCGACGCCCTTGATGGCCGGGACATCGGCCGGCGACGGCAGATATTCGACGACGGCGTCGAGCAGGGGCTGCACGCCCTTGTTTTTGAAGGCCGAGCCGCAGAACATCGGATAGAACTTCACCGCGATCGTGCCCTTGCGGATGAGCGCACGGATCTCCTCGTTGCTCGGCATCTTGCCTTCGAGGTAATTCTCAAGCGCCGTCTCGTCCATTTCGACGGCGGCCTCGATCATCTTCTCGCGGTATTCTTCGGCACGAGCCTTGAGGTCGGCAGGAATCTCAACGACATCCCAGGCGGCGCCCAGCGTCTCGTCGCGCCAGACCAGCGCATTCATCTCGACGAGGTCGACGACACCCTTGAATTCGGTCTCGGCGCCGATCGGCAGCTGCATGACAACGGCGTGCGCACCGAGGCGCGAACCGATCATCTCGACCGAGCGGTAAAAGTCGGCGCCGATCTTGTCCATCTTGTTGCAGAAGATCATGCGCGGGACGCGATACTTGTCGGCCTGACGCCAGACGGTCTCCGTCTGCGGCTCGACACCGGCATTGGCGTCGAGCAGCGCGATGGCGCCGTCAAGCACGCGCAGCGAACGCTCGACCTCGATGGTGAAGTCGACGTGGCCGGGGGTGTCGATGATGTTGAAGCGGTACATCTTGCCGCTGCGACCCTTCCAGAAGGTCGTGGTCGCAGCCGACGTGATGGTGATGCCGCGCTCCTGCTCCTGCTCCATCCAGTCCATGGTCGCAGCGCCGTCATGGACTTCGCCGATCTTGTGCGACTTGCCCGTGTAATAGAGGACGCGCTCGGTGGTCGTCGTCTTGCCGGCGTCGATATGCGCCATGATACCGAAATTGCGGTAGTCTTCGATTTTATATTCGCGGGCCATGGGAGGTGCCTCTTCAGTCTCGTTCGCGCTTTACCAGCGGTAATGCGCGAAAGCGCGGTTGGCTTCTGCCATCTTGTGGGTGTCTTCACGCTTCTTGACGGCGGTGCCGCGGTTGTTGGCCGCGTCCATCAGCTCGCCGGAGAGGCGGTCGACCATGGTGGTCTCGTTGCGGTTGCGGGCGGCGGCGATCAGCCAACGGATGGCCAATGCCTGACGACGCTCGGGGCGCACGTCGACCGGAACCTGGTAGGTGGCGCCGCCGACGCGCCGCGAACGCACTTCTACATGCGGCGCGACATTGTCGAGCGCCTGATGGAAGACGGTGACCGGCTCCTGCTTGGTCTTGGACTGGACCTGGTCGAGCGCGCCGTAGACGATGGTCTCGGCAACGGACTTCTTGCCGTCATACATGACGGCGTTCATGAACTTGGTGACGATCAGATCGCCGAACTTCGGGTCCGGATTGATCTCACGCTTTTCTGCACTGTGACGACGGGACATTTTTTCTCTGCCTCAATTCTGCGTGGTGGCCTGGATCGCCGCTTGGCGGATCCGGGTAGCTACGCTTCGGTCACTTCGGACGCTTGGCGCCGTATTTCGAACGGCGCTGCTTGCGGTTCTTCACGCCTTGCGTGTCGAGCACGCCGCGGATGATGTGGTAACGCACGCCCGGAAGATCCTTGACGCGGCCGCCGCGGATCATCACCACCGAGTGTTCCTGAAGGTTGTGGCCTTCGCCGGGGATGTAACCGATCACTTCAAAACCATTGGTCAGGCGGATCTTGGCCACCTTGCGCAGCGCCGAGTTCGGCTTCTTCGGCGTCGTGGTGTAGACGCGCGTGCAGACGCCCCGCTTCTGCGGGTTCTGCTGCATGGCCGGGACCTTGTTGCGCTTCACCGGCGCAATGCGCGGCTTGCGGATCAGCTGGTTGACGGTAGGCATTAAACCCTCTTGTCTCTCAATTCCGTGTCTGGCCCGGTCAGGGCCGCTCAAAGCGTCATTTCCATACGCAAATTCGGGCCACAAACCGCGCCTCGCGGTCTTGCCCGAACAAATGGCAGAGGAAGCGGAAGCCGCTTCATGCACGCCGGAAATGTCTTTTCGCTCGTAAAACGAACCCTGTTTGAGGCAAACTCCAAAGCGTGTCGCTTCGGAAGCAAGAGCCTCACATCGGTTCTGACTGGGCGGCTTCTACTCGTATGGCCACTGTCCGTCAACCCCGGAGGGTCAAATATTGCGCTGAAACCGAGGCTTGGCAGCCATGCGAAAAATGCATGTAATTTTCTTTCGCCGTTTTTCAAGAAAGAAGGCAGAAAGTGACCGGCTTCCGGCTGTTTCCGGGCCGTGCTTCGTGCGAAAAGGCCGCATGAACAGCCAAAACCCCCTCGCCCGGAGGTACGAACCCGTGAATGACAATGAGGAGCGCCCGGTCACCATTATCACTGGCCGGGTGTGGAAGCGCAAAGGCGGCAAGCCGGAAGGCGTGCATGTGATGCTGGTCGCGCCCGACGACGATTCGGCGGTACGCCGCGCTCTCGAATCGCTCGCCGCCGAAGGTTATGCCGAGGCCGAGCTCGACCAGATCGGCGACATGGACGGCGTGCCCGACGAGGAGCCGCATCTGTCCGCCTATCAGGGCGCGCTTGAAGGCGAAGTGTCGATCGTTACGTTTGATGTGCCGATTTGAAGGTGGGCCGATCTGACCGGCTCGAATGCTTGTCGCCTCGGATGCAAGGTCGGCCCCACGCAGCTTGCCCGGCACAAGTTCTCTGCTAATAAACGACCTCTGGCAAACCAAGCACACTCAACCTGCGGAGTCCCCATGTCCTCTAATCCCATCAAGCTCGGCATCGTCGGCGTGGGAAAGATCGTCCGCGACCAGCACCTGCCGGCCCTGGCGAAGGACCGTGATTATCGCCTGGTTGCTGCAGCCAGCCGGCATGGCAAAGTGGAAGACATCCCGAACTTCCCGACGATCGATGCGATGCTCGACGCGATGCCGCAACTCGAGGCGGTGTCGCTGTGCATGCCGCCGCAGTTTCGCTATGACGCCGCGCGCACGGCGCTGGTGGCGAAAAAGCATGTCTTCCTGGAAAAGCCGCCCGGCGCCACGGTCAGCGAGGTCGAAGACCTGAAGGCGCTGGCGGCAGCGAACGGCGTCTGCCTGTTCGCCAGCTGGCATTCACGCTATGCACCGGCTGTGGAGGCAGCCCGTGCATTCCTCGGTTCGACCCGGATCAGGTCGGCCGCCATCAACTGGAAGGAAGATGTGCGCCGCTGGCATCCGAACCAGGAATGGATTTGGGCTGCCGGCGGCTTTGGCGTCTTCGATCCCGGCATCAACGCGCTGTCGATCGCCACGCATATCCTGCCGCCAATGTTCATCAGCTCGGCAGAGCTCGATTTTCCCGAAAACCGCGCGGCCCCGATCGCCGCCCATATCGCCTTCCGCACTTCGAACGGTCTGCCGGTGACGATGGAACTCGACTGGCGCCAGACCGGCCCGCAAAGCTGGGACATCCTGGCCGATACCGAGGCAGGATCGATGGTGCTGTCCGGCGGAGGCTCAAAGCTCGCCATCGACGGTCGCATCGTTCACGAGGAGCCGGAAGCGGAATACCCGATGCTCTACAGGCGTTTCGCCGAAATCGTGCGCGCCGGGGTTTCCGATGTCGATCTGGCACCCCTCCAGCATGTCGCCGACGCCTTCATGCTCGGCAAGCGCAATGTGGTGGAAGCGTTTTTCGACTAACCTAAGTACGTGGCGAGGCTGTCCTTCACCAGATCACCTTGGAAGCGATGCGCCGCACCACGCCTGACGACGAGTCTTTCACGCAAAAACAAAAAAAGCCGCCGGGTTGCCCCGACGGCTTTGTTGCCTGAGATGTGTACCGTCGCGCTTACTGCGCGGCGTTAACCATGTCGGTCAGCATCGGCTCGGCGACCTCGACGCCCGACGCCTTGCGGCGCTCGTCGATGATCAGCTCGTCGCGCGAGGTGGCGATGCGCCGGATCGCGCTCATCGTGCCGCCGGTACCGGCCGGGATAAGCCGGCCGACTATGACGTTTTCCTTCAGCCCCTGCAGCATGTCAGTCTTGCCGGCAACCGCAGCTTCGGTCAGCACCCTCGTCGTCTCCTGGAAGGAGGCGGCCGAGATGAAGGACGGCGTCTGCAGCGAGGCCTTGGTGATGCCGAGCAGCACCGGCTGGCCTTCGGCCGGCTTCTTGCCCTCCTCGACCAGGCGCTCGTTGACCTCTTCCAGTTCGATCACGTCGACGTGGTCGCCCGGAATGTAGGTCGAATCGCCCTGCGTGGTGATCTCAACCTTCTGCAGCATCTGGCGAACGATCACCTCGATGTGCTTGTCGTTGATCGACACGCCCTGCAGTCGGTAGACCTCCTGGATTTCGTTGACGAGGTAGGAGGCAAGCGCCTCCACGCCCTTGATCGCCAGGATGTCGTGCGGCGCCGGATTGCCGTCGAGGATGTAGTCGCCCTTCTCGATGACGTCGCCGTCCTGGAGATGGAACGGCTTGCCCTTCGGGATCAGGTATTCGACCGGCTCAAGCGTCGAGTCATGCGGCTCGATGATTATACGGCGCTTGTTCTTGTAGTCGCGACCGAAGCGGATCGTGCCATCGATCTCGGCGATGATGGCGTGATCCTTCGGACGGCGTGCCTCGAACAGCTCGGCAACACGCGGCAGACCGCCGGTGATGTCCTTGGTCTTGGCGCTTTCCATCGGAATACGCGCCAGCACGTCGCCGGGGCGAACCTGCGCGCCCGGCTCGACCGAAAGAATGGCCTCGACCGAGAGCAGGAAGCGGGCGTCACCGCCCTTCGACAGCTTGCCGACCTTGCCCTTGGCATCCTGGACGACGATCGCCGGCTTGAGATCGTTGCCGCGTGGCGTCGAACGCCAATCGATGACCTCGCGCTTAGTGATGCCGGTCGATTCGTCGGCGGTTTCCTGAACGGAAATGCCATCGACCAGATCCTCGAACGCCACCCTGCCCTCGATTTCGGTGAGGATCGGGCGGGTATAAGGATCCCACTCGGCGATACGCTGGCCGCGCTTCACCTTGTCGCCATCGTCGACGAAGATGCGCGAACCGTAGGTGACGCGGTGCGTGGCGCGTTCCTTGCCGGCCTCGTCGAGGATCAGCACCGCCATGTTGCGGCCCATGACCATCTGCTGGCCGTCGGAGTTGCGCACCACGTTGCGGTTGCGGATCTCGACCTTGCCCTCATAGGAGGCTTCAAGGAACGAAGAGTCCACCACCTGCGCCGTGCCGCCCATGTGGAAGGTACGCATGGTGAGCTGGGTGCCCGGCTCGCCGATCGACTGCGCCGCGATGACGCCGACAGCCTCGCCCTGGTTGACGGGAGTGCCGCGGGCCAGATCGCGTCCGTAGCAGACCGCGCAGACACCGACCCTGACCTCGCAGGTCAGTGCCGAACGGATGCGGACCGACTGTACGCCGGCCTTTTCGATCTGTTCCACGTCACGCTCGTCCATCAGCGTTCCGGCCTTGACCAGAACCTCGCCGGTGACCGGGTGGGTGATGTCGTCGAGCGAGGTGCGGCCGAGAACGCGCTGGCCCACCGAGGCGACGACCTGACCGGCATCGACGATCGGCTGCATGGTGAGGCCCTTGTCGGTGCCGCAGTCGAGCGAGTTGACGATGCAGTCCTGCGCCACGTCGACAAGACGACGCGTCAGGTAACCCGAGTTCGCCGTCTTCAAGGCGGTGTCGGCCAGACCCTTGCGGGCGCCGTGAGTCGAGTTGAAGTACTCGAGCACGGTGAGGCCTTCCTTGAAGTTCGAGATGATCGGCGTCTCGATGATTTCACCACTAGGCTTGGCCATCAGGCCGCGCATGCCGGCGAGCTGGCGCATCTGGGTGGGCGAGCCGCGCGCACCGGAGTGCGACATCATGTAGATCGAGTTCATCGGCTTCTGACGGCCGTTGTCCTCGAACTCGACCGCCTTGATGCGGGCCATCATTTCGTCGGCGACCTTTTCCGAGCACTTGGCCCAGGCGTCGACGACCTTGTTGTACTTCTCGCCCTGCGTGATCAGGCCGTCATTGTACTGCTGCTCGTATTCCTTGGCCAAAGCCTCGGTGTCGGACACCAGCTTGATCTTGGCGTCCGGGATCAGCATGTCGTCCTTGCCGAACGAAATGCCGGCACGGCAGGCGTGGCTGAAGCCGAGAGCCATGATGCGATCGCAGAAAATGACCGTCTCCTTCTGACCGCAATGGCGGTAGACGGTGTCGATCATCTTGGAGATGTTCTTCTTGGTCATCTCCTGGTTGGCGGTCTCGTACGGCACGTTGACGTTCTTGGGCAGAAGCTCGCCGATGATCATGCGGCCAGGCGTGGTGTCGTGGATCTTCGATACGACCTTGCCGTCGGCGTCGACCGTGCGGAAGCGCCCCTTGATCTTGGAATGCAGCGTCACCGCCTTGGTCTCGAGCGCGTGCTGGAGCTCGCCCATATCGGCAAACACCATGCCCTCGCCCGGCTCGTTCTGGTTGACGATCGAGAGATAGTAGAGACCGAGAACCATGTCCTGCGACGGGACGATGATCGGCGCGCCGGAAGCCGGGTGCAGGATGTTGTTGGTCGACATCATCAGCACGCGAGCTTCAAGCTGCGCTTCCAGCGACAGCGGCACGTGGACCGCCATCTGGTCGCCGTCGAAGTCGGCGTTGAAGGCCGTGCAGACCAGCGGGTGAAGCTGGATCGCCTTGCCTTCGATCAGGATCGGCTCGAACGCCTGGATGCCGAGGCGGTGCAGCGTCGGCGCGCGGTTCAGCAGCACCGGATGCTCGCGGATGACCTCGTCGAGGATATCCCAGACCTCCGGACGCTCCTTCTCGACCAGCTTCTTCGCCTGCTTGACGGTCGAGGAGTAACCCTTGGCGTCGAGACGGGCGTAGATGAACGGCTTGAACAGCTCGAGCGCCATCTTCTTCGGCAGGCCGCACTGGTGCAGCTTGAGCTCCGGACCGGTGACGATGACCGAGCGGCCGGAATAGTCGACGCGCTTGCCGAGCAGGTTCTGGCGGAACCGGCCCTGCTTACCCTTCAGCATATCGGACAGCGACTTCAGCGGACGCTTGTTGGCGCCGGTTATGACGCGGCCGCGACGGCCGTTGTCGAACAGTGCATCGACGGCTTCCTGCAGCATGCGCTTTTCATTGCGCACGATGATGCCGGGCGCGCGCAACTCGATCAGCCGCTTCAGGCGGTTGTTGCGGTTGATGACGCGGCGATAGAGATCGTTCAGATCCGACGTGGCGAAACGGCCGCCGTCCAGCGGGACAAGCGGACGCAGGTCCGGCGGGATCACCGGAACCACTTTCATGATCATCCATTCCGGACGGTTGCCGGATTCCATGAAGTTCTCGACGACCTTGAGCCGCTTCAGATACTTCTTCTGCTTGCGCTCGGAGGTGGTCGAAGCCAACTCCGAGCGCAAATCGCCGGCGATCTTCTCGAGGTCCATGCCGGCCAGAAGATCGTGGATCGCCTCGGCGCCGATCATGGCGGTGAAGCTATCCTCGCCATATTCGTCGACGGCCATCATGTACTCTTCCTCGCTGAGCAGCTGGTGCTCCTTTAGCGCGGTGAGGCCGGGTTCGGTGACGATGTAGTTCTCGAAGTAGAGGACGCGCTCGATGTCCTTCAGCGTCATGTCGAGCAACGTGCCTATGCGCGACGGCAGCGACTTCAGGAACCAGATGTGGGCGACCGGTGCCGCCAGCTCGATATGGCCCATGCGCTCGCGGCGGACGCGCGACAGTGTGACTTCGACGCCGCACTTCTCGCAGATGACGCCCTTGTACTTCATGCGCTTGTACTTGCCGCACAGGCACTCATAGTCCTTGATCGGACCAAAAATGCGCGCGCAGAACAGGCCGTCACGCTCCGGCTTGAAGGTGCGGTAGTTGATGGTCTCCGGCTTCTTGATCTCGCCGAACGACCAGGACAGAATCTTCTCAGGGCTGGCAAGCGAGATCCGGATGGAATCGAACACCTGCGCGGGCGCCTGGGGGTTGAAGAGATTCATGACCTCTTGGTTCATGCCGTTCTCCTTTTCGGGGTCCTCGAAAACCCCTTGCATCTAGCGCGGGCCAAACGCCCGCCGACTTGATCGGCCATCGGCCGAAGAAACTCTCTTGTTTGTGCATGATCTTGGCCGAAAACCGGTAACCACTTTTCGGGATCATGCTCGGCGTCCGGTCGCAAGAGCCCTCTCCCGCGACCGAGCGTCTTGCTTATTCGGCCGCGTCGGGCAGCCGGATCGGGTTGTCGTCGAGCTTGGTGTTCTCCAGCTCGACATTGAGGCCGAGAGACCGCATTTCCTTGACGAGAACGTTGAAGCTCTCGGGAATGCCGGCCTCAAAGGTGTCGTCGCCTCTGACGATCGCCTCGTAGACCTTGGTGCGTCCGGCGACGTCATCCGACTTCACCGTCAGCATCTCCTGCAGCGTGTAGGCGGCGCCGTACGCTTCGAGCGCCCAGACCTCCATCTCGCCGAAGCGCTGGCCACCGAACTGCGCCTTGCCGCCCAGCGGCTGCTGGGTAACAAGCGAGTACGGACCGATCGAACGCGCGTGGATCTTATCGTCCACAAGGTGGTGAAGCTTGAGCATATATATGTAGCCCATCGTCACTTTGCGATCGAACGGCTCGCCGGTGCGTCCGTCATAGAGCTGCGACTGACCGCTGGTGTGCAGGCCCGCCTGCTCCAGCATGATGTTGATGTCGGCCTCGTGCGCGCCGTCGAACACCGGTGTCGCGATGGAGACGCCGCGGCGCATCTGCTCGCTGAGGCGAACGATGCTCTCGTCGTCATATTCGCGGATCGGCTCGTTGCGGTCGTTGGCCGGCATGAAGCTCTCGAGCGTCTTGCGCAGCGGCTTGATGTCGCCCGCCGTCTTGTACGCATCGATCAGATCGCCGATCTTCTTGCCCATTCCGGCGCAAGCCCAGCCCAGATGCGTTTCCAGAATCTGGCCGACATTCATGCGGCTCGGCACACCCAGCGGGTTGAGCACGATATCGGCATGCGTGCCGTCCTCGAGGAAAGGCATGTCCTCGACCGGAACGATCCGCGACACGACACCCTTGTTGCCGTGCCGGCCGGCCATCTTGTCGCCGGGCTGCATCTTGCGCTTCACGGCCACGAAGACCTTGACCATCTTCATGACGCCCGGAGGCATCTCGTCGCCGCGCTGCACCTTCTCGACCTTGTCCATGAAGCGCTGCTCGAGCGCCTTCTTGGAATCGTCGTACTGGCCACGCAAGGCTTCCAGTTCGCTCTGGAGCTTTTCGTTCTCCACAGCAAACTGCCACCACTGCGAACGCGGATACTCGTCGAGCATGTCCTTCGACAGCTTCGAGCCCTTCTTGAAACCCTTCGGCCCGGCAATCGCTTCCTTGCCGACGAGAACGTCGGACAGGCGCGAATAGACGTTGCGGTCGAGAATCGCCTGCTCGTCGTCGCGGTCCTTGGCGAGGCGTTCGATCTCCTCGCGCTCGATCGCCATGGCGCGCTCGTCCTTCTCGACGCCGTGGCGGTTGAAGACACGCACTTCGACGACGGTGCCGAAGGTTCCCGGAGGCATGCGCATAGAGGTGTCGCGCACGTCCGAGGCTTTTTCACCGAAGATGGCGCGCAGCAGCTTTTCTTCCGGCGTCATCGGGCTTTCGCCCTTAGGCGTGATCTTGCCGACCAGGATGTCGCCCGGCTGCACTTCCGCACCGATATAGACGATGCCAGCTTCGTCGAGGTTCTTCAGCGCTTCTTCCGAGACGTTCGGGATGTCGCGCGTGATCTCCTCCGGCCCGAGCTTGGTATCGCGGGCCATGACTTCGAACTCCTCGATGTGGATCGAGGTGAAGACGTCATCGGCGACGATGCGCTCGGACAAGAGGATGGAGTCCTCGTAGTTGTAGCCGTTCCACGGCATGAACGCGACCAGCACGTTGCGGCCGAGCGCCAGATCGCCGAGCTCCGTCGACGGACCGTCGGCGATGATGTCGCCCTTGTTGACCAGGTCGCCCATGCGCACCAGCGGACGCTGGTTGATGCAGGTGTTCTGGTTCGAACGCTGGAACTTCATCAGCCGGTAGATGTCGACGCCGGACTTGCCGGGATCGAGATCTTCCGTGGCGCGGATGACGATACGCGTCGCGTCCACCTGGTCGACGATGCCGCCGCGGCGGGCGCCGATGGCGGCGCCCGAGTCACGGGCGACGATCGGCTCCATGCCGGTGCCGACGAACGGCGCTTCGGCGCGCACCAGCGGCACGGCCTGACGCTGCATGTTCGAGCCCATCAGCGCGCGGTTGGCGTCGTCGTTCTCGAGGAACGGGATCAGGGCCGCGGCCACCGACACCATCTGCTTCGGCGACACGTCCATCAGATCGACGTTTTCGCGCGGCGCCATCATCACTTCGCCGGCGTTGCGGCAAATGACGAATTCGTCGACGAAATGACCATCCTTGTCGAGCTCGGCATTGGCCTGCGCGACGTGGTGCTTGGCCTCTTCCATAGCCGACAGATAGACGACCTCATTGGTCAGCTTGCCGTTGACGATCTTGCGGTACGGGCTCTCGATGAAGCCGTATTTGTTGACGCGCGCGAAGGTCGCCAGCGAGTTGATCAGGCCGATATTCGGGCCTTCCGGCGTCTCGATCGGGCAGATGCGGCCGTAATGTGTCGGGTGCACGTCGCGCACCTCGAAACCGGCACGCTCGCGGGTCAGACCGCCCGGTCCAAGCGCCGAAAGACGGCGCTTGTGGGTGATCTCCGACAGCGGATTGGTCTGATCCATGAACTGCGACAGCTGCGAGGAACCGAAGAACTCGCGCACGGCGGCAGCCGCCGGCTTGGCGTTGATCAGGTCCTGCGGCATCACCGTGTCGATCTCGATCGAGGACATGCGTTCCTTGATCGCGCGCTCCATGCGCAGCAGCCCGACGCGGTACTGGTTCTCCATCAGCTCGCCGACCGAGCGCACGCGGCGATTGCCGAGATTGTCGATGTCGTCGATCTCGCCCTTGCCGTCGCGCAGTTCGACCAGCGTTCTGACCACGGCCAGGATGTCGTCCTTGCGCAGCACGCGCACGGTGTCCTCGGCCTTGAGCTCCAGGCGCATGTTCATCTTGACGCGGCCGACGGCCGACAGATCGTAGCGCTCGCTGTCGAAGAACAGCGAGTTGAACATGGCTTCGGCGGTCTCGAGCGTCGGCGGCTCACCCGGGCGCATGACGCGGTAGATATCGAACAGTGCGTCCTGGCGGCTCTCGTTCTTGTCGACGTTGAGCGTGTTGCGGATATAAGCGCCGACATTGACGTGGTCGATGTCGAGAACTTTGATCTCGTCATCGCCAGTGCCGAGAAGCACTTTCAGCGTCTTTTCGTCGATCTCGTCGCCGGCTTCGAGGAAAATCTCGCCGGTGCCATAGTTGACGATGTCCTCGGCAAGATAGTTGCCGAGCAGATCCTCGTCGGTCGCCTTGATCGCCTTGAGACCCTTTTCGCCAAGCGCCCTGGCCTGGCGGGCAGTGATCTTCTTGCCGGCCTCGACGACGACCTCGCCGGTGTCGGCGTCAACCAGGTCACCAACGGCCTTGAGGCCGCGGAAACGCTCGACGTTGAACGGGATGCGCCAATGGTCGCCGGCGCGCTTGTAGGTGATCTTGTTGTAGAAGGTCGACAGGATCTCTTCGCCGTCCATGCCAAGCGCCATCAGCAGCGACGTCACCGGAATCTTGCGGCGACGGTCGATGCGGGCGTGCACGACGTCCTTGCTATCGAATTCGATGTCGAGCCACGAGCCGCGATAGGGAATGACGCGCGCGGCAAACAGAAGCTTGCCGGACGAGTGCGACTTGCCCTTGTCATGGTCGAAGAAGACGCCCGGTGAACGGTGCATCTGCGAGACGATGACGCGCTCGGTACCATTGACGATGAAGGTGCCGTTCAAGGTCATGAGCGGCATGTCGCCCATGTAGACGTCCTGCTCCTTGATGTCCTTGATGGACTTCGCGCCGGTATCCTCGTCGATATCGAACACGATGAGGCGCAGCGTCACCTTGAGCGGCGCTGCATAGGTCAGGTCGCGCTGACGGCATTCGTCGACGTCGAATTTCGGTCCTTCGAACTCGTATTTCACAAACTCCAGCATCGAGGAGCCGGAAAAATCCTGAATCGGGAAAACCGACTTGAAAACTGCCTGCAGTCCCTCGTCAGGACGCCCACCCTTGGGCTCCTCCACCATCAGGAACTGGTCATAGGATGCCTTCTGAACCTCGATCAGGTTCGGCATCTCCGCAACTTCCGGGATCTTTCCGAAAAACTTGCGTACGCGTCTGCGGCCATTGAAAGTCTGGGTCTGGGCCATCGTCGCTCCTTAGCTCAATTCTCGGGACGAGCCTCGCCGCGGCTCGCCTTGCATCTCGAGCCACCTCGGCGGCCCTGTCTTGTTGCCCGCCGCCTGTCGGCGGCTTCTTGTCTTTTCACCCGCCGCCAATTGGCGGTGGGCCAGAAACGGGAGAAAACCCGTTTCCTGAAGGCCGGTTTGCGGCCCTCAGGAAAGAGGTTTTCGCACTCTTCGCGCTACGCAACCTCCCTTCGCGCGAAGGGAGTGGCGGACGGCGCGACGCCGCCCGCCGGTACTCAACGCTTACTTCAGTTCGACCTTGGCGCCGGCTGCTTCCAGCTGGGCCTTGAACTTGTCCGCGTCGGCCTTGGAAACGGCTTCCTTGACCGGCTTCGGAGCCGCCTCGACCAGGTCCTTGGCTTCCTTGAGGCCAAGACCGGTGATGGCGCGAACTTCCTTGATGACGTTGATCTTCTGAGCGCCTGCCTCGGTGAGAACGACGTCGAATTCCGTCTTTTCCTCGACCGGAGCAGCAGCGGCCGCAGCGCCGCCGGCAGCGGCTACCGCCACCGGAGCAGCGGCGGAAACGCCCCACTTTTCTTCAAGAAGCTTCGACAGCTCGGCCGCCTCGAGGACGGTCAGCTTCGAAAGGTCGTCTACGATCTTTGCCAGATCAGCCATTGCAATGTTCCTTCATAAGGTTCGAACGTGTGTTTGTGATAGCGAGGAACGGCCTCATGCCGCCTCGTCCTTCCGGGCGTAAGCGCCGATGACGCGCGCGACCGAAGCCGCAGGCGCATTGACGATCTGGGCGATCCGGGTTGCCGGCGTGGCGATCATGCCAACCAGCCTGGCGCGCAGCTCATCGAGCGACGGGAGTGTGGCGAGTGCCTTCACACCGTCGGCGTTGAGCGAGGTGGTGCCCATTGCGCCGCCGAGAATGACGAGCTTGTCATTTCCCTTGGCGAAATCGGACGCGACCTTCGGCGCCGCAATCGGATCCTCCGAATAGGCGATCAGCGTCTGTCCCTTGAACAGATCGATGATCGATGCGGAGTCCGTGCCCTGAAGAGCGATTTTGGCGAGACGGTTCTTCGCGACTTTGACGGTGCCACCGGCGGCGCGCATTTTCGACCGAAGGTCGTTCATTTGCGCGACGGTGATACCGGCGTAGTGGGCCACGACGACTGAACCAGCGCTTGAAAACGCATCATTCAGGCCCGTGACGAGTTCGCGTTTTTCCGCTCTGTCCACTGCCTATCTCCAGTTGACCCCTGCCCTCTACGAAGGACAGGCGTCGGGTTGCCTTTTGCCGGCCGGGCCATCCAGTAACGGATCTCCCGAACGGCGCTCGAGGATCCTGCCCCCTTTCGCCACACCTGCCGGCAAGCCGGACGGTGCGCAGACAAAAGGCAAACACGGTTCGAACCTTTCATTGGAGCTGACGCTCCTTTGTCCGGTCTTCACCCGTCTCATGCAGGCCCACATGAATTAAGGCCCACATCACCTAAGGCTTGGGGGCCGCCTGCAATCTCGGACAGGATGTCCGGAAGCCTTTCGACTTCCGGCACCGGGCCGCCGACAGGTCGGAGGCCCGGAATTCTTTCACGGATCAGCGTTTTAGCGGCCGATCCAATTGTTCGTATCAGGACGCTGCCAGCGTCGAGACATCGAGCTTGAGGCCCGGGCCCATTGTCGAGGTGACCGACACCTTCTTGACGTAGTTGCCCTTGGCGCCAGCCGGCTTTGCCCTGTTCACCGCGTCAGTGAAGGCGCGGACGTTCTCTTCCAGCGCCTTGACGTCGAACGAGACCTTGCCGACGCCGGCATGAACGATGCCGGCCTTCTCGACGCGGAATTCGACCGCGCCGCCCTTCGATGCCTTGACGGCGGCGGCAACGTCGGTGGTGACGGTGCCGACCTTCGGGTTCGGCATCATGCCGCGCGGACCGAGCACCTTGCCGAGACGGCCGACCAGCGGCATCATGTCCGGCGTGGCGATGCAGCGGTCGAAGTCGATCGTGCCCTTCTGGACGATGTCGACCAGATCCTCGGCTCCGACGATGTCGGCGCCGGCGGCCTTGGCCTCCTCGGCCTTGTCACCACGCGCGAACACGGCGACGCGAACGCTGCGGCCTGTGCCGTTCGGCAGGTTGACCACGCCGCGGACCATCTGGTCGGCATGGCGGGGGTCGACGCCGAGGTTCATCGCGACTTCGATGGTCTCATCGAACTTCACCGAGGAGCGATCCTTGAGCAGCTTCAGCGCCTCACCCAAAGCGTAAGCCTTGTTGGGATCGATGCCTTCGCGGGTCTGCGATACACGCTTTGCAATCTTTGCCATGATCTCAGCCCACCACTTCCAGACCCATCGAGCGGGCGGAGCCCTCGACCATACGCATGGCCGCCTCGACGTCGTTTGCGTTCAGATCCTTCATCTTCTGCTCGGCGATGGCGCGCACCTTGTCGCGGCCGATCGTGCCGGCCTTGACCTTGCCCGGCTCCTTGGAGCCCGACTTCAGGTTCGCGGCCTTCTTCAGGAAATAGCTCACCGGCGGCGTCTTCATGACGAAGGTGAACGACTTGTCCTGGTAGTAGGTGATGACGACGGGAACCGGCGAGCCCTTTTCCATTTCCTGGGTCTGCGCGTTGAACGCCTTGCAGAACTCCATGATGTTGATGCCACGCTGACCAAGCGCCGGGCCGATCGGGGGCGACGGCGTAGCCGATCCCGCGGAAACCTGGAGCTTGAGCTGGCCTGCAATTTTCTTAGCCATCTCTCTTCCTGCCTTTTCTCATGCCGGTCTTGCCGGCGGTTGCAGTCTGGTGGTGCGGTCCGCGCGGCCGGCTAAAGCCGCATTCGCCTCCCACCCGTTTTTGGCCGCGCGATCTCCGCGCCGCCTTCCCTGCCGCCGAACTGGTGCAGGGATTTCGGATCAGCCCTTCTCGACCTGTCCGAATTCCAGATCGACCGGCACGGCGCGCCCGAAGATCGAAACTTCCACCTTGAGCCGCGCCCGCTCCTCGTCCACTTCCTGGACGAAACCGTTGAAGGACGCGAATGGTCCATCCGAAACGCGGATCGCTTCGCCGATCTCGAACGTCACCGACGGCTTCGGCCGCTCGACGCCTTCCTGAACCTGGTTCAGGATACGCTGGGCCTCGGCTTCGGTGATCGGCACCGGCTTGGAGTCGCCCAGGAAACCGGTGACCTTCGGCGTGTTCTTGACGAGCGAGAACACGGCGTCGGTCAGATTGGCTTTCAACAGCACATAGCCCGGAAAGAACTTGCGCTCGGCGTCGACCTTGCGGC
Organism: Mesorhizobium sp. M0571; assembly: GCF_040320985.1. Taxonomy (NCBI): domain Bacteria; kingdom Pseudomonadati; phylum Pseudomonadota; class Alphaproteobacteria; order Hyphomicrobiales; family Phyllobacteriaceae; genus Mesorhizobium; species Mesorhizobium sp. M0571. The sequence continues at coordinate 17,460 of NZ_JAMYQT010000069.1, forward strand.
CGCGGCGGATCTCGACGACCTTCTCGGTCGGCACCACGATCTGCTCGATGTCGGCGGACAGGCCTTTCTGCTTGGCCTTGTTCTCGATGTCCTCGGCGACCTTCTTTTCAAAGTTCGAGTAGGCGTGGACGATGTACCACCGCGCGGTCATTTCAAGACTTCTCCGTAATCGCCAGACTTATTGTCCGAGGCCGAGGATTTTTTCGACCGCAAAGCCCATGGCCACGTCTGCGGTAAAGAAAAAGATCATCGCGATGACCGCGAACACAAGGACCATCACCGTCGAGATCATCGTTTCGCGCCGCGACGGCCAAGTGACCTTGGCGGTCTCCGCGCGAACCTGCTGGAGAAAGGTGAAAGGATTTGTGGTTTTCGAAGCCATATGCCGCTCTGTCTTCAAGACCCGTTGGCCGGATCTCCTGGATGATCCCGCTGGCCGGGACGTGCCGCTTGAGCGTGCGTTCGCGCCGAATCAGCGCAATCATTTCGCCCATGCAAATCAGACGCGTAAAGCCGGCTTCCCAGCTCCACGCGTCGCGTGTCTGTTTCGTCTACATAAAACCGATTCTTGATCCACGCAAGTGGCAAGTGTCGGCTTTATGACCAAACGCCGCCTCGGAACCATCCAGTCGTCCCGTCCCGGCTATGCGGCCCTTATGCCGCAACTTATGCCATATGGCAAGTCACAAGCCGGTTTTCAAAGGCCGCGCTGCAAAAGAATCGTTTTTAGTTGTCCATTCGAAGAATGGCACGGGCAGCAGGGCTCGAACCTACGACCTGCGGTTTTGGAGACCGCCGCTCTACCAACTGAGCTATGCCCGTATGCGCATGTCGGCGCAGCAGGCGCTTCCTAAAAGCTTCCGTGCGCTCTGTAAAGAGCGGTGTGTGCTGCCCTGCCTTCATCTGCGGAAATCCAGACGTCCTCCCGGCCATTTCCCGTCGATTCTCTGGTTGCTGACAATCAAGCCGACCCAGGGACGCACGATTTTCGGGTCGGTCAGATTGATGTATTTTCCAACCCACCCTTTCGCACCCTCGCGCCGCGCATCGATCAGTCCTTTGCGCACGCCATGATGCCAATCGAACAGGAGGAAGACCCTCTCTCCCGCTACCTTCACCACGCCCCGGCCAGACCGCCATTTATCCCTGCTATCGCCCGGAATCGTGGGATCGGCGCCGCCGTTCCATCGGCTGGACCAGCTTCCTTCGATCGCGTCGTCGTGATCGCGGATCCTTTCGGTGCCCCAGGCTTCGGCATTCTCATCGCTCGAAAGTCCCTCCAGTTTTGCACCTGCGGCGAACGCCGACACCTCCTCGTCGTCGGGACTGGGGACATCCATCACACCGAACGGGTTTCGAGTTCCGCGGCCGCTGTCAAAGGCGCTGTCTGAATTTTTCTTGCCTTCCGATCCCATCGCAAGCCTCCGGTTTTCAGTGTGGCCCCGCCAGTCGACGGCGACTTTAAACCGTTAGCCTGGAGGACCGAAACCTCCATGGCCACCCGTTTTCCTGGCCGGCAGGGTTTTCGACCGATTCGTGCCCAGTCAGTTCCCCGAAGGCGGCTTGTAGGGGCCGCCGGGCACGCCCCAACCCCAGGCCGGCATTGGTTCCGTCTCGGGGTCGCAGGTCGGGCCCTTGTTGGAATTCATCCTGGCCAGCCGCGATCCCCATTCGATATAGGCCATGAAGGCGGAGCGGAATTCGGGATCGTCAGGCAGGCCGACCTCGTCGGCGGCGTCGGCGAGAAGACTGATCCAGCGCCGGCGCTGCTCCTCCGTCAGATGCTTGCCGAGATGATGCATCACCATCTCGCGATGGCCGCCATGCTTTTCGCTGTAGATTTTGGGTCCACCAAAGACCTCGCCGATGAAGGCCGCGACGTGAGCCGGATGGTCCGGCGACATGTGCTTGAACACCGGCCCGACGATCGGATCCCGAAACACCTTGTCGTAGAAGGTCTGGGTCAGCCGGTTCAGCGCTTCGGTGCCACCGGCCCATTCGAACAATGTCGGGACATCCTGGCTCATTCGCGATCCCTCTACCGGCAAGCCCACGGCGCCGGACAATAGCGGAAATATCGCGCGTCGCTCAACCTGCCTCGATGGCCAGTCGGCTGCAGCTATGATGCCTGAATTACGATTTAGCCGCCCTATGATTTCACGGGCATGCTGGCCTGAGCCTTGGCGCCGGAGAGCTCGCGGCAATTCTCCGGCCTTGGCTCCGATCTGCAGATGCCGGGACCTGTTAATTCGTCCGCCGACCCAGGCCCCGTCGTCAGCCCGAACTTCAGCATCATGTCGGGTTCAAGCTGGCGGTGGCGCGAGGATTGCACCGATTTCATCGCAGCAAACAATCCCGGACCGACCGCCATGTCCTTGAGATAGGTCTTGACCCCCTGCTCCAAGCCAATCGAATGCACGCTCAACTTTGCACGCGGGCCGACGAGGCGTTTGGCACCGCCGGCGAGCATGATCGGGCAGGCCGAGCCGCACTCGCCGCCGGCATCGACCGTCAGGCCGTTGTAGACTCCGTCTTCTGCCGTGCAGTCGGCCTGCCGCGGCTCGCAGCCAATGAAATCCGTCCGTGCCACTGCGACGTCGAGCTTGCGTTCGCGGATCAGCCTTCCGGCCGCCAAGGCACCGAGCACATCACCTCCCGGCGAGTTGATGACGATGGGCAGGCGCCGGTCACCGATGTCGTCAAGCAGTTGCCGCAATTTTTCGGGCGTTTGAGCGGTAATTGTGCCTTCGGCCGAGATCCATTCGGGGCAGTTGGGGTTGCAGAGCGGATTGCTGCCGCGGACCAGGACGAAGCGCATGTCCGCGACATCTTTCACCTGCGGGCTTTCGAGCCCTGCAAGTGCAGGCGCGGCGTTCGCCACCACTTCGCCGGTCGGCTTTGCGGCATTTTCCGGCGCCGGCACCTCTCTGCAGCTCGCGGGCAACGGATCGGCTTTGCATAGGGTAGGCGCGGTCAGCAGGTCGACGGCATCCAGGCTGGTGACGAGATTCGTCTGCAGCATGTCGTCGAGGGCGATCTGCTGGATACCGCTGGCCGGCGTGCTTTTCATGGTCTCGAGTACACCCAGGCCGACGCCCATTTCCTTCAAATAGGCCGCCAGCCGTCTCTCCAGCGGCTTGTTCATCTCGTAGGTCTTGTAGCTACCGGCGTTCTTCCGGCTGACGACCCTGGTGCTGAGGATCTTCTTCTTGCCCTTCACCATGCGGTAGGTGGTGCGGTACAGCAATTTCGTCCGGATATAGGTCGTTGTGATCTGATGGACGCCGAGAAAGGCCCATTCCCCGACCACGCGCCGGATGCCACCGGAAAACATTAAGGGACAGGCGGAATTGCAGATGGCGCTGCTGGCATAGGCATTGCCGAAATAGGGGGCGGCCTTGCCGTCCTTGTCCTTGCAGTTCTTCACACCTGGCTGACAGCCGATGAACCGGGTTTTGCCGACCGCGATATCGAGCTTGTTCTTGCGGACCAGGCGACCGAGCGTCAGCGCCGCTTCGACATTGCCGCCGGGGGAATCGACGACGATCGGCAATTTTCGGCCACCCAGCGCTTTCAGCGTGCGTTTGAACAGGGCCGGCGTGCCGGCCTCTATCGAGCCTTCCGCCGATATCCATTCCGGACAGGTCGGCTCGCAGCCCGGCGCGCTGCTGCGGACGACGACGAACCGCATCGTCGGGCCGAGATCCGGCGTGGATTTTTCCTGCGTAGATTTCTTTGCATCCGCTGCGAAGGCAGCGTGTCCCATGACAAGGAACGACACCAGGCAGATCAGCCCTAACAGCCACCATGCCTGACTATGCAAACGGCGCCATGGAACCATTCGGGCAAGCCCCCTCGATGCAACCTATACTAGTTAAGGCAGAGGCGCTTGCAACAGGATTTGAAGCAAGGCGGTTAATCTATTACGAGAAACTCAGAATCAAAAAGGCGGCCCGAAGACCGCCCTTTCGCATCCGATCTCGACCGGCAACGCCGGCGACGATTACTCTTTGATGGTGACGACGATGCCGGCACCGACGGTGCGGCCGCCTTCACGGATGGCGAAGCGCAGCTTCTCTTCCATGGCGATCGGCACGATCAGCTCGACATCGACCGTGATGTTGTCGCCCGGCATCACCATCTCGGTGCCTTCCGGCAGCGACACGATGCCGGTCACGTCCGTCGTGCGGAAATAGAACTGCGGACGATAGTTGGTGAAGAACGGCGTGTGACGGCCGCCCTCGTCCTTGGTCAGGATGTAGGCTTCGGCGACGAACTTCTTGTGCGGCTTGACGGTGCCCGGCTTGGCCAGAACCTGGCCGCGCTCGACGCCTTCACGGTCGACACCGCGCAGCAGCGCGCCGATGTTGTCGCCGGCCTGGCCCTGGTCGAGCAGCTTGCGGAACATCTCGACGCCCGTGCAGGTCGTCTTGGTGGTCGGACGGATGCCGATGATCTCCAGTTCCTCGCCGACCTTGACGACGCCGCGCTCGACGCGGCCGGTCACAACCGTGCCGCGACCCGAGATCGAGAACACGTCCTCGATCGGCATCAGGAACGGCTTGTCGAGCGGACGAACCGGCGTCGGGATGTAAGCGTCGACCGCCGCCATCAATTCGCGGATGGCGTCCTCGCCGATCTTCTTGTCGCTGTCTTCAAGCGCCGCAAGTGCGGAACCCTTGACGATCGGAATGTCGTCGC
>NZ_JAMYQT010000070.1:0-21362 GCF_040320985.1 Mesorhizobium sp. M0571
GAGCTGATCGTGCCGATCGCCATGGAAGAGAAGCTGCGCTTCGCCATCCGTGAAGGCGGCCGCACCGTCGGTGCCGGCATCGTCGTCACCATCAAAGAGTAATTTGGACTTAAACCGATCTGTCGCGGGCGCTGCCCGCGCCGCGCCAGAACAAGGAAGTGACGCATGAACGGACAGAATATCCGCATCCGCCTGAAGGCGTTTGATCACCGGGTGCTCGACGCCTCGACACGGGAAATCGTGTCGACCGCCAAGCGCACCGGCGCCAACGTCCGCGGCCCCATTCCGCTGCCGACGCGGATCGAAAAGTTCACGGTCAACCGGTCGCCTCACGTCGACAAGAAGAGCCGCGAGCAGTTCGAGATGCGCACGCACAAGCGTCTGCTCGACATCGTCGACCCGACCCCGCAGACGGTCGACGCTTTGATGAAGCTCGACCTGGCCGCCGGTGTCGACGTCGAGATCAAGCTCTAAGGAACCAGAGGTCAGCGGGGCGACCCGGAACTCTGAAGGAACAAGAGGCGTGGAGGGGCGACAGCCCCGACAGGGAACTCTAAAGGAATTGAACCGATGCGTTCAGGTGTGATTGCAAAGAAGGTGGGAATGACCCGCATCTACAACGATGCCGGGGAACATGTTCCCGTCACTGTTCTCCAGATGGAGAACTGCCAGGTCGTGGCGCAGCGCACGCAGGAGAAGAACGGCTATACCGCCGTCCAGCTCGGCGTTGGCCTTGCCAAGGTGAAGAACACGTCGAAGGCGATGCGCGGCCATTTCGCGACCGCTTCCGTCGAGCCCAAGGCCAAGGTTGCCGAGTTCCGCGTCTCCGCCGACAACATGATCGATGTCGGCGCCGAGATCACCGTCGAGCATTTCGTCGTCGGCCAGAAGGTCGATGTGACGGGAACCACGATCGGCAAGGGTTTCCAAGGCGTCATCAAGCGGCACCACATGGGTGGCGGCCGCGCGACGCACGGCAACTCGGTGTCGCACCGTACACACGGCTCGACCGGCCAGCGCCAGGATCCGGGCAAGGTGTTCAAGGGCAAGCATATGGCCGGCCACATGGGCGACACCCGCGTCACCACACAGAATGTCGAGGTCGTCTCGACCGACGCCGATCGCGGCCTGATCCTGATCCGCGGTGCGGTCCCGGGTTCGAAGGGTGCATGGATCCTGGTCCGCGACGCGGCCAAGGTGGCGCTACCGGCCAATGCGCCGAAGCCCGCTGCGATCCGCGCCGTTGCGACCGATGGTGCCGCCACGAACGAGGCCCCGGCCACAGAGGGAGCGGAATAATGGATCTCAAGATTACGACGCTTGGCGGCAAGGACGCCGGCAAGCTGAAGCTCTCCGAAGAGATTTTCGGCCTTGATCCGCGCGAGGACATCCTGCAGCGCGTCGTGCGCTGGCAGCTTGCCAAGAAGCAGCAGGGCACACACAAGGCCAAGGGTCGCGCGGAAATCGCCCGCACCGGCGCCAAGATGTACAAGCAGAAGGGTACGGGCCGCGCCCGTCACCATTCGGCTCGCGCTCCGCAGTTCCGCGGCGGTGGCAAGGCCCACGGCCCGGTCGTGCGCAGCCACGAGCACGATCTGCCGAAGAAAGTGCGTGCGCTCGGCCTCAAGCATGCCCTCTCGGCCAAAGCCAAGAGCGCGTCGATCATCATCATCGACGAGCTGAAGCTGACCGAGGCCAAGACCAAGGCGCTGATCGCGAATTTTGCGACGCTGGGCCTGAGCAACGCCCTGGTGATCGGCGGCGCCGAGCTTGACAAGAATTTCAAGCTGGCGGCGACCAACATCCCGAACATCGACGTGCTGCCCATTCAGGGCATCAACGTCTACGACATTCTGCGCCGCGGCACGCTGGTCCTTTCCAAGGCCGCCGTCGAGGCTCTCGAGGAGCGCTTCAAATGACCGACCTTCGTCATTACGACGTGATCGTCTCGCCGGCGATCACCGAAAAGTCGACCATGGCTTCCGAGCAGAACCAGGTCGTCTTCAACGTAGCCAAAAAGGCATCGAAGCCGGAAATCAAGGCCGCCGTCGAAGCGCTGTTCGGGGTCAAAGTGACGGCCGTGAACACGCTTGTCCGCAAGGGCAAGATCAAGCGCTTCCGCGGCACGATCGGCCGCCAGAGCGACGTCAAGAAGGCGATTGTGACGCTGGCCGAAGGCCAGTCGATCGACGTCGCGACGGGTCTCTGAGCAAGGTCGCGAGGACAGAACGATGGCACTGAAAAAATTCAACCCGGTAACTCCGAGCACCCGCCAGCTGGTCATCGTCGACCGTTCGGGCCTCTATAAGGGCAAGCCCGTCAAGGGCCTGACCGAAGGCCTGACCAAATCGGGCGGCCGCAACAATTACGGCCGTATCACGGCCCGCTTCATCGGTGGTGGTCACAAGCGCACGTACCGCATCATCGACTTCAAGCGCCGCAAGTTCGACGTCGTCGGCACGGTCGAGCGTATCGAATACGATCCGAACCGCACCGCCTTCATCGCGCTGATCAAGTATGACGATGGCGAGTTGTCCTACATCATCGCCCCGCAGCGTCTGGCTCCCGGCGACAAGATCGTGGCCGGCGAATCGGTCGACGTGAAGCCGGGTAACGCGATGCCGCTGGCTTCGATGCCGGTCGGCACGATCGTCCACAATATCGAGCTGAAGCCCGGCAAGGGCGCTCAGGTCGCTCGTTCGGCCGGTGGCTATGGCCAGCTTGTCGGCCGCGACCAGGGCATGGCGATCCTGCGCCTCAACTCGGGTGAGCAGCGTGTCGTTCACGGCTCTTGCATGGCCACCGTCGGTGCCGTGTCCAACCCGGACCACGGCAACATCAATGACGGCAAGGCTGGCCGCACCGTGTGGCGTGGCAAACGTCCGCACAATCGCGGTGTGACCATGAACCCGGTCGACCATCCGCATGGCGGCGGCGAAGGCCGCACCTCGGGTGGCCGCCATCCGGTTTCGCCCTGGGGCAAGCCGACCAAGGGCAAGAAGACGCGGTCCAACAAGGCGACCGACAAGTTCATCCTGCGCTCGCGCCATCAGCGCAAGAGCTAAGAAGAGGTAACGCCAAGTGACTCGTTCGATTTGGAAAGGCCCCTTCATCGACGGCTACCTTCTGAAGAAGGTGGACAAGGTTCGTGAAGGTGGTCGCAATGAGGTGATCAAGATGTGGAGCCGCCGCTCCACCATCCTGCCGCAGTTCGTCGGCTTCACCTTCGGTGTCTACAACGGCCAAAAGCACGTTCCCGTCTCGGTGAACGAGGACATGGTCGGTCACAAGTTCGGTGAATTCGCTCCGACCCGGACCTATTACGGTCACGGCGCGGATAAGAAGGCGAAGAGGAAATAATCATGGGCAAGGCCAAAGCTCCGCGCAGGCTTGCTGACAACGAAGCGCGCGCCGTGTTGCGCACGATCCGTATCAGCCCGCAGAAGCTGAACCTGGTTGCCGCGCTGATCCGCGGCAAGAAGGTCGCGACAGCGCTTTCCGACCTCGAATTCTCGGCCAAGCGGATTTCCGGCACGGTCAAGAAGACGCTGGAATCGGCGATCGCCAACGCGGAAAACAACCACGACCTCGATGTCGATGCGCTGATCGTGGCGGAAGCCTATGTCGGCAAGTCGATCGTCATGAAGCGGTTCCATGCCCGTGGCCGTGGTCGCGCCAGCCGTATCGAGAAGCCGTTCTCGCACCTCACGATCGTTGTTCGTGAAGTCGAAGAAAAAGGGGAGGCCGCATAATGGGCCAGAAAGTCAATCCGATCGGTCTGCGTCTCGGCATCAACCGTACCTGGGATTCGCGCTGGTTCGCGAACACCGGCGAGTACGGCAAGCTGCTGCACGAGGACATCAAGATCCGCAAATATCTTGAGAAGGAACTCAAGCAGGCTGCGATCTCGAAGGTCGTGATCGAGCGTCCGCACAAGAAGTGCCGCGTCACCATCCATGCGGCGCGTCCGGGCCTGATCATCGGCAAGAAGGGCGCCGACATCGAGAAGCTTCGCAAGAAGCTGATGGAGATGACGAAGTCCGAGACGCATCTGAACATCGTCGAAGTGCGCAAGCCGGAGATCGACGCGACCCTGGTCGCCCAGTCGATCGCCCAGCAGCTCGAGCGCCGCATCGCGTTCCGCCGCGCCATGAAGCGCGCCGTCCAGTCGGCGATGCGCCTCGGTGCCGAAGGCATCCGCATCAACTGCGCCGGCCGTCTCGGCGGCGCCGAGATCGCGCGCATGGAATGGTACCGCGAAGGCCGCGTGCCGCTGCATACGCTACGCGCCGACGTCGACTACGGCACGGCCGAGGCGCATACGGCGTACGGCATCTGCGGCGTCAAGGTCTGGGTGTTCAAGGGCGAGATCCTCGAACACGACCCGATGGCTTCGGAGCGCCGCGCCACCGAGGGCGATCATGCGCATGGCGGTGGTGGTGAGCGCGAACGCGGTCGCCGTCGCGAAAACGCGTAAGACAGTTAGGAATTTGGAGTTAGAACGATGCTGCAGCCAAAGCGCACAAAATTCCGCAAGCAGTTCAAGGGCCGCATCCACGGTACCGCCAAGGGCGGCACCAACCTGGATTTCGGTGGTTTCGGGCTGAAGGCGCTTGAGCCGAACCGCGTCACCGCACGCGAGATTGAGGCGGCCCGCCGCGCGATCACCCGCGAGATGAAGCGCGCCGGCCGCGTCTGGATCCGTATCTTCCCGGACGTGCCGGTGACGTCGAAGCCGACCGAAGTCCGCATGGGCAAGGGCAAGGGCGCGGTCGATTACTGGGCGGCGCGCGTCAAGCCGGGTCGCATCATGTTCGAGATCGACGGTGTCAACGAGGAAACCGCCCGTGAGGCGCTGCGTCTCGGCGCGGCCAAGCTCTCGGTCAGGACGCGCTTCGTACAGCGCATCGCAGAATAAGGACGGGCTGATCATGAAAGCCGAAGACATCCGGACCAAGACCCAGGACCAGCTGACCGACGATCTGGCCAGCCTGAAGAAGGAGCAGTTCAACCTGCGCTTCCAGAAGGCCACCGGCCAGCTCGAGAAGACCGCGCGCGTGAGGCAGGTCCGCAAGGACATTGCGCGTATCAAGACCATCGCTGCGGAAAAGTCCGCGGCTAAGAAGGCTTAAGGACGAAAACCATGCCAAAGCGCATTCTGCAGGGCACCGTCGTCAGCGACAAGAACGAGAAGACGGTTGTCGTCAAGGTCGAACGGCGCTTCACGCATCCCGTGATGAAGAAGACCGTGCGCATGACCAAGAAGTACAAGGCGCACGACGAGAACAACGCCCACAAGGTCGGCGATCAGGTGTTCATCCAGGAATCGAAGCCGATTTCCAAGGACAAGCGCTGGGTCGTGGTGTCTTCGGACCAGGCCTGATCAGGGCGAACGAAAACGAATTTTGGACAGACCGGGGAAGGGTGAGAAACCCATCCCGTTAGAAAAGAAGAAGGCGGCCAGTCATGATTCAGATGCAAACAAACCTCGACGTCGCGGATAATTCCGGCGCCCGTCGTGTCATGTGCATCAAGGTGCTGGGCGGCTCGAAGCGGAAATACGCTTCCGTGGGCGACATCATCGTGGTGTCGATCAAGGAAGCCATCCCGCGCGGCCGCGTCAAGAAGGGCGATGTGATGAAGGCGGTCGTGGTTCGCACGGCCAAGGACATCCGCCGCCCGGACGGCAGCGTGATCCGTTTCGACAAGAACGCAGCCGTTCTCGTCGACAACAAGAAAGAGCCGATCGGCACGCGTATCTTCGGACCGGTTCCGCGCGAACTCCGCGCCAAGAACCACATGAAGATCATCTCGCTCGCGCCTGAAGTGCTGTAAGGAGCTGGACCAATGCAAAAGATTAGAAAAGGCGACAAGGTCGTCGTGCTGGCCGGCAAGGACAAGGGCCGTTCGGGCGAAGTCCTCTCGGTACAGCCGAAGGACGACACCGCGCTGGTGCGCGGCGTCAACCTGATCCGTCGTCACCAGAAGCAGTCCCAGTCCCAAGAGGGCGGGATCATCACCAAGGAAGCGCCGATCCAGCTGTCGAACATCGCGCTGGCCGACCCCAAGGATGGCAAGCCGACCCGCGTCGGCTTCATCTTCCAGAAGGACGGCAAGAAGGTGCGCGTCGCCAAGCGCTCGGGAGAAGTCATCAATGGCTAAGGCTCAAACCAAGCAGGCAACTGCCCAGAACACGCCGCGCCTCAAGCAGGTCTACAACGAGACCATTCGCAAGGCGCTGCAGGAGCAGTTCGGCTACGAGAACGAGATGCAGGTTCCGCGCATCGACAAGATCGTGCTGAACATGGGCGTCGGCGAGGCGACCGGCGATTCGAAGAAGCCTTCGATCGCGGCGGAAGACCTTGCGATGATCGCCGGCCAGAAGGCCGTCGTCACCCGCGCCCGCAACTCGATCGCCGGCTTCAAAGTCCGCGAAAAGATGCCGATCGGCGCCAAGGTCACGCTGCGCAAGGAACGCATGTACGAGTTCCTCGATCGTCTCGTGAACATCGCACTGCCGCGCGTCCGCGACTTCCGCGGGCTCAACCCGAAGAGCTTTGATGGCCGTGGCAACTATGCCATGGGCATCAAGGAACACATCGTGTTTCCGGAGATCAACTACGACAAGGTTGATCAGATCTGGGGCATGGACGTCATCGTTTGTACGACTGCGAAGACGGACGACGAAGCCAGGGCATTGCTCAAGGCCTTCAACTTCCCCTTCCGCCAGTAACGGCAGCGAGAAAAGGAAAAATCTGAAATGGCAAAGACCAGCTCAGTCGAGAAAAACAACAGGCGTCGCAAGCTTGCGGACCAGTTCGCTGCCAAGCGCAAGGTGCTCAAGGCGATCATCATGGATCAGTCCAAGCCGATGGAAGAGCGCTTCCGCGCCCAGCTGAAACTTTCGGCGATGCCGCGCAACTCGGCCAAGACCCGCATCCGCAACCGCTGCGAAGTCACCGGACGTCCGCGTGCCTATTATCGCAAGCTCAAAGTATCGCGCATCGCGCTTCGTGATCTCGGCAATAACGGCCAGATCCCGGGCCTGGTCAAGTCGAGCTGGTAAGGAGGACATAACATGTCATTGAGCGATCCTCTCGGCGATATGCTGACCCGCATCCGCAACGCGTATGGCCGCAAGAAGTCGAGCGTTTCGACGCCGGCCTCGCGCCTGCGTACCCGCGTCCTCGACGTGCTGAAGGCTGAAGGCTATATCCGCGATTACAGCCAGACCGACTTCGACAACGGCAAGTCCGAAATCGAGATCGAGCTGAAGTATTTCGACGGTGCGCCGGTGGTGCGCGAAATCGCCCGTGTCTCGAAGCCGGGCCGCCGCGTCTACGTTTCGGCCAAGTCGATCCCGCACGTCGCCAACGGCCTCGGCATCGCCATCCTTTCGACGCCGAAGGGCGTGATGGCCGACCACGAAGCGCGCGAACAGAATGTCGGCGGGGAAATCCTCTGCCAGATCTTCTGATCTGACGTGTGACCCCAGTTGGAATCCGGTTTTCGGGATCAAGTCCCGAAAACCGAGACCTGAAACAAGAGAAGTGACGAGGACAACAAAATGTCTCGTATTGGAAAGAAACCCGTTTCGCTGCCGCAGGGCGTGACCGCGACCGTCAACGGCCAGACCGTGACGGCGAAGGGCCCCAAGGGCGAGCTGAAGTTCGTGGTGAACGACGAAGTGCTGGTCAAAATGGAAGGCAGCGAGATCGCTGTCCAGCCGCGCGACCAGACCAAGACCGCCCGCTCCAAATGGGGCATGTCGCGCACGCAGATCGTCAATATCCTGCAGGGCGTCAAGGACGGCTTCGAAAAGAAACTCGAGATCACCGGCGTCGGCTATCGTGCCGCCATGCAGGGCAAGAACCTGCAGCTGGCGCTCGGCTTCAGCCATGACGTCGTCTACGAAACGCCGCAGGGCGTGACGATTTCGGTGCCGAAGCCGACGGAAATCACTGTGACCGGCATCGACAAGCAGCAGGTCGGACAGGTTGCCGCCGAGATCCGCGAGTATCGCAGCCCCGAGCCCTACAAGGGCAAGGGTGTCCGCTATGCTGGCGAGAAGATCGTCCGCAAGGAAGGCAAGAAGAAGTAATTTTAACGCCGCGGGGAGCGGTCGCGGGAGGCGCTTCGCCTACCGCATATGGCGGCCCCCGTTTTTTGAAGGCAAGGAACTGATATCATGGGCTCGAAAGAATCCACCCAACGCCGCGCTCAGCGCGTCCGCCGCCAAATCAAGAAGGTCGCCGGCGATCGTCCGCGCTTGTCGGTCCACCGCACGTCGAAGAACATCTACGTCCAGGTGATCGATGACGCCAAGGGCCACACCATCGCCGCTGCTTCGACGCTCGAGAAGGAGCTCAAGGGTTCGCTCAAGACCGGCGCCGACACCGCGGCCGCAGCTGCGATCGGCAAGCTGATCGCCGAGCGCGCCTCGAAGGCCGGCGTCAAGGAAGTCGTCTTCGACCGTGGCGCCTACATCTATCACGGCCGCGTCAAGGCGCTGGCCGAGGCTGCCCGTGAAGGTGGTCTGAGCTTCTAAAGCATGATCCCGAACCGAAGGTCAGGGCAGCAAAAAGTTGCAGACTTTTCGGATAAGATCATGCGAAGGAAAAATAGTTTTCGCCCCCGGCGACCCACAGAGGCGCCGGATCTCATCATCAACCGTGCTTCCGGAAAAAAACAAGGAACAGGATATGGCACAGGAACGTAGGGATGGCGGCCGCGGCCGTGATCGCGAAGAGCGCGACGACGGGATGGTCGACAAGCTCGTCCACATCAACCGTGTCGCCAAGGTCGTCAAGGGCGGCCGGCGCTTCGGCTTTGCAGCACTCGTCGTCGTCGGCGACCAGAAGGGCCGCGTCGGCTTCGGTCACGGCAAGGCGCGCGAAGTGCCGGAAGCGATCCGCAAGGCGACCGAATCGGCCAAGCGCGACATGATCTTCGTGCCGCTGCGCTCGGGCCGCACGCTGCACCATGACGTCGAGGGACGCTGGGGCGCGGGACGCGTTCTGCTGCGCGCCGCCAAGCAAGGTACCGGCATCATCGCCGGCGGCCCGATGCGCGCCGTCTTCGAGACGCTCGGCATGCATGACGTGGTCGCCAAGTCGATGGGTTCGTCGAACCCCTACAACATGGTTCGCGCCACTTTCGACGCGCTGAAGAGCCAGATGCATCCGAAGGATGTGGCTGCTGCGCGCGGTATCAAGTATTCGACCCTTCAGGCCCGCCGCGGCACCGCCGTTGCGGCTGAAGAATAGTCGACGCTGACCAGGGATCTGACCATGGCCAAGAAAGCAACCAAGACCATCACCGTCGAGCAGATCGGTTCGCCGATCCGCCGGCCGAAGGAGCAGCGCGCGACGCTGGTCGGCCTCGGCCTCAACAAGATGCACAAGCAGCGCACGCTGGAGGATACGCCCTCCGTGCGCGGCATGATCGCTGCCGTCCAGCATCTCGTCCGCGTCGTGGACGAGGGCTGAACCAGAGCGCAGGAGAACCCAGATGAAACTCAACGATCTGCGTGACAAGGACGGCGCGACGCATTCCAAGAAGCGTCTTGGCCGTGGCATCGGTTCCGGTTCGGGCAAGACCGCCGGTCGCGGCGTCAAGGGCCAGAAGGCGCGCTCCGGCGTCGCCGTCAACGGCTTCGAGGGTGGCCAGATGCCGCTCTACCGCCGCCTGCCGAAGCGCGGCTTCAACAATATCTTCGCCAAGAGCTTCACCGTCGTGTCGCTGGCCCGCATCCAGGCCGCGCTCGATGCCAAGAAGCTCGACGCTAAGACAGTTGTGACGGCCGAGGCGCTGGTTGCGGCCGGCGTCATCCGTCGCGTCAAGGACGGCGTGCGCATCCTCTCGGACGGCGACATCAAGGCCAAGCTTGCCTTCGACGTTGCCGGTGCTTCCAAGGCCGCGGTCGAGAAGATCGAAAAGGCCGGCGGTTCGGTGAAGCTGCCTGAGAAGGCAGCCGCCGAGTAACGGCAATTTGAAGCACGGTCGGCAAAGGTGGAATTCGGTTTTGCCTGCGGTCGTGCTTTGATCCGACAGATGTGGCGGCCGCGTCAACGCGGCCGCTTGCATGTTTGCAGTCCGGAGCTTATCTCGTGAGCTTCGGTGACACGCGCCGCCTGAGCTGCGGGCATCGAGCGTGACCAAGCGGAGAATCAGGCATGGCTTCGGCTGCTGAACAACTAGCCTCGAATCTGAATTTTTCGGCCTTCGCCAAGGCCGAGGATCTGAAGAAGCGCATCTGGTTCACCATCGGCGCGCTGCTCGTTTACCGCCTTGGCACCTATATCCCGCTGCCCGGCATCAATCCCGACGCTTTCGCCCAGGCCTTCTCGTCGCAGAGCAAGGGCGTGCTCGGCATGTTCAACATGTTTGCCGGCGGCGCTGTGCAGCGCATGGCGATCTTTGCCCTCGGCATCATGCCCTATATCTCCGCTTCCATCATCATGCAGCTGATGACCTCGGTCATTCCATCGCTGGAAGCGTTGAAGAAGGAAGGCGAGCAGGGCCGCAAGATCATCAACCAGTACACGCGTTACGGCACCGTGCTTCTGGCGCTGGTCCAGGCCTATGGCATTTCGGTCGGGCTTGAGGGCGGCAACGGCATCGTCAACGATCCCGGCATGTTCTTCCGCATTTCCACCGTCGTCACGCTGGTCGGCGGCACCATGTTCCTGATGTGGCTCGGCGAGCAGATCACCGCTCGCGGCATCGGCAACGGCATTTCGCTGATCATCTTCTCCGGCATTGTCGCCGGCCTGCCGCGCGCCATCTCCGGCACGCTGGAGCTTGGCCGCACCGGCGCGCTGTCGACCGGCCTGATACTGGCGATCATCGTGCTCGCCATCGTCGTCATCGCGCTGATCGTCTTCTTCGAGCGCGCCCAGCGCCGCCTGCTGATCCAGTATCCCAAGCGCCAGGTCGGCAACCGCATGTTCCAGGGCGATACCTCGCATCTGCCGCTGAAACTCAACACCTCCGGCGTCATTCCGCCGATCTTCGCCTCGTCGCTGCTGCTGCTTCCGGCAACGGTTGCCGGCTTCTCGCAGACGACCAATATGCCTGCCTGGGCCAGCACCATCCTGGCGGCGCTCGGCCACGGCCAGCCGCTCTACATGGCCTTCTATGCGGCAATGATCGTGTTCTTCGCGTTCTTCTATACGGCGATCGTCTTCAATCCGAAGGACACCGCCGACCAGTTGAAGAAGCATTCGGGCTTCATCCCGGGCTATCGTCCGGGCGAGCGCACTGCAGATTATATTGACTATGTGCTCACCCGCATCACCGTCGTCGGCGCCATCTATCTGGTGCTGGTGTGTCTGCTGCCCGAGTTCCTGATTTCAGCGACTGGCGTACCGTTCTACCTTGGTGGCACTTCGCTCCTGATCGTGGTCAGTGTAACGCTCGATACGGTGGCCCAGATTCAGGGTCACCTGATCGCGCACCAGTATGAGGGCCTGATCAAGAAGTCGAAGCTGCGCGGGGGGAAGAAGGCCAGATGAGGTTGATATTGCTTGGACCGCCGGGGGCGGGCAAGGGGACACAAGCACTGAGACTGGTAGAAAGACACGGCATCCCACAGCTTTCCACGGGGGACATGCTGCGTGCTGCTGTTCAGGCCGGCACCGAAGTCGGCAAGCGCGCCAAGGCGGTGATGGACGCTGGCGAACTGGTGTCCGACGCTATCGTCAACGCCATCGTGGCAGAACGTATCGATCAAGCTGATTGCGCAAACGGCTTCATCCTTGACGGGTATCCGCGAACCCTGGTGCAAGCGGACGCCGTTGAGGAAATGCTGTCGGATCGCGGACTGGAGCTCGACGCGGTCATCGAATTTGTCGTCGACGACAAGGCGCTGGTTGGCCGAATCGTCAAGCGCGCCGAAGACGCCAAGGCCGCAGGCCTGCCGGTACGCAAGGACGACAGTCCAGCGGTGTTCGAAGAACGCTTGAGGGAATATTACAAGAAAACCTCGCCGCTGATCGGCTACTACTACGCCAAGGGCAAACTCAGGGGCGTCGATGGCATGGCCGGTATCGATGCGGTGACGCAGCAGATCGAGGCGGTGCTCAGGGCGACGACCCGGCAGGTTGGCCAGGCGGCCGGCTAGAGAATCGAACGATTGCGCTTGACTGGAGCGGTCCGCTGGGGTATGGCGGCCCGTCTTCCTATCAGGCATGAGGCTTGCTTGTCCGCAAGGGCAAGGCAGGCCGCTTTGAACTGGAAACTCCCGCAAGGGCCGGCCTCCACCGGACGCGGGGCAACTTGAAGCGCCGGCTCGTCCGGCCTATATGGAGAAGAGAAGAACATGGCTCGTATAGCCGGCGTTAACATTCCTACCAACAAGCGCGTCGTCATTGCGCTTCAATACATTCACGGCATTGGCAAGAAGTTCGCCCAGGAGATCGTCGACAAGGTCGGCATCCCGGCCGAGCGTCGCGTCAACCAGTTGACCGATGCGGAAGTGCTGCAGATCCGCGAAACCATCGACCGCGACTACCAGGTCGAGGGCGACCTGCGCCGCGAAGTGTCGATGAACATCAAGCGGCTCATGGACCTCGGCTGCTACCGCGGCCTGCGTCACCGCCGCTCGCTGCCGGTTCGTGGTCAGCGCACGCATACCAATGCGCGCACCCGCAAGGGCCCGGCCAAGTCGATTGCCGGAAAGAAGAAGTAATTTGTGAATGGTCAATGGTGAATAGTGAATGGTGACGAAGGCCAAGAGCCGACGTTGTGGCCATTCACCATTTTACCATTCACCATTCACCAGGTGGAGCCGCTGGCATTACGGCGGTGTAGAGATCAACTGAAAGGACTATCATGGCCAAGGAAGCCGCTCGTGTTCGCCGTCGCGAACGCAAGAACATCTCGTCGGGCGTTGCCCACGTCAATTCGACCTTCAACAACACGATGATCACCATCACCGACGCGCAGGGCAATTCGATTGCCTGGTCGTCGGCCGGAGCCCAGGGCTTCAAGGGATCGCGCAAGTCGACCCCTTTCGCTGCCCAGATGGCCGCCGAAGATGTTGCCAAGAAGGCTCAGGAACACGGCATGCGCATGCTCGAGGTCGAGGTCTGTGGACCTGGCTCCGGTCGTGAATCGGCGCTGCGCGCGCTGCAGGCAGCCGGCTTCACCATCACCTCGATCCGTGATGTGACGCCGATCCCGCACAATGGCTGCCGCCCGCGCAAGAAGCGCCGCGTCTAATGCATGTCGCCCAAAAGTGTATAGCGGTTTTGGGGCAACGACATGCATAAAAACAAAAACCTAAAGCGCGCCGCGCTTTAGAATTTACCGAACGCCGCGCGAGCGCCTCAAGGGCGCTCCTCCACGGCATTCCAGGTCGCCCGCCACGATTGGATGGTGGCGGGACAACGGAAGGAAAAGCACTATGATCCAGAAAAATTGGCAGGAACTGATCAAGCCGAACAAGATCGAGTTCTCGTCGAAGAAGAAGACGCTGACCACGCTGGTCGCCGAGCCGCTTGAGCGCGGCTTCGGCCTCACCCTCGGCAACGCGCTGCGCCGCGTGCTTCTTTCTTCGCTGCGTGGCGCGGCTGTGACCGCCGTACAGATCGACGGCGTTCTGCATGAATTCTCGTCCATCGCCGGCGTGCGCGAGGACGTGACCGACATCGTCTTGAACATCAAGGAAATCGCCATCCGCATGGAAGGCGATGGCCCCAAGCGCATGGTCGTGCGCAAGCAGGGACCAGGCGCCGTTCTCGCCGGCGACATCCAGACGGTCGGCGACGTCGAGATCCTCAATCCAGACCACGTCATCTGCACGCTGGACGAGGGCGCTGAAATCCGCATGGAGTTCACTGTCGATACCGGCAAGGGCTACGTGCCGGCCGACCGCAATCGCGCCGAAGACGCGCCGATCGGGCTGATCCCGGTCGACAGCCTGTATTCGCCGGTCAAGAAGGTCTCCTACAAGGTCGAGAACACCCGCGAGGGCCAGGTTCTCGACTATGACAAGCTGACCATGACCATCGAGACCGACGGTTCGATCTCGGGTGAGGACGCGGTGGCCTTCGCCGCTCGCATCCTGCAGGACCAGCTCGGCCTGTTCGTCAATTTCGACGAGCCGCAGAAGGAAGTCGCCGCCGAACAGGTTACCGAGCTTGCCTTCAACCCGGCCCTGCTCAAGAAGGTCGACGAGCTCGAGCTTTCGGTGCGTTCTGCCAACTGCCTGAAGAACGACAACATCGTCTATATCGGCGACCTGATCCAGAAGACCGAAGCCGAGATGCTGCGCACCCCGAACTTCGGCCGCAAGTCGCTGAACGAGATCAAGGAAGTCCTGGCGGCGATGGGCCTGCATCTCGGCATGGAAGTGCCGGACTGGCCGCCGGAAAACATCGAAGACCTCGCCAAGCGTTATGAAGATCAATATTGAGCATGATCCCGAAAAGTTGCAGACTTTTCGGACCAGATCATGCGGCTAACCAACTGAGGCTCAGGCCTCTTGAACCCGCAATGAAGGAGAAGAGCCATGCGCCACGGATTTAAAGGCCGCCGGTTCGCCCGCAGCATAAGCCATCGCAAGTCGATGTTTGCCAACCTTGCCGTGTCGCTCATCGAGCACGAGCAGATACTCACCACGCTACCGAAGGCGAAGGATTTGCGTCCGATCGTCGAGAAGCTGGTGACGCTCGGCAAGCGCGGCGATCTGCATGCCCGCCGCCAGGTGATTGCCCAGATCGGCAATGAAGGCGTCGTCAAGCGTCTGTTCGACACAATCGCGCCGCGTTATGCCACCCGCAATGGCGGCTATCTGCGCATCATGAAGGCGGGCTTCCGCCACGGTGACAACGCGGCAATGGCGGTCATCGAGTTCGTCGACCGCGACACCTCAGCCAAAGGCGCCGGCGATCGTGCCCGCATCGAGGCCGAAGGCACCGAGGAGGAAGCCGCAGCCGCATAAGGCTCGGGTTTTCCTGAGAAGTTCAAAGGGGCCAGCGGGCCCCTTTTTCTGTTGCGGAAGCTGCCGGGCAGGGCTTGTAGGTGTTTTGTGACCGGTTTTTGCGGCGACTACCCAAAATAATCGGATTTCAGCGGCTTAGCCTTTCATTTTGCACAATCGTCAGGACAATGGCGCCCGACTTGGAGGATTCGGAATGCGTGTTAAACGGCTGTCCCTTGTTCTGATCTGCGCCTTGATGGCGCTGACGGTCGTGCCGGCGGCCAGGCACGCGCTGGCGGAGGAAACCAAGACCGATCCCGGTCTGTCCGACGTGCTGACCGATCTGCTGCATGGCGTGGAAGGCGAAAACGCCACCTCCGGCCCAGACAAGCGCGTACCGTTCGGCCGCGAGGAGGTGCAGCTGTCCTTCGCGCCGCTGGTCAAGCAGACGGCGCCGGCCGTGGTCAATGTCTACGCCTCGCAGACCGCCAAGGTGATGTCGCCCTTCGACGGCGATCCGTTCTTCGAGGAGTTCTTCGGCCGCTCGCAGCCGCGCGCGCAGTCCTCGCTCGGTTCCGGCGTGCTGGTTGATCCGACCGGCGTGGTGGTCACCAATTTCCACGTCGTCAAAGACGCCGACCAGGTCAAGGTCGCGACCGCCGACGGGCGCGAATTCGACAGCAAGGTGCTGCTCAAGGATGAGACGCTCGATCTCGCCGTGCTCAAGATTTCTTCCGACAAGCCGTTTCCTGTGATCGCCATCGGCGATTCCGACGCGCTCGAGGTCGGTGATCTCGTGCTGGCGATCGGCAATCCGTTCGGTGTCGGCCAGACCACCACCAGCGGCATCATTTCGGCGGTGGCGCGCAGCCATATCGGCGTCTCCGATTCCAGCTTCTTCATCCAGACCGACGCCGCCATCAACCCCGGCAATTCCGGTGGCGCGCTGGTCAACATGGGAGGGCAGCTGATCGGCATCAACACCGCGATCTATAGCCGTAGCGGCGGCTCGATCGGCATCGGCTTTGCCATCCCTTCGAACATGGTTCGGGCTTTCGCCGATGCGGCCAAAGCCGGGCTCGACTTTTTCGAGCGGCCGTATGTCGGTGCCGAGTTCGAGGCGGTGACGCCGCAGATTGCCGAATCGCTCGGCATGGCCAAGCCGACCGGCTCGCTGGTTTCTTCGGTCGAAGAGGCGGGACCCGCGGCCAAGGCAGGGCTCAAGCCTGGTGACGTGGTGCTGTCGCTCAACGGCAAGCCGGTCGAGAGCGTCGGAGCGCTGGACTACCGGATGGCGACGCTGTCGATCGGCACTAGTGCCAGCTTCGGCGTTCTGAGCAAGGGTCAGCAGGCGACGATGGACATCGCGCTGGAACGACCGCCTGAGGGCGCCAAAGCTGCGGAACTCACATTGAGCGGTCGAAGCCCGTTTTCAGGTGCCAAGGTTGCCGAACTGTCGCCACGGCTTGCCCAGCGGCTCGGTCTGCGCACCGATGTCAAAGGCGTCACCATGGTCGACATCAACCGCGATTCGCCCGCTGCCGATTTCGGCTTCCAGCCGGGCGACATCGTGCGTGAGGTCAACGGCTTGACGATCGACAAGGCGGCAACCCTGGAACAGGTAGCCCAGCAGGATACGCGCTGGTGGCGCTTTACCGTCGAGCGCGGCGGGCAGATAATGCGCCAGGTGTTGCGTTACTGAGCCCGACCGTCAGCATGATCGGGCTCCAGGCAGAAGAAGTTGCATGGCCGATCTGTTCAGTGTCGATGAACCGGAAAAGACGCCGCCCGGCAGGCCGCTGGCCGATCGTCTGCGCCCAAAAAACCTCGGCGAGGTCGTCGGCCAGGAGCATCTGACCGGCCCCGACGGCGCGCTGACACGGCTGATCGGCTCCGGCTCGCTCGGCTCGATGATCTTCTGGGGCCCGCCCGGCACCGGCAAGACCACGGTCGCACGGCTGCTTGCCGGCGAGACAAGTCTCGCCTTCGAACAGATCTCGGCCGTGTTTTCCGGCGTCGCCGACCTGAAGAAAGTGTTCGAGGCAGCGAAGCTGCGTCGCTCCAACGGCCGCCAGACACTGCTGTTCGTCGATGAGATCCATCGTTTCAACCGCGCCCAGCAGGACAGTTTTCTGCCGGTGATGGAAGACGGAACCGTCGTGCTGGTCGGCGCCACCACCGAGAACCCGTCCTTCGAACTTAACGCCGCGCTTTTGTCGCGTGCACGTGTGCTGGTGTTTCACTCGCTCGGCGAGGAGAGCATCGCCAAACTGCTGGCGCGGGCCGAGGAGGCGGAGGGCAGGGCACTGCCGCTCGATGACGAGGCGCGGGCGATGCTCGTGCGGATGAGCGACGGTGACGGCCGCGCGGCGTTGACGCTGGCCGAAGAGGTCTGGCGTGCAGCCAAATCCGGTGAAGTGTTCGGCGCCGAGGCCCTGCAGCGCATCGTCCAGCGCCGCGCGCCGATTTACGACAAGGGCCAGGACGGCCATTACAATTTGATCTCCGCCTTGCACAAATCGGTGCGCGGCTCCGACCCCGACGCGGCACTCTATTATCTCGCCCGCATGTTCGATGCCGGCGAGGATCCGCTTTATCTAGGGCGCCGGCTGGTGCGCATGGCGATGGAAGATATCGGGTTGGCCGACCCGCAGGCGCTCGTCGTGGCCAACGCCGCCAAGGACGCCTACGACTATCTGGGCTCGCCGGAGGGCGAGCTGGCCTTCGCCGAGGCAACCGTCTATCTCGCCACCGCGCCGAAATCCAATGCCGTCTACACCGCCTTCAAGGCCGCCACACAGGCGGCCAAGGAATTCGGCTCGCTGCTGCCGCCCAAGCATATTCTCAATGCGCCGACCAAGCTGATGAAACAGGAAGATTACGGCGCCGGCTATCGCTACGACCACGACGAGCCCGACGCTTTTTCCGGCCAGGATTATTTTCCGGAGAAGATGGGCCGGCAGACATTCTACGACCCGCCCGAGCGCGGCTTCGAGCGCGATATCAGGAAGCGGCTGGACTATTGGGCGAAGCTGCGCAGCGAGCGGGAAAAATAGCCGCCAGTCGCACACTGGTGTGATCGCCGTTGTCTGGCGGGATAAAAAACCCTATCAAGATGCGCCTTCGGCCGGCGGACAGGCCAGAAACGTACCGACGATATTCAGAACGGAATCGCGCCTGGCGCGTGGAAAAATGACAAAGAAATTTCGCAAGACCCTTCGGAAGTTCGCCATAGCGATCCCACTGCTGGCGCTCGGCTTCTATTTCATTCCCATTCTGACGACGATTTTCATCGCCCTCGGCCTGATTGACGTCTTGCGCAACGACAACAAGAACTGGGCCCTGTTCAGTGGTTATTTCCTGGGCAACGGCATCTTCACCTGGCTGCTTTCGCCCTTCAATCTGCTGGTCGATCTGCTGTGCTATAGAAACCGCGGTGTCTGGAAATTGGACCAGTTTCCTCTGGACTATCAGCGCGAGGTCAACGAGGTCCTGGACGTCTTCAAGGCGCGCAAGGACGAGATCATCGCCGACATCGACGCCAATTTCGGCAGTGGCCGGCGCGGCATGTATGTCTATCAGTGGTATGGCAAGCACAGAATAGACAACGTCGCCGAATTCAACAAGGATTTCAAATACATCAAGACGATTGCGGTCTCTGTGTTCAGCGGCAGGGAATCGACTTCCTGGCACTTTGGCCCGCTCCGGCTCAGCCTGCGCATTCTCTACAACCTCATCCCGGTGAAATCGGAAGTGTTCGTCGAGTGCGGCAACAGCAAGAATTACTGGCACGAGAACCCGCTCTTCATCTTCGACGATACGCTCCTTCATCGCTCGGTCAATGAGTTTAACGGGCGCCGCTACTGCGTGTTCATGGACATCATTCGTCCATCGCCGTTTCCCGGTCTGATCTCGACACTTCTCGCCATCGTTTCGGTCAGCGTCGAGCGCATCAATTCCATGTTCTACAAGAACTGGAAGATGATCGGCTCCAGCAAGCCGAAGAAGGCCGGAAGCGCCTGATACCGTAGTCTGACCGAGGGAGAGCGATGTATCACCTGTTGCTTGTCTGCCTCGGCGGCGCGCTCGGCGGAATGGCCCGCTTCTTCCTGTCCGGCTTCATCGCCCGCCGGGTCGGCGAGACCTTTCCCTGGGGCACGATGGTCGTCAACATTTCGGGAGCCTTTGCGATCGGCGTCATCGCGCATGCGGTGGCGCGCGACGCCATGCCCGCCGTCTGGGCTTTCGCCGTCACCGGCTGCCTCGGCTGTTATACAACGGTTTCTTCGTTCAGCTTGCAGACGCTGGCACTGGCGCGTGAAGGCGAATGGCTTCGCGCGGGCGGCAATGTGGTGCTTTCGGTTTTTCTGAGCCTCGGCGGCGTGGCGTTGGGCTTTGCCGCGGGAAGTCTGCTGATCGGCAGCGGGGCGCCGTGAGCAGTCCGGGGAAGCTCCGCTCCGGCGGAACGGACGCCGCCGCGGCAGGGTCCGTTGCGCGCCGCATTGGCTGGCGCAAGACGAGCGAAACGGTTCGGTTCTATGCCACCGTCGCCGCTGGCAGCGTGATCGGCGGTGTGCTGCGGGCGCTTGCCTCATTGGCGAGCAGCGCCCTGTGGGGCAATGGATTCCCCGTTGGCACGCTCCTTGTGAACATAGTCGGCTCATTCCTCATCGGCTTCTACGCTACATTGACGGGGCCCAATGGCCGCGTCTTTGCCAGTCCGCTGCAGCGCCAGTTCTTCATCGCCGGCTTTTGCGGAGGCCTGACGACTTTCTCCGCGTTCAGCCTTGAAACCTTCACCCTGGTGCAAGGTGGAAGGCTGGCGGCGGCGGCGCTCAATATCGCGATCTCCGTGGTGGCGTGGCTTGTCGCCGTCTGGCTTGGCCACATCTTTGCAGTGCGCCTCAACCGATTGAGAGGATCCGGGCAATGAAGATACCAAGGCAGGCACAATTGCTGCGCATATTCATCGGTGAGAACGATAGGGCGGATGGCCGCCCGCTATACGAGGCAATCGTGCTCAAGGCGCGGGAAGTGCAGATTGCCGGCGCGACTGTCCTGCGCGGCGCGATGGGATTCGGCCATTCCAGCCGGCTTCACACCACGAAAATCCTCCGTCTGTCGGAGGATCTGCCACTGGTGATCGAGATCGTCGATAGCGAGGAAAAGATCGCCGCTTTCCTGCCCGTGCTTGAAACAATCATGACAAGTGGCCTGATCACGCTGGAGAAAGTTCAGGTTCTGCAATATGGAACCGACAACGAGTAATTGCGTATGAAATTGCGGGGTGCTGGCAAATGCCGCTGCATCCCGAAACAGCGATTGGAATCATGGCAGGAGTAGAACAGATCACAGTGGACGCCGGCGAGGCGGGCATGCGGCTCGACCGCTGGTTCAAGACCCATTTTCCGGGCCTCGGCTTCGGTCATCTGCAGAAGCTGCTGCGCTCCGGCCAGATCCGCGTCGACGGCGGCAGGGTGAAGGCCGATACCCGCGTCGAAGCCGGCCAGACGGTGCGTGTGCCGCCGCTCGAAGTGGACAAGAAAGGTGAAAGCCCGCTCACCGGCCATTCGATACGCAACCAGGGCGACGCCGATGTCCTGGCCAAGATGCTGATCCATGAGGATCCGAAGGTCTTCGTCTTCAATAAGCCCGCCGGTCTGGCAGTGCAGGGCGGCTCGGGGGTCACCCGCAATGTCGACGACATGCTGGAAGCCTGGCGCAACCAGAAGGGCGAGAAACCGCGCCTGGTGCACCGGCTCGACCGCGACACATCGGGTGTGCTGGTCGTCGCCCGTACAAGGCTGGCCGCCATGAAGCTTGCCGAAGCGTTCCGGGCGCGCGAGACCAAGAAGACCTACTGGGCGCTGGTCAAGGGGGTGCCGCCGAAACGCGAGGACAAGATCTCGACCTGGCTGATCAAGGAACCGACGCCCGACGGCGATCGTGTGCGCATCGCCAAGCATGGCGAAAAGGGCGCCGACCACGCCGTGTCCTACTACCGTATCATCGAGCAGGCTGCACAGACGATGACCTGGCTGGAGATGGAGCCCTATACCGGGCGCACCCACCAGCTCCGTGTCCATGCCGCCCACATCGGCTGCCCGATCATCGGTGACCCCAAATATTTCGAGGCTGACACCAATTGGGATTTTCCCGGCGGCATGCAGAATCGCTTGCATCTGCACGCGCGTCGCATCGTCATCCCGCATCCCGACAAGGGTTTTGTCGACGTCACCGCGCCGATGCCGCCACATATGCGCCAGAGCTGGAACCTGATCGGCTTCGACGACGCAAGCGCGGAGGATTAGGGCTGGTGGGCATCGCCACAGATACGCTCGACCGCCGTGACGCGGTCGACCTGGCGGCGGCCGTCATCATGGTCGGGCTGACCTTTTCCTGGGGGCTCAACTACGTCGCCGCCAAGATCTCGTAT